>JBGQDI010000136.1:0-6872 GCA_041495765.1 Nitrospirota bacterium
CGGCCGCCCGAGATCGGCAAGGACCCGGATTTTTCCGGCGGGTATCTCGGCGGATGACACGAAAAGAACAACAACTATCGCGTGTTCAAGGCCGGCGATGATGATATCGCCGGTCTTTTTGTGTAAGAGCGCTGTTGCAGCGGTCTTCACGAGCCCTGACTGCCTGGCGGGGCTTTGGTCGGATGATACTATCAGGCTATCCTTGCAGTGCTTCACGTACTTTTTGAGCTACTTCGTCGTCTTGAAGATAGGCGATCGCCTCTATGAAATCGGTCGGAGCCGCCTTCTTTTTCATATCGGCGACCAGGGTGTTTATTAATGACCTGCGCTGGGAGATTGGCAAAAGAAGGATGGTGTCCAATATCTCCCGCATGGCCTGATCTTCCCGGGCAGCAAGGATCATGGTGACAAAGCTGACATTATCTCCAAGTGATCTTGCTCGATCGTGTGAAGGTTTCATGGCTCTCTCTTGAAAAACATGCGGTAGATCAACGGTGCGTTTTCTTCTTCAGACTTTCGGCACCCGCCTGAATCTTACGATCAACCATATGCCCCAGAACAGCTCGATGCCGACGAATGTTCCCAGTCCGATGAAAAGCGGTGCGAGCGGCAACCGGGGCGGCTGGAATGAATTGGCCTTCAGCAAAAGCCAATGAACGTAGGCCGTGAAAAGCGAGATGATCGTACCGAACCAGGCCATATGGCCTTTTAAGAATTGCACGGTGCTGCTCCGGTTCTGATCGGACAGCCAATAGGCCCTGTTCGGGATATTGATCATCCCCGATGCGAAGCGCAACGCCAGCGACAGTGCACTGACCAGCAGGGCCGGGATGCCGACAGCGAACAGCAGCATGAACTTGGTATACTCTTCCTGCGACATGAACCCGTTCGGTTTCCCTGCTGCATTGAAATGGGAAGCAACGGTATCCGGCAGAGCTCCCATAGTTGATAGTACGAAAAGGGCTACCAGGATCTCTACGAGGATAAAAGCCGGGATGGGCGGAGGAGTTCTCATCTTTCACCTTGGCGTGGCAATGACCACTTAAACGATGCGAGCACGGACGGTTCCCGGTCAGTGGTTAAAGCGCGGCGCGGATCGAGTTTGCCGGAAAAACCATCCCGATCGGGTCATCCCGTCGCGGTCTCTTTCACCCAATCGAGGTACTCTTTCGAGCCTGCCACGATGGGCAGCGCGATGACCTCGGGGACGGTGTAGGAGTGGAGCTGCTTCACGCGGACGACGATCCGGTCCATGAGCACGGACCGGCTCTTGCAGATCATGAGCGTTTCCTGCTCGTCCCGGGTCTTGCCGTCCCAGAAGAAGAGGGACCGGATGCCGACGACGATGTTCGCGCAGGCGACCAGATGCTCTTCCACCAGCGCGCTGCCGATCTTCGCCGCTTCGTCGGCCGAACTCGCGGTGATCAGGACAACCACCTCATCTCCCATGACAGCCTCCCTGCCGCGCTACAGCAGCTTCATCTCGCCCAGACCCTTGAGCTCCAGCGTCATCAGGTACTGGGTATCGCCGGGTCGTTGGGTATAGGATACACCGAATCCCCAGCACTGCGACGCATAATGTGCGCCCAATTCCCGCTGCGTTGTTTTTCCATTCTCCATGTCGCGCCAGAACTGTGTCTGGAAACGCCAGGGACCGGCCGTAAAGCCGGCGCCGCCGATGAGGAATTCGGTCCTCTTGTTGTCCGGTGTTGCCTTCAGGAACCGGTGGGTCAGATCGAAGTTCATTCCTTCGGGAGTAACATCCACGCTCAGGTTCGACGAAGTATAATTGCCCGTGTAGGTATCGTACTTGACGTTGGCGGAGACCTTCAGCAGCTTCGGGGTCCTCCAGAAGAACTCGCTGGTGATATCGGAGCGGGAGCGCGTGGAGGAGGAGGTCCCCGCCGAGTTCAGTTCATAGGATTGGGCCACCCGGAAGACGAACAGGTCATAGGTGGTGAACCCGGCGGCATCCTTGTAATGTGCCGTCAGCCGGTTGACCAGCGTGGCAGTGACCATGTTCTGCTTGGTCACCGTGTCCACGGCGTCGAACTGGCGGATCAGCGGGAGCAGGGTCACCGGATCCGTTTGGTCGACCGGGGGAATATAGGAGTACGAAAGGGTGGGTTCGATGGAGTGCCGTATCCGTCCGATCCCGGCATCTTTATCCTGTCCATAGACCTTCGAGATGCGGGCATTCAGGTCCGCACCGGCAAAAGAGTAGGTCCGGCTCACCGGCTCGTCGGCGTGGGATCCGAGCACTCCGGCGGTACCGGTGCCGGCACTGTAGTAGGTCGTCCGCACCCCGGCCCGCGGGGTAAAACCGAATCCGCCCCCGCCGAAGGCTGCGGTGAGCTGCGGCATGACATCCACGCGGCGCACCCCGCCGCCGGAAGCCACCGTAAAGTTCACCGCAGATCCGTCAAGGCTGAGATACAGGGGCCCGGCGATCTTTTCCTGAAATATGTTGTAGCGCAGTTCGGGAAGCTTCTGGGGCGTTGCATCGTTCTCCTGGGTGAGATTGATCGAGTACTGGCCGAGGAGGTACAGGGAGGCCATGTCCCAGCGCTCGACGTAGAACGCATTCGAGTCAAGATACGGCAGGGACCGCAGCTCGAGCTTTCGCTCAAGGTCACGATAATAGAACTCGTCGCTCACCAGCCTGATATCGGCCCGCATGGTTAGATCTTCGGCGATCTCCTCGTCGTGCTGGAACTTGAGCTCCCACCTCGTCGAAGGAGGGTTCTCCAGCGGGGTGACCGTTGTGGTGGCGACGGTGACCACATGGCTGGTGTCGAAATAGTTGTACGAGAGGCCGCCCGACGAGTCGCGGGAATTCACGTAGCGGTACTCGACGCCCGTGCCAAGGCCGTGCTTGGAGCGATAGTCGGACGTGAACGTCATGTCCTGGTAGTCCGATATGGCCCAGAACAGGGTGTTTTTCAGCAGAAAACCTTCACTGCTGCTGTGGCCCATCTCGGGCATGAGCAGGCCGCTCTGCCTCCTCACGGGAAAGAGGAGATAGGGCGTATACAATACGGGCAGCCCGGCCATGTTGAACGATGCACCGTGCGCCGTTGCGTACCGCTCAAGGTCGACGTCGATCTGGTCGGCCTTCAGGTACCACTCTCCCTGGTCGCACGTGGTGAATGTTCCATTCTCGATCCGGTAGACAGACTCGGATTTCCGCTCGATCTTCTCACCCTTCAGGTGATAATTGTCCTTATCCAGAAAAAGATCGCCCTTGGTGATCCGGGCAGCGCCGGTGTTGGTGTCGACGGTAAGCCGTTCGGCGCTGATAGCATCTCCCTTCTGGTTCAGGAACACCCTGCCTTCGGCTTCAGCTACGCCCGTTTTATTGTTCAGCACGACACGGTCGGCCTGCAGGAGCATCCCTTCCTGCTCGATCTTCACATTGCCGACCGCGGTATAGACATCGTTCACGCGGTCATAGTCGAGTTTGTCCGCATTCACCGAGACCAGCGTCTTCTTCGCTTCCTCGGCGCAGGCGTGGCGGGAGGGTCCGGTCAGCATGCCGGTGCAGAGAAGAAGGAAAAGTATGGAAGCGGTCGCAAATCTCATATTCGCACTGAGCTGTCGTTTTCGAGAAGATCCTGTAAAAAATATTTTTCCACCGCCGAGACGCGGAGACGCAGAGAAATGCCTATCGGTTCCAATAAGGACCTTCTCTGCGCCTCCGCGTCTCGGCGGTTAAATTCGACGTGCTGCTCGCCCATCATCCCTTGAGCCCCTGCAGCGCGGGCGCTTCCGGGTCCGGGTCCTGAAATACGGCACGGGCATCACCGACGACATAGAGCGACCCTGTGACGAGCACCAGATCGTCCGGTGCTGCCCGGCGGCGGGCAAGCGAGATAGCCGCCCCCACCGTATCGGTCGTTTCCACGGAACCATGCTGCTGCCGGATCGCTGTTGCCAGCGCTTCGACATTCATGGCCCGGGAATAGTCCGGCTTCGTAACGATCACCAGGTCCGCCAGCGGCACGAGCTGCGAGAGGATCCCGGCGTGGTCCTTGTCGCCCAGGACCCCGATGACCAGCACCAGCTTTTGGTAGGACCGCTTCAGGTCCCTGACCGCAGCGGCCAGCTGAGCCGCCGAGGCCGGGTTATGCGCCCCGTCCAGGAAGATATCGGGCCGCAGGGCGACACGCTCAAGACGGCCTTCCCACCGGGTCTGCGCAAGACCGCGGCGCAGGGCTTCCTCGCCGACAGCCACCCCGGCCTCCTGCAGGGCCTCCATCGCGGCCATGGCCAGGCAGGCGTTGTCGATCTGATAGCGGCCGATCATCGCGATCTCCAGAGCAGGGAAGGAGTTCCTGCGGCCGTGATAGTCGAAGACCTGCGTTCCGGCGGCCACGACGTTCTCCGGGAAAAAGTCCTTCCCCAGCCGGCAGAGCGGGGCCTGTTTTGCGGCAGCTTCGCGCTCCAGGACCGCGACCACCTCGGGCTGCACCACGCCGGTCACCACCGGCACTCCCTGCTTGATGATCCCTGCTTTTTCAACGGCGATCTGTTCGAGCGTCGTGCCGAGAAATTCCATATGCTCCAGATCGATGTTCGTGATGACCGAAAGGAGCGGCGTGATCACGTTCGTAGCATCGAGCCTGCCGCCCATGCCGACCTCGATCACGGCCAGGTCCACCCGTTCCTCGGCGAACCAGGTAAATGCCATGGCGGTGGTGACCTCAAAGAACGTCGGAACGGCGGCCCCGCCGCCGACAGCAGGAAGGGACGCGCGTTCCCGTACTCGCTGGGCAAGCTCGACGACCCTTGCTTCCGTGACGGGAACACCGTTGATGCGCATCCGTTCGGTGAAGCTGATCAGGTGCGGCGAGGTATAGAGCCCCACCCGGTAACCGGCTGCCTGCAGCATGGTGCTCAGGAACGCAGCGGTCGATCCCTTGCCGTTCGTTCCGGCGATATGGACCGAGCGGAAGGCGCGGTGTGGCGCACCCATGAGCTCCAGCAGTCGGATACTGTTCGAAAGACCAAGCTTGACGCCATGCTTCTGCAGGCCGAAAAGATACTCGATGGTTTCCTGGTATGTAGTGAGAGAAGGCATATGGCCCCGATCCACTCCTCTGATGCAAGACGCCCGGCAAGGGCATTCCGGGAAAGCGCCCCGGCAGCCTGCTCTTAGGGTTGAGCAGACGGGGTAGGAGCGGAGACCGCAGGCTGCGGAGGTGCGGCAGCCGGAACCGGAGCGGGCCTCTCCGCAATGGCAGCAGAAGGCTGCTTCGCATGTGCCGACGGAGCATCCTTCGGCGCATCCTTCAGTTTCATGACGAAGGGGACCAGCTCCGACGTTGATAAGGCGCTGAGCCGTTTTTTGCTGTAACTCACCTTGCCTGCCTGCTCCAAGCGGCCGAACAGCGTTTGGAGTTCGCCGGGGGTGAGGCTTCCCGACACTTCCCGCAGCGTATCGGTAAAGCGCAATTTTCGAAGCCGTGCGTGGCCCTTCATGACATCGTTGATGCGCCGCATTGATGACTGATCATCGGGTGTGATCGTGATTGCCAGCGGCTCCACGGAAGGGACCGGGGAGGGTGCGGGGGCTTTCACCGCCGGGGCTGCTGCCGGCACCGGTGCCGCGGCAGGCGCCGGGGCCGCAGCTGCGGCAGGGCCGGAGGCTGCGAGGGACGTCGCCGCCGGAGCAGTGACCACGGCTGCGGGAAGCGACCGCTCGATGCTTTCCAGTTCCGGATCGTGGCGGGACGGAACGATGACGAAGAAATAGAGGTAGCCGACGGCAACGGCGATCAGGAGTATCCAGAGCGGCCGGTAGAGAAATATGCGAAGCCTTCCCAGGAACGAGAAGAGCGACTCCACCCGGGCGGCCATGCCCTCGGACGGTGTGATGTCCTTCAGCAGCTGCTTCGTGTCGGCGGCATAATGCAGCGAATGAAGTTCGGAGGTACAGATCGGGCAGGCCTTGAGGTGCCGCTCGACCCTGCGCACCTGGAACCTGAACAGATGGCCCTTCAGATAGTTCGGCAGCGCTTTCCGGGTATGCCCGCATTCCTTTTTGGTCTCGCGCACCCGGTCAAGTTTGCTGCCGCTCGCCTGGTGCAGTGTATCCTGGTCGATCCTGGTCTTCAGCACTACATCCCCCCTACCTTCACCTGCTCGGCACGCAGCAGTTCATCGCCGAGAAAACGTTTGCCGATCTTTTCGAACCGCGCAGGCGTATCGGTCACAAAATATTTTCGCATGGTGCGTTCCTTGACGGGCTTCTTCCATTTGAGCTTTTCGAGCACGTCCGCCACTTCCCTGGCCGTCTCGGTCGCCGAATCGATAAGGGTGATGCCGGGGCCGAGCACGCGGTGGATCACGTCCTTGAGCAGCGGGTAATGCGTGCAGCCAAGCAACAGGGTGTCAATCCCGGCCGCCTTGAAGGGGTCCAGGTAGGTCTTTGCCACGAGCAGGGCCACCTCGTTGTCCACCCAGCCTTCTTCGACGAGCGGGACAAAGAGCGGACAGGCGAGGCTGTGGACCCTGATCCCGGCATCGAGCCGCGTGATCGCTTTTTCGTAGGCACCGCTCGCGATCGTTGCCTCGGTCCCGATGATGCCGATCCGGCCGGTCCTGGACTCCCGGACCGCTGCCCGGGCGCCGGGCTCCAACACGCCGATGACCGGCAGCGGAAACTCCTTTTTCACCGCCTCCAGGCTGACGGCCGACGCCGTGTTGCAGGCAACGACCAGCATCTTGATCTCCTGGGAAAGCAGGAACTGCGTGTTCTCGAAGCTGTAGCGCGTGACGGTCTCGGCCGAACGGATGCCGTAGGGGACCCGCGCCGTGTCGCCGAGATAGATGAGATTCTCGTCGGGCAGCGCTGCCACGATCTCCTTCAG
>JBGQDI010000137.1:0-6861 GCA_041495765.1 Nitrospirota bacterium
ACGAACAACCCAGCGAAGATCATGAAGATCAGTTTCTGTCGTATCCCTACGCGCATGATTCCCCCGCTGTGTTGAGCGCTGCCTGCTGAAAAGGAGTCTAAAGCTGGAACTGCTCAGGTGAATGATTATCCGCTGATTTCACGGATTAAAAAAATGATTCATTTTTTAACGATCTGCCTCGCTGAGAAGCTCCTACTATTGGCCATCTGCGAAATCCGCGGATAAACAGGTTTTTCTCTGAGGTAACGATCTGGGCTCAGATGTATTGAATAGTTGCCTAGAACTTGAACCGCGCCAGCTCCGACTGGAGGGAATCGGCGCGTGACTTGAGCGTCTGGACGGCCATATCCATTTCGATCGAAACATCGACGTTGTCCTGCGTGACCTTCTGGATGCTTTCCACGGCCTTGCTGATCTGTTGCGCCCCAAGGCTCTGTTCCGACGTGGAGCGCGCGACCTGCGCTGCCTGCGTGGTCACCGACTCGACCGCGTTCGCGATCTGCCTGCTGCCGGCTGTCTGCTCCTGCGACGCCGTGGTCACCTGCCGGGTGACCTCGCGCATCTGCTCCGCAGCCTGGGCGATCCGCTCGCTGCCGCGCCGCTGCTCCTGCATGGCCGCAGCGATCTGCTCGATCTGGTTGGCAATGCCGATGGAGGCATCCGTGATCTGCGCCAGACCGCGTGCCTGTTCTGCCGTGGTCTTCTCGATGGCGCGCGCCATGCCCGAGGCCTGCCGCGAACTTTCGGCGACCTGCTCGAGCACATCGCTCGTCACCGTGACCAGGGCTGCACCCGCTTCGACCGCTTTCAGCCCCCGTGCCATTGCCTGAACGCTCTGGGCGGTCTCCTCCTGCACGGAAGCGATGAGGCTCACGATCTCCTGCGTGGACGCCGCGGTGCGCTCCGCCAGTTCCTTGATCTCCTCGGCGACCACGGCAAAACCCTTGCCGTGCTCACCGGCCTGCGCTGCAAGAATTGCCGCGTTCAGCGCCAGGAGGCCCGTCTGGTCCGTCACTTCGTCGATCACCTTCAGGATCTGGCCGATCTCCTGAGAACGCTTGCCCAGGCGGTTGACCACATCGGCCGTTGCTTCGACCGCTTCCTTGATGCGGTCCATGCCCTTGCTCGCCTCGGCTGCAGCTGCCATCCCGCGGTCCGATGCCTCGGCTGCGACCTTTTCGGCCAGCCGGGCCGACTCCACCGCGCGCTGCTCCACCTCTTTCACCGACACACTCATCTCGGTAATGGATGACGACGTCTGCTCGGCCGAGGCCGAGAGCGTCTCCGTATTCTCCGACACCTGCCTGATGGATGCCAGCATCTCATTGATGGACGATGCTGTTTCTTCGACGGCCCGGGAAAGGGTCCCCGCGTTCCGGGCGACCTCCTCGGATGACGAGGCCATCTCGGTGGCCGAAGAGGAGGCGTTCGCCGCGGACTGCGACATGTCCCCGGCATGCTCCGCCACACCACGGATCGAGGCGACCATCTCGTTCACCGTCATGGCCGTCTGCTCTGTCGCCTCCTGCTGGCCCCGCGCCCCCAGCGTCATTTTCTGTGCAGCACCGGTCAGCATCTTAAGCGCATCTCCCAGGCTGGTGCCGGTCTGCATGATCCTGCCCAGGATCTCCCGGAGGTTCAGGGACATCGTATTGATGGCAGCGCCCAGGGTAGCGATCTCGGTCTTGCCTTCGATGACGATCTCCTGCGAGAGATCGCCGGCAGCCATCCTGCCGGCGGTCCTCGACAGCTCGGCGATGGGGTCGGTTATCACTTTGCCGACCAGGAAATAAACAAGGATCGTGGCGGCGAGGAAGCTGACCAGTCCCACAATGAGCGACGACAGGAGCAGCCCCCGGATCTGCCGGTTCACGGCTTCACCTTTGAGCGCGATGCGGAAAACACCGACCTTCTTTCCGTCCGCCGCCATCAGGGGAATGACCTTTTCATAATGACTGCCGGAAACGTCGCTGTAGGACTGCGTCATCTCCCCCGTCGCGGTAAGGGCTTTTTTGCTGGCCTCGTCGTCCCTGACCGTATTTTCTGTGCCGGCCAGGCTTGCATACAGCACTTTGCCGTTCATGTCCATGATCATGGCCTGCGACAGGTCCTTATCTTCCTGGACCAGCGCGGCCAGCTGCTCGGCCATGCCCCCGAGCGAGTTGAGCGGAATGCCGAACCCCAGGGCCTTGCTGATGTCCTTCCGGGTCCCCTCAGCCATCGCCGTGACCTTCTCCATCAACGCGTCCTTGTACCGGCTGGTGGCCGTGAAGACATTGATGAGCGTCGTCAATCCCAGGATCAGCAGTATGATGCCGGCGGTCGCAACGACCGCCCGCGTCTTGAGGTTCATGCCGGCAAAGATGTTCATTTTATCACCTTGGTGGCGTCTGATATCAGATCGATGGGCACCTTGATCCCGAGGTTGCCGGCCTCCTTCAGATTAACGACCAGCTCGACCATGCGGGGGACCTCCACCGGGATGCTGGCAGGCTTCTCCCCTTTGAGCAGCCTTGCCACCATTCTGCCCGCGGCAGCGCCCTGCTCGGTGGGGCTTGGGGCCAGGCTCAGGACCACGCCATGCTCCGCCGTGCCGCCGATCTGGCTGATGACCGGGATCTTCGCTTCCCGTGCCTGCTGCACGATCGTATCGATGGCCTCGTTCGCCGCAGCGCTTACGGAGATGAGCACGGCATCGGCCTTGCCGGCGAAGACCAGTTTTTTAGCCTCATCAGGACGCCGGATCGTCATCTTGACCGTCTGGAAACCGTACTGGGACTCCAGCTCGCTCAGCTCCTCGGCCTGTTTGACCGAATCAGGCTCGAATTCGTTGTAGACCACCGCGATCCGGGTAAAGGGTGTCATCTTCTTCAGGTACTTGAGAAGGCTCGTCAGCGGAACCTTGGCGCTGATGCCCGTCATGTTCCGTGCCGACACGCCGGCTGCCACAGGGTCGTACACGCCGGCGTATACCATCGGAATGCTCTTGGTCTCCCGGATCCCGGCCAGCGCCGCAGGAGCGCCGTAGAAAACGAGCACGTTCACTTCCGCCACCACGAGCTTCCGGGCCGCGTTCGCCCAGGAAAGGGAGTCGGGCGACGGCATCTGGAGCAGCGTGTCGACCGTGCGAAAGTCGAACCCCTCTTTTCCGAGCGACGCGGCGAAAGACTTGTGCACCTCCTGATAATACCCCATGTTGCCGGACATGATCACCCCCACGGTCTTATCCGCGGCGACGGCAGGCAGGGCGCTCAAGAGGAGCACGACCGCTAGTATCCATCGAATTGCTTTCATTCTTCCTCCTGCTACCATTTCAGGGACAGGGTTCCCAACACCGTTTTCACCCGCCCATCCTGCGCATTGTCTATCTGGTCGTCGTAATGCCGGTACTGGTACCGGATCTCGCTGCCGATGTTCCGGGTATGCTGTGTCTCAATGCCGGCCGCGTACACGCTGTCGATGACCTTGAGGTCCGAAAGCTGCGCTATACCTGCGGTATTGGGGCCGGAGAGCTGGAAGCTGCCGCGCGAGTAGCTTTTGCTTCCCGATGCGGTAATATTAATGCCGTTCATGGGAGCGATGGTCGCGCTCAGCGATCCAGCATTGGAAACATCATTATAGGGGACGCCGCCGTCAAGAGCAAAGAGCGCAGCTCCCACATTCTCCGAAACGGTCTGGTCCACCTTGTTCTGGTAGTGAGTGAAGCTGGCCGTAATGGACGAGCGTTTTCCCACGATGAACGTCATGCTGGCCAGCCCCTGGTCATGCTGGGCTTCGCGGCTGCCGCCGCCCAGGGGCGCTCCAAGATTATCCCGGGTCTCATCCACGACACTGTAGCTGAGCAGTGTGTTGAACCATTTCAGGGGCATCCAGGAAAGCGACGCCCGTGAGGTCGAAGCCTTGTCCGGATCCGTGGCGTAGGCAGGGTTCACGACCGATACCGACGTGTAATCGGCACGGAAGGTCATTTTATTCATGATGCGGTAGGTGACGCCGAGCTTTGCCGTGCTTTTCGTCGTGCTGAGCGGTACCTCCCAGAATGCGGGATTGTCCGCCGGGGGAGGCGGCAGCGTGGAGCCCAAAAGGCCCCGCGTGCGGTCGGTCGTGTCCGTACCATACTCACCCCGCATGGTCAGGCGGTCTGTTATACGGTACCTGAGCGCCGCGGTCACTACATCGCGCGTTGACGAGATGGAATCCCGGACCGCGACCGGCGTAGCACCTGCAGCCGTGATATTGATTGCCGCGGCAGGGTTGGTCAGGTCCTGGTCATAATGACGATACTTGAGCGTAAAGAGCGTACTCGTGATCGGCATGAAGGTGAAGTCGCCTGCCGTGTTCTTGAACTTCGCGCTCGCATCACTGTCCTTGTTCTTTTTGTCCCCGTTGGTATAGGTCCCGGAGAGCACCACCTTGCCCGAATAGGCCGTATGGACCTTCAGCGTGTCCCAGGAGGACTCCAGGTTCGGAGTAGCATTATGGGGGACCGTGAAGCTGTTCAGGCCAGCCGTATAGGTATCGGTCAGCACCTTCTCTTCGATGGCCTCGAACTTCTTGTTCGTGTGGCTGTAATCGACCTCGATGGGACCCAGATGGCTGTTGGCGCCGACACGGATCTCCTTGGTGTTCCAGTCGATGTCGCGCGATTTCGAGACCAACGCGTCGCCGCCGCTCAGTTCGCGGAGATAACGCTGCTGGATCATTCCTTCGCGATCAACGGTCCGCACGTCGGCATACACATGGAAGGGAAAATCGGGCATCTTGAGCCGGAGGAAGGCCCGGCGGAACTGGTTGGAGATTCCGTAGAGATCGTTGGGATTGAGATCGGTAAAGCTCGGCGACGGTGTGGTCGGATCGTCGGCGCCGAAACGCAGATGGGGCAGATTATGGAACAGGTCCCGTGCATACCCGCTGACGACGACGATGTCCTTGTAGGCGTAATCAAGCTCGCCGAAATAATCCTTGCCGTTCAGATAGGTCGATTCGAACACGAGACGGTGCGGGAGCGGGTCCCACTCCATGTCCAGCGACCCGATGGGGCCGGACTTGAGATAGTCATACTCTGCTGCGTTGGTGCTGCCGGTATTCGTGATGTTGCGGTACCCCAGGCTCAATTTGCCCTCAAAAGGCACGCCGAAGCCGGTAAACTCTGTCGTTTCTGCGGCCTTGCTCCCAACCACCTGCTGCGCGAGCACCGGGGAGGCCCAGAACATCAGGACGGTTACTATCAGGATCAACTTGTTCATGTTTGAGCCTCCTCTACTGTATGAAGTTGCCTTTGCCGCTCGGCGAAGGCTGGTCGGAACCATGGAGCTGTGAATGGCAATCGGAGCAGCGGGTGTAGAATGCCCGCTTTTTCTCGGCCGTGCTCATGCTGAGCGCACTGTCGTGCGTGGGATGGCACTGCAGGCAGAGGAACGGTTCCCGCTGGTTCAGCAGGCTGTTGTTCACCGAGCCGTGCGGGGTGTGGCAGGTGCGGCAGTCCTCGGTGAGATCGGCATGCTCGTACACAAAAGGCCCTTCCTTCTCCGTATGGCACTGCGTGCAGGTCGCTTTCACCGTGTCGCGCCGCAGGCTCTTCTCCGTCGTGCTGCCGTGGGGATCGTGGCAGTCGGTGCAGAAGACCTTCTTCTCCGGCACGGGATGGTGGTTCGGCAGGGCAAAGGCGGCCTTGATCTCCTGATGGCAGCGCTCGCACATATCGGCCGTGTCGCGGAGCTTCACTTTAAGGTTGTGCCCGCCGTGGATCCGGTGGCAGTCGGAGCAGGAAACATCGGAAACGTTGTGGATCCCCGCGTTCCAGTTGTGCAGGTTGAACGTGGCGTTCGCCGTGTGGCACTTGAGGCAGATGAGCGACCGGGCCTGCGCCGGAATGTTCTTGATATCGATGAAGGTCTTGTAGCTGCAGGCCGTTACCTTGCCTGCCCGGGCGTCGGCCTGCACGCGCTCCGGCGTGATCCCGTCGATGGCCAGGCTGCCGGGCCCATGGCAGCTTTCACAGTTCACGATTGGCATGCCCGATTCTCTCGAGAGCTGAGCGCCCATGGTGGAGAGGTCGAAGTCCTTGCGCCGCTGGTCGTGCACATGACAGGCCGCCAGGCAGGCGTCCGTGCCGATATAGTCGGCATCGAGCCGGCCGGCGATCAGTTTCTCATACTCCTTGACCGGCAGGATTGGCCGTGAGTCCTTGAGTGCTGCGCACCCGGCGATGAAGAAAACGCCGATGATCCCGGCTGCCAGCCACTTCCTCCATTTCAGAAATTGTTCCATAGAGTGAAAACCTCCTTCGTATAGTGTGGGTTATTACGGCCGTTCCGCAGGCGCACCGTTTCTGACACCGTTCGGCAGCAGATAGGTCACCGCCAGCGAAAGGGTCGGGGAAGAAACGACCGCAGCAGTAAGCGACGTTCCCACGGAATAGTTCATCTGGTCGTCATCGAGCCAGTCGATGGAGTCATAGAGAATGCGTTTCACGTAGACGCTGTTATGAATGTAGCCGCCCCGCTCAAAGCTCAGATACCGCGAGTTGAAAAAGGCGCCGAGGTTGTTCTTGCCGGTCGTATTGCCCGTCGTGTCCGTATCTCCGGGCGTCCGCCAGTCGGTGGTCGTGAGCATAAAGGTGTTGGTGACCTCCGTCTTTAATTGCGGATTCAAAAAGAAGACCAGTGCATTTTTTCCAGCAGCATAGGCCAGGCGTTCCGCATCGGCGATCGCCGCAAGCCCTGCGCTCGAGTTCTGATGGCAGTTGAAACAGACCTCGCTCGAGACGCTGGTGATGACGCTGCCGGACTTGCCCACTGCCGCCATGAGATGACTGGTGCTCTGGCCGGGCTGGAACATATGGCACCCGATGCAGGGGCC
>JBGQDI010000138.1:0-6801 GCA_041495765.1 Nitrospirota bacterium
CTCACCCTCGATCAGGCTCGGCCGCACGAAGCCGCTGCCCCGGTCCCGCAGATCGGGCACGTTGATGACCCTCCGCTCGAGCGCCGCCCTGCCGGCGATGCCTTCGCCCATGCGGAGCTTGGATCGTCGGATGCCGGCGCTATGGAACCCCTTCTCGGCCGCGTACTCGAGCACCGGTGAATGACGGTTCACGAGCAGCACATCGGCCGCGTCGATATGGAACTGCGCGATGACCAGGTCCAGGAACTGCTTCAGGATGACGCGGAGATCCTGCGTCGAGGCGATGAGGAGATCGACAGCATGGAGCGCGGCCAGCTGATCAAGCCTGCAGGCTGACTGCTCCTCCGTCCGCCTGCGGTCGGTAATGTCCTCTCCCGAGCTGAGGACGCCGCTGATACCATCCGCAGGCTCTCGCACGGGCGAATGGAGCCATGCGATGCGGCGCTCCTTGCCGTCCTGGGAAAGCACGGGCCCCTCCCGCTCACGTCCGGACAGCGCTTCTCCGGAGACCAGGCTCTGGAATGCCGCCCGCGCCCCAAGGCGGTCCTCTTCGGGAATAAAGGATTCGAACCAGTTCCTGCCGACGATCTCTTCCTCGGGCAGGCCGAGTACCTCGGAACCCTTGCGATTGATGAGCTGCACCCGCTCGTCCTTTCCGACGACGACGAGGATCACGCCGGCCACGTCGAGGTACCTGCGCACCGATTCCCGTTCGTGCTGCAGCCGCTGCTCCGCCCGCTCCCGTTCGTGCAGTTCACGCCCAACCAGGAACGCCAGCAGCAGGGCGCTGACCGCCACAAAGGCCCAGCCCTTCCAGGTCTGAAGCATCGTGAGCCGGTGCGGATCGGCAACCAGAGCCTCCAGCACGCGGTCCGACGCGGCTATCCAGAGACCGCCGAACAACGCGTAGCCCGCGGTGATGCGGATGATGGACCTGAAGCTTCTTCCTTCCATAGAAAGAACTCCTCTAGAGCTCCAAAACTTTATAACCTATGGCCCTCCACAAAAGTCACATAAGTCACAAAGTAAAAGAACAACAATAACGTGCATCTTATCGTGCACTAATTATGTGCCTTTCTTATGTGACCTTTGTGCATTTTGTGGCTAAAACTGCTTTCTTGAGAGCGCTGTCTATTGCTAATACCCCAGCGGCTCCCACGACCGGAACCCCCTCACTTCCTCTCCCGGATCGGGCAGGCCTGCCAGCTTCCATGCGGTCACCGGGTCGCGAAAATTGTCCGTGATGCAACTACGTGTCTGATGCGCGCTGGCACAGACTGCACGCAGGATCGGAAAGAAGGCATATTTCCGATAGTAAGCCCGCAGGGCCAGCAAGATGTCGAGCTGTTCTTTTGACAATTCCCGAATCCCCTCCCTTGCGGCAAGAACACGCGCCACATCCTCCGTCCAGCCGTCAAGATCAATGAGGTAGCCATTCTCGTCAATGAGCTCCTTCATGTTTCCCGTTTTATTTGCCGTGATCATATATTCATCCGCCTTGATCAGTGTCAAAGGTTTCACACCATATCCTCAAGGGCCACAAAGCATTCACCCGCTCTCAGGCAAGTCCGATCTGGCGCATGAAGTCGTGGTTGTCCCAGAAGAGCCATTCATGGTCCATGGTGTTTCCCTTCCAATGGCCGATGGTCGTCATGATCAGCTTGAAGGGCCTGCCCGTGGGAGGGACCGTCGTCCCCTCACCCGTCGGCATGGGTCTCGTAAAGGAACCGGTCATGACGCCGGTCACGCACGTGAAGTCGCCTGAACCGAACCTGATCGGGTGGACCTTGATGCTCGTATCCGGTGCGAATGCGAACATGGCCTTGAGGTCATCGATGTGCTTTTCGATGCCCATGGTCTCATGGCCGTCGGGCCAGGTCACGATGATGTCCGCGGAATGGCTCTCCGGCAGCCGGTCCCACTTCTGGCCGCTGAACACTTCGAAATCGAGCTCGTCAAAGATCTTGAGCCTTTTGTCCACCAGGTTCTGCGTTCTCTTTAAGGGCACCACCTTTGACGTTCTTTTTACCGCGGTCCCCCTTTTCACGGCCGCTGTTCTCTTGACGCTCGCTGCCCGTTTCATCTTCTTCACCATCCTTTCTTGCTAGCGGCCGTTCCTCCGGAATGCCGCAACAGGATATTTTTACTCTTCTTTATAATACTATCGCGGGTGACGTTGACTGTCAAGACCGGCGCCGCGATGAGCGCCAGGTCTTTCTCAACGAAGCACATCGGAAGCACATCCATGGTACTTTATGATGAAATAATACAAAATCCGTCCTCATTTGACATGCTGTGCTATATTTAGGAATATAGAAACCGATCGACCCGGTGATAGAACGCTGACCGCCGGGGTGTACGAAAGGAATTACGTACATGAATAACGACAATAACGACACGAACGAGAATTTATTTACTAAGCGTGCATTTTTTGAACGTCCATTCCTGAGAAGAACAAAGAGAACAGCCATAGGAGCTTCGGTCGCAGCCCTGGTCTTGGCAGGATGTGCGGCAGGGCCCGATTACCGGCAGCCCGAGGCGCCAGCGGTAAAAAACTATATCACCGATGCACTGCCCGCGGAAACGGCGGGAGCACCGGGCACGGGCGGCTCGGTCCAGCGCTTCGACCCCGGGAAAGAGATCCCCGCCCAATGGTGGACCCTCTTCCGGTCGGAACAGCTTGACCGGGTGATCCGTGAGGCCCTGGAGCACAATCCCACACTTGCGGCTGCACAGGCTACGCTGGTACAGTCGCAGGAGAACCTGCGGGCCGTGGTGGGAAGCGCCCTCTTTCCGAGCGTGAATGCAAATGCATCGGGAGCGCGCCAGCAGATATCAGGTGCGGCATTCGGCCAGCCGAACAACCACTTCAGCCCCTTCACGCTCTTTAACGCGTCCGTCCAGGTTTCCTATGCCCTCGATCTTGCCGGCGGCGCGCGCCGCGAGCGCGAAGCCTTGCGGTCCCAGGTCGATTTTCAACAGTTCCAGCTCGAAGGCGCCTATCTCACCATTGCGGCGAATATCGTGACCACGGCAGTAAAGGAGGCATCCTTGCGGGCCCAGATCAGGTCCGTGCAGGAGATCATCGCATCCGAGGAAAAACAGCTGGAAGTTGTGGAGCGGCAATTTGCGCTCGGCGCTGTGCCGCGGACCGACGTGCTTGCCCAGCGGGCACAGGTAGGACAGACGCGCACCCAGCTGCCGCAGTTGGAGAAGGCCCTCTTCCAGACCCGTCATCAGCTTTCGGTCCTGACCAACACGCTGCCGGGAGACTCAGCCGCCCTTCCGATCTTCGAGCTCGACGCGCTGCAGCTGCCGCAGGACCTGCCGGTGAGCCTGCCGTCGGCGCTCGTGCGCCAGCGTCCTGACGTCCGCGCGAGCGAATCGCTGCTGCACGCCGCAAGTGCCCGGATCGGCGTGGCTACGGCGAACATGCTGCCCCAGTTGAACCTGACCGGGAGCTACGGTTCGGAAGCCATACGGACCGGGGCGCTCTTTGCTGCAGGCTCCAGCGTCTGGAGCCTGGGGGCCGGACTGACGCAGCCGCTCTTTCACGGCGGCGAGCTGACCGCGAGAAAGCGGGCCGCCGAAGCGGCCTACGACCAGGCAGCTGCGGAGTACCGGACCGCGGTGCTGCAGGCCTTCCAGAACGTGGCCGATGTGCTGCGGGCGCTCGATGCCGATGCCAGGACCTTGAAGGCGCAATCCGATGCAACGACTGCGGCGGAAGAGTCCTTCGAACTGACGCAAAAGCAGTTTTCCCTCGGGGCGGTCAGTTATCTATCGATCTTGAATGCACAGCGCCAGTACCAGCAGGCAAGGATCGGCCTGGTCCAGGCCCAGGCCACCCGCTACGCTGATACGGCGGCCCTGTTCCAGGCGCTTGGAGGCGGGTGGTGGAACCGGGGCGCCGACAAAGATAAAACTGCTGCGATGGTATCGTCGGAGGAGAAAGCCCCTTGAGGAAATGAGCGTTGAAAAGAATTTCATAAAGGAGAATTCGCCATGACAAAACGGATGCTTATAATGCTCGCGATCGTAACCGTTGTATTCGGCGGGATTTTCGGGGTCAAGGCGGTCAAGGCCAAGATGATGCAAAAGTACATGTCCTTTAAGCAGCCGCCCGCGGAAGTAACGGCGCTCACGGTGGCCTACCAGCCCTGGCAGCCGCAGCTCAAGGCCGTGGGAAGCCTGCGCGCCTATCGCGGCGTGGAGGTTTCGAGCGAGGTCGCAGGCATGGTGCGGGTCGTGGAGTTCAGCCCGGGACAGCAGGTGAAGGAAGGACAGGTATTGGTACGGCTGAACGCCGACGCGGACATCGCGTTGCTCAGCGCGCTCCAGGCGGTCGCCGATCTCGCACGGACGACGCTGGAACGCGACAAAAAACAGTTTGCCGCGCAGGCCGTGAGCCAGGCAACGCTCGATACCGAAGAGGCGGACCTCAGAAGCAAGAACGCCCAGGTGGCGCAGCAGCTGGCGCTGGTCGAAAAAAAGACCATCAGCGCGCCTTTTTCGGGCCGCCTCGGCATCAGCACGGTCAACCCGGGGCAATATATGAATCCCGGTGACAAGATCGTGACGCTGCAGGAGCTCGATCCGCTCTACGTCGACTTTTATCTTCCGCAGCAGGAGCTGTCGCGCGCGAAGATCGGCCAGACCGTGATGCTCACCACGGACTCCTACCCCGGCCGTATCTTTCAGGGAAAGGTCACGACCATCAACCCCAAGGTCGATGCGGACACGAGGAACTTTCAGGCCGAGGCGATGATCACCAATACGGGGCGGGTCCTGCTGCCCGGAATGTATGCTACCGTCGAGGTCAGGGCCGGCGCGGTGCAGAAGTACATCACCCTTCCGCAGACCGCGGTCAGCTACAATCCCTACGGCAACACGGTCTTCCTGGTGAAAGAACAGGGAAAAGACAAAGAAGGAAAGCCGCAGCTTACTGCGCAGCAGGTCTTCGTAACGATCGGCCCCACGCGCGGCGACCAGGTGGCGATCCTCACCGGCGTGCAGGACGGCGATAGGGCCGTCACGAGCGGCCAGCTGAAGTTGAAGAACGGAAGCGCCGTGGTCATCACTGACAAGAGCCTGCCGTCGAACGAGGAGAAACCGGTGCCCGAGGATGAATAGAAAGTTTCAAGTCTCAAGTTTCAAGTCTCAAGGTTCAAGTCTCAGGTTTCAAGCGGGGACGCGAAACATGGTTGTTGGAGGTAGCCTATGAAATTCACTGATCTATTCATAAAACGTCCTGTGCTGGCCACGGTGGTGAGCCTGTTGATCCTGGTCCTGGGCCTCCGGTCCATCGGGCTTTTGCCGGTGCGGCAGTATCCCCTGACCCAGAATGCGGTCGTGACGGTCCAGACGATCTACTACGGGGCCGACCCGGGCCTGGTCGCGGGATTCATCACCACGCCGCTGGAGAACTCCATTGCCCAGGCCAACGGCATCGATTACCTTACCTCTTCCAGCCGGCAGAGCGTCAGCACCATCCAGGCAACGCTGCGCCTGAACTACGATTCCAACAAGGCATTGACCGAGATCAACACCCGCGTCAATGCCGTGCTGAACCAGCTGCCCCGGGACACGCAGCAGCCGGTCATCACCGTGGCCATCGGCGAGACCATCGACTCCATGTACATCGGGTTCTCGAGCAAGGTCCTGCCCACGAACAAGATCACCGACTACCTGATCCGGGTCGTGCAGCCGAAGCTCCAGGCCGTTGACGGCGTGCAGACAGCCGAGATCCTGGGAAAGCGCCAGTTCGCGCTGCGGGCCTGGCTTGATCCGGAAAAGATGGCCGCCTTCGGTGTGAGCGGCACTGATGTGAACAATGCCCTTGCATCGAATGATTTTATCTCGGCCCTCGGCCGGACCCAGGGACAGATGGTGACCGTCGATCTGACCGCAGGGACCAGCCTGCACTCGCTTGATGATTTCCGCGCTCTCGTGATCAAGGCGAAGAACGGGGCGCTGGTGCGGCTGGGCGATGTGGCGAAGGTGACCCTCGGCGCCGAAGATTATGACACGTCGGTCAGTTTCGACGGCCAGAGCGCGGTCTACATCGGCATCAAGGTCGCTCCCACGGCCAACCTCCTGACCGTGATCGACGGCGTGCGCAAGGTGTTCCCGTCCGTGCATGAACAACTGCCCGAAGGCCTTGACGGCCGGATCGTGTACGATGCGACCAAGTACGTGAACAGTTCGATCCGCGAGGTCGTCTGGACGCTCTTCGAGGCCCTGCTGATCGTGACCGTCGTCATCTTCCTCTTCCTCGGTACGGTGCGGTCGGTGCTCATCCCGACGATCGCCATGCCGTTGTCCCTGATCGGCGCCTTTTTCATCATGCTGGTGCTCGGGTACACGATCAACCTGCTTACCCTCCTTGCGCTGGTTTTGGCCATCGGCCTCGTGGTGGACGATGCCATCATCATCGTCGAGAACGTCCATCGGCATATGGAGGGCGGTATGAAGCCCTTCCCTGCCGCCATCCAGGGGGCGCGGGAGCTGGCAGGCCCGATCATTGCGATCTCGATCGTCCTTATCGCCGTGTATATCCCCATCGGCTTCATGGGCGGTCTGACGGGCGCCTTGTTCACGGAATTCGCCTATACGCTCGCGGGGGCCGTGGCCGTGTCGGCCGTGATCGCCCTGACCCTGTCGCCCATGATGGCTTCCCGTTTTCTCAAAGCCTACGACCATGACGGACAGGGCCGGTTCGCCGCCTTCGTGGACCGCCAGTTCGGCATCCTGCGCCGCACCTACGAACGGGTGCTGCACGGCACGCTCAACACGCTTCCC
>JBGQDI010000139.1:0-6793 GCA_041495765.1 Nitrospirota bacterium
ATGTTGTCCAGATATATCCCGCAGCTGCCGAGCCGATGATGACCTGTACCATGCCCCACTTGAAGCGCTGCATGCCGACGAAGGCAATGATCGCCGCCGTGAGCGCATACCAGTCGAAGCCGCCTGCATCGGGGAACAGGGTGTGGCGGGTGAAGAGCACGGCAAGGTTCAGCACGACGCCGACCACTGCCGCGGTGATCGCCGACAGAGCGGTCCCGAGCCTTTTATTTTTCCGCAGCGTCTCGATGTAAGGCGCCAGCAGGAAGATCATCATGAACGACGGGATGAAGGTCACCCAGGTGGTGAGCAAGCCGCCGATGGCGCCGCCGAGGGCCGGGGAGACGCCCTGGGCGTGGTAATATCCCGCCAGATAGCCGACGAACTGGTTCACCATGATGAGCGGCCCCGGCGTGGTCTCGGCAAGCCCCAGTCCGTCCATCATCTGCTCCGGCATGATCCAGTGATAATAGCCCACGGCCTGCTGGCTGATGTAGCCGAGTACGGCATAGGCTCCGCCGAAGGTGACCACTGCGGCCTTGCTGAACAGGACGCCGATATCGATGAAGGTGTCGTCCCAGCCCCGCACGAGGCCGATAGCCACGATCGGCAGGGCCCAGAGGAGGAGGAATATGCAAAGTACCTTGACGAAGCGCGGCCATCCGAGGCCGTGATTTTCAGCGGCCTTTTCCGACGCGATCGTTGCCTGAGCAGGAGGTGCGTTCTTAACTGCCACCGTGAACAATCCGGGCACCAGTGTTCCTGCAAAGTAGCCCATGGCCCCGGCCGAAAGTACGATGACCGGGAAGGGCACGTTCAAGAAGTAGATCCCGGTGAAGGCTGCAGCGGCCAGAAGGTACAGGAACGGAGTTTTGAGCGATTTTTTCCCGATGCGCAGCACCGCTTCGAACACGATGGCGACGACGGCGGGCTTAAGGCCGTAGAAAAGCGCCGCCATGGCAGGCACGGTACCGAGGGACGCGTACATCCAGGCGAGGAGCCAGAGGATGAAGATCGAGGGGAGCACGAAGAGCCCGCCGGCCACGATGCCGCCCCACCTCCCATTCAGGAGCCAGCCGATGTACGTGGCCAGCTGTTGTGCTTCGGGACCGGGAAGGAGCATGCAGAAGTTCAAGGCCTGCAGGAAGTGGTCCTCGGCGATCCATTTCTTCTTTTCCACCAGGTCCTTGTGCATGATGGCGATCTGGCCCGTGGGGCCGCCGAAGCTGATGAATCCGAGCTTAAGCCAGTAGCGCGCTGCTTCACGGAAGGGGATGCTGTTCTGGGCCATTGGTTCTCCTAATATTGAAGATCTCCATCGGATATCACCGCGGAGGCACGGAGGAAATCTTGGGTCTTTCACTGCGTCTCAGCGTCTCTGCGGTGAATAATGATCTTTTATAAGTATTATGTTCTTGCCTGGTACAGCATCTCGAACACGGCCATGCCCCGCTCCAGCGTATCCAGATCGTTCTTGCCGGTCTTACGGATCCCCGTAAGAATCTCTTCGACGCCGGCGGTCCCTGAATTGCCGTACTTCTCGTCCTTTACGTCCAGATCATGCACGATCTCGGCGATCTGCTTTACCGCCTTGTCCCTAATGGCAAAGGCCTTGACCAGCACTTCGAAGGTGCAGAGATCGCCGACATGGGTGAACTCACCCTTGCGGAGATCGAAGGAGACGCCGTCGGGCGCGCCGGCGTTCAACTCCCGTTCTTCGATGAACTTGAACGTGGCACGGGGATCGATGAACCGCCTGATAAGCCACGCCGAGGCCATGCGGTCCACAAAAGGTTTTTTTCGCGTTACCCAGACCCGGCCCTGATATTTTTCCGTCCGCTTCGGCGATACCGTTGCGGCCTCTTCGGAACCGGCGCGAGCAAGAGCCTTGAACCCGGACTGGAGCTGCTGCAGGCGTTTATTGAAAACCTCTCCGGCGGTCGAGGAAAAAAAATCCCGCTTCCGGACATCCTCAAAATCCTTCGTGGTCCTGGCAAGCTGGTCGATCAAGGGGGACCGGTCCGCGAGTTTGGACCCTTTGCGGATGCTTTGGACCTTCTGCTCAAGGGCGGCGACCGTTTTTTCCAGGCCCTTGTATTCCTCGCCGATCTGACCGAGAAAAAGCTCGCGCACCTCGTCGTCGCTCATTGTCTCGATGGCGGAGCTCCGGGCAAAAGCGCCGTCGCCGCCCAAAGCTTTCACTTCACCGATGAGCCACTGGAACAACTCCTGATGCTCGTCATTGGCGGGGATGACATACACGGCACCTTTGAGTTGCACGGCGCCGGACCGTACGAGTTTTCTCCAGATCTTCATGCGGCTGCTCACCGGGTGAGAGGGCACGCTGTAGAAGATAAGGAGCCATTCCTGTTTCGTTCTTTCCGCCATCACGGCAGCTCCTTCGGGACGAGATCAACGTCCGCAATCGGTCAGTTCACGAAACAGAGGTCGTTGTCGCCGTACTGGCAGTCGTCGGGATGAACGCGGTCGTTGGGGTCCGCATGCTCCTGCAGGATCGCCCGGTGGATGTCGTCATAGTCTGCTTCCTCGGCGAAAGCGATCTCGACGAAATCCTCGTCCAGCGCTTCCTTGAAGGAGCGCTTCTCGGCAACGGGGGCATGATAGAGGTCAATGCCCATTTCAAGCAGGGCTGCATCTGCAAAGGTCTCTTCGAGCTTCTGAAGTAGCGTTCTCATAAGGCACCTCCGGAATAAAGATTGTAACTCTTGATTACAATGTAGCACCTGTTACATTATTTGTCAAGAGCGAATCAACTACCCATGCCTCGCCCGGCCCAGGGCGGCCATTTTCACCTTGTTCAATCAGCTATAGCAGATTGACGTGGTCAGGCTGACGTAGTTGTCCGGGCCTTTCCGTTGCTCCCCTGAGCAGTCCATTGGCGTCATCTCCTTGAAATTGCGAAGAACCTTCCGACCCGTGGAACAGGCTCAGGCATGATCTTCGGCTGGCACAGCCATTGCAAATAAAGGGAACGATATGGAAAAAGGGAAACTAAAAACCGTTCTGATCGTCGATGACGAAAAGTCATTTCTCCTGAGCCTGCTCCAGGGACTGGAGGCCTATGCCTCGGATTTTGAGGCACTCACCGCTCCCAACGGCAAGGCGGCGGTCGAAGTGCTGAAAACAGGCACCGTCGACCTTGTGGTCACGGACCTGAAGATGCCGGAACTGGACGGTTTCGGGCTGCTTGCCTCCATGAGCAAGAACCAGCCGAACCTGCCGGTCATCGTCATGAGCGCCTATTGTACGCCCGAGATCAAAGCGAGGCTGAACAGCCTGGGTGCCTTTAAGATCCTGGAAAAGCCGATCGACTTTCAGGATTTCGTCGAACACATCTTCGCGGAGCTCCATGCGGTCTCGAAGGGGTACATCAACGGGATCACGCTGCCGGCGTTCCTGCAGCTCGTGGAGATGGAGCGGAAGACCTGCACGCTCACCATCGGGTCGCACGGGAAGAAGGGGTTCCTCTATTTTCAGGAAGGGGTGCTTATCGACGCCGATAACGGCGAGGACGAGCATGAAAAAGCGGCCCTCGATATTGTCTGCTGGAGCGATCCCTCCATCGAGATAGACAGTTTTTGCAGAAAAAAAGGCAGGCATATCACCAGCCCCCTGGGATTTGTCCTGCTGGAAGGGTTCCGCCTGCAGGACGAGAAGCGGAGTGAGAAAGCGCCGTCCCCGGCGGTGGTCCGGACGGAGGGCGGCGGGAACGGTTCGAAGACGGGCGACACGCTGCCGAAGGAGAAACATGCTTCGCCGGCACCGGGAACGACGACAAAGGAGAGGAACATGGCGACGACACGAGAGATATTGAGCGAACTTTCAAAACTGGAGAACATCGAAGCGGTCTGCCTGGTGGCCCGCGACGGCTTTCTGCTCGACAGCATCGCGCGCAGCGGCATCGACCGGGAGATGATCGGCGCAATCGCATCGAGCGGTTTCGGCTCCTCCGATTCCATGGGGAGGCAGCTCGATAAGGGGACCATGCTGATCAGCATGGTCGAGTTCGAAAAGGGACCGGTGCTGCTGGCGCCGATCGGCGCGGACGCATTCCTGGTGATCGTGGCCGACAAGGAGGCGAACCTCGGCATGATCCGTCTGAAGCTGAAAAAACACAGCCACGAGCTGGCGCTGGCCGCGGCTATCTAAAGACGGGCGATAATCAAATTTCTCAAAGAGTAAAACTGTTCTTGCCACAAGGCACGAAGACACGAAGAAGGTCAATGCATCGATCGGTAGCCAAAAGGCAAAGCCACCTCCGTTCTATTTCGTGCCTTCGTGAGATCGTAGCATAGTTGGTACCGGCCTATCCGGGTAAGGGGGAAATGAAGAATGAGTGAAGAGAATATCCTCGATATAGCGCACGTCAGCTTTCTCGATATGATCAAAGTGATGATCACCCTGAGCGGCGCGGCAAGCGCGAAGGGAACGCTGATCAGGAACGCCATCAAGACCGCGGAAAAGATCGCCGAGGTCGATTATCCGGATTTTGACGCCTATGTTGCGGCGATCGAAAGTGCGACCAATCCGATCACGGTCATCGAGGGGAAGGCGACCCACGCCGGCAACTTCATTTTCGGCCTGAAGAACTGCCCCTTTGGACCGTCCATCAAGAACTATACGAAGGTGTTCGAGAAGCTGCCGGACGGGTTTGCGGACTTCACCGCGGAATTCAACAAGCCCAGCAACATCACCGACCAGTTCCGCGTTGGTGAAGGCGCCGGGGTGAGCCCCTTCTGCTCGGTGCACCAGCCCATGCGGAGCGCTATTGCCGAGAAGATCAGGATCGGAGGGAAGAAGATCAGCGTCATCCAACTGGGGTGCAAGTCCGGGGGCGGGAAAAAAGGTTTTGCGGAAAAATGGATGTCCGAGACCGGCGTGTCCAAAGAGGTGGTGGACAAGATCCTGGACGGCCACATGTGCTGCTATGCCTTGAAGGTCGTGGAGTAGTACGATGATGCCAAAAAAGCCTTTGGACGCTGATACCCTGATTTTTTCTGATCTAACCGGGCAATCATACAAGATCATGTTTTTTCGGGGTCAAATGCTCCTTTGTTCCGCAGCTGCTTCATTATGTTGTGCGAAGCTCTTTTTGTAAAATCGAAACGCTGCAAGGTGAGGGAACATGAAACAGGTCCTTATTGTTGATGATGAAAAAAATCTGCTGGCAAGCCTGCGTGACGGTTTTCGGGACCATGCAAGCGAGTTCACGCTCGTTACGGCGGAGAACGGGGCCAAGGCAACGGTGATCCTCAAGTCCATGCCTGTCGATCTGGTGATCACGGACATCCGGATGCCGGTCATGGACGGCTTCGAACTGCTGGCCTATATGAGCAAGTACCACCCGGGGCTTCCGACGATCGTCATGACCGCGCATATCAATACCCCGGACATCGAGCATAAATTGAAGAACTTCTCGGTGTCCCATTGCATTCAGAAACCCTTTGAGCTCGAGGACCTGGCATCGGCGATCCTCAGCGAACTGCGGTGGGCGGAACCGGGCCGTGCGCAGGGATTGACGCTTCCCGATTTTTTGCAGCTCATCGCATCGGAGGAACGGACCTGCACCCTTTCGGTGGAGTTCGGCGGGGAGCAGGGAGTGTTCTACTTCACGCAGGGGGAATTGATCGATGCCGAGGCCGGTCAGCTGCAGGGGAACGATGCCGTACGCCATATGGCTTCCTGGTCGCAGGCCAGGATCGATCTCGATCCGCACTGCGCAAAGGTCGCGAAAAAGGTGGTGGGCTCATTGACGGAACTTCTTGCCCCGGAACAGGGACAGGATGTGCCGGCTGCTGCTGCCGTGCCGGAAAGAACGCAGGCCGCGGTAGCGCCTGAAAAAGTGCCGGCGCGTGAACAGCCGGCCGGAGCTTCGGAAGGACCGAAGAAGGCGTCGGCAGCGGGCACGAAGGAGGGGAGCATGGCAACGACGAGGGAGATCCTGGGCGAGCTTGCAAAGATCCCGAGCATTGACGCGGTCTGCCTGGTGGCGCGCGACGGCTTTCTGCTCGACAGCATCGCGCGCAGCGGTATTGACAAGGAAATGATCGGCGCCATCGCATCGAGCGGCTTCGGCGCCTCGGACTCCATGGGACGGCAGCTCGACAAGGGTACCATGCTGATCAGCATGATCGAGTTCGACCAGGGCCCGGTGTTGCTGGCGCCGATCGGCGGGGATGCGTTCCTGGTGATCGTGGCTGATAAGGACGCGAACCTCGGCATGATCCGTCTGAAGCTGAAGAAACACAGCCACGATCTTGCCTTTGCCGCGGCCATCTAGGGCAGCTGTCTCAAATAACGGTAAGCAGGTCGAGGTAACACAAAGTAGGGAAAAAACGAGACGAGCAAACCGAGCAAAGCTTTTGACAGGATAACAGGATAAGGTCAGAAAAATGCATTCGCTGTAGATCCCGTAGATCCTGTTGTCCTGTCAAAAAAAGAAATCCGCTTTATTCCTGAACAACATCTCCCTCACTCTTTCTTCTTGTAGTATTTTCCGTAGATCTTCGTCGCGCAGTCGGGGCAGATGCCGTGCGAGAACTCGGCTTCGGAATGGTCGCTGATGTACGCCTCGATCTGCTGCCAGTATCCCTTGTCGTCCCTGATCTTCTTGCAGGACGCGCAGACCGGGAGCATGCCGCTCAGCGTCTTGACCTTCGCCAGCGCTTCCTGCAGTTCATTGATCAGCCGCTCCCGCTCCTGCTCAGCCAGTTTTCGCAGCGTAACGTCGCGGTTGCTGCCCCGGGTGCCGTTAAAGTTCCCCTGGTTATCATAG
>JBGQDI010000140.1:0-6659 GCA_041495765.1 Nitrospirota bacterium
AGATACTTCGCCGGATTATCCGACGCGAACTGCAGCGCCCGCTCCTGCGACACGCCGAGGGTGATCAGGTTCTTCACCGCGTCGGAAAGACAGATGCCGCTGCCGAGCAACACCCCACCGGCGCCGCGGATAGGGCCGCTGCCCCAACCCGGCCCCTTGACCGAATCGGACACGAGCAGGATCCGGTCAGGCGGCTTCATGTCGAACAGCATCTTCAGGCTCTGCGGGTGGAGATGGGCCATGTCCACGATGATCTCGACATAGACCTCGTCGTCCATGAGGCCGAACCCGGCAAGCCCGGGCTCGCGGTGATGGAACCCGCGCATGGCATTGAACAGGTGCGTGATGCCCGTGGCTCCGGCGCGCTTGCCTTCCTCTGCCTGTTCATAGGTCGCATCGCTGTGGCCCATCTGGACCAGAAAGCCCATCTCCCGGCAGGCCTCGATGATATGCAGCGCACCGGGCAGTTCGGGAGCGATGGTGACGATCTTGATCAGGTCCTCGAAATCCAGTACCAGGCGCTTCAGCACTTCCATGTCCGGCTCGACAAAGCTGGCCTTGTCGAGCGAGCCTGCCCGCTCGGGGTTCAGAAAGGGCCCCTCGAGATGGATACCGTGAATGCGTGCCCCCGTGCGCTGCGCCTCCCTGGCGCACCGGATCGCGGTCATGCTCTCGCGCATGGACTCGACCGTCCCCGGGTAGACCGTCGGCAGAAGGACCGCCGTCCCGTGATCACCGTGAATGTTCGCCAACTGCAGGATATCGTCCTGCCGCCGCGTGCGCGTGTCGTAGGTCTCGGCGCCGTGCACATGGATGTCGATCAACTGCTGTTTGGTTTCGTTCGATGTCTGGGCCATGGGAACCTCGCTTGATTCAGGCTGAAGGTGGTTAGACTGAAGGGAAGACGAAACGTCTCTCCTTAGGTGATCTTTACCTTCAGCCTTCGGCCTATCCACCTGACTTCTATGTAATCAACCCCCGTTTGGAAAAGAATTCGCTCAGCGCAAGCCGCACCACGGCGCCGCGGTCCCAGGGCTGCTTCAGTTCCTTCGTCAGTTCGGCGGCCACCTGGTCAAGGGCCGGGATATGCTCGTCCTCGAGCTCGATCGTCACCTCCACCAGCCCATGCTCATGGGGCTCATTCTCGTCGTGGCCGTGCCCATGGCCGCAGTGCTCGTCGTGGTGGTGTTCGTGATCGTGTTTGTCGTTCATCGTTAGCCTCCTACTCCGAATAAACCAAAACTAAAAAAAGCTTTTTCTCGCAAAGCTCGCAAAGGACGCAAAGAACATCCAGATCTATGGCTTGCTTTTGGTTTTAAGCCTGCCGTTATTTTTTAAAGGTTCCCTTTGCGACCTTTGCGTGCTTTGCGAGAGACGACTTTAAGGAGTTTCCTTTTTTTAAAACAGCAGCCCCATCATCACCGGCATGGTGAAAAACAGCGCTGCCGTCGAAACCGCGATGCAGCCGGCCGCCAGCGGCACGTCCAGCTGGAACTCATCGGCGATCACGAGCGAGAGCACCATCACCGGCATGGCGCCTTCGATCGTCACGGCCCGGAGCTGTTCGCCCGAGAGCCCTGCACGCGAACCGATCCACCAGGCCAGGACCGGCGCAAGGAACATCCTCAGCAAAAGCGCCGGTACGGCGATCGCCATCCGCCGCATATCCCTGAAATCCAGCGCCAGGCCCACGGTAAAGGTCATGATCGGAATGACCGCCCTGCCCATGAGACCCGTGGCATCCTGCACCACCGGGGTGACCGCGATGCCGAGGACCTGCACCAGCCCTCCCGCGGCAACACCCCAGAGCGGCGGCAGTTTGAGCACTCGCAGGAGCGACGCGCTGAACGATACGTTCTTCCCGCTCCCGTACCGGGCCGCGGCAAAGACCCCGATGGTCAGCAGGATCGGAGTGGCAGCCAGTAGGTCGTAGAGGATCGCTACGTACCCGAACTTGGTGCCGAGCATGCCGCTGATCACCGGGAGACCAAGATAGGTCACATTGCCGAAGCCTGCCGCAAGGACCATGACGCCGAAAGCCGAGCGGTCGATATTCTTGAACCACGGGAGCCAGCGGTACGCGACATAAGCCGCCGCCATCCCGATGAGCGTCACCAGGGCCGCGGTCACGGGGATGGCAAGGAAGCTTTTGTCGATCTGCGCCGTTGATATGAGGTTAAACGCCAGCGCAGGCAGAAAGAAATTGAGCACTGTCACGCTCAGGGCATGGCGCAACCGATGCCGGTCGATCCCGCCGGGATCGAAAAACCGCCAGACGTAGCCCGCGGCGATTATCAGGGCGAAAGAATAGAGGACGCTATTGATATGCGGCTCCTTGGTCACTATACAGATTGATAGACTGAAGGCTGAAGACTTTCAGTAGAGCCTTTGAATTAACCTTCAGTCTTCAGACTCGACACCTGAATTGTTACTATGATATTTTTATTATAGCAGGAAGCAAATCCCCCCTCACCTTGATCCTCTCCCGCGAGGGGAGAGGAAAGGCTGCAGTGTGTTCCTGCTGTTATCTGGCTCGCTCTTTTTCCTCATGCGGCAGGAACGGGATCGTCAGCATGCCGGGAATGGTCAGGCAGCAGACAATAATGAAGAACAACTTATATCCCACGGCCTGCTGGAGCCAGCCGCTCACGAAGCCCGGCAGCATCATGCCGAGCGCCATGATCCCCGTGGATATGGCGTAGTGGGAGGTCTTATACTGGCCCTGCGCCGAGTACATGAGGTAGACCGTGAATACGGTGAAGCCCATGCCGTAGCCGAACTGCTCCAGCGCCACGAGCGGATAGATCAGCCCGATCGACGGCTGATGGTAGGCCATATACACAAAAAAGAGGTCCGGCAGATGCATGACCAGCACCAGGGGCCAGACCGCGCGCCGGAACCCGAAGCGCGATAGCACCCATCCTCCCAGGATCCCGCCGAAGACGAGCGAGAGCACTCCCACGGTCCCGTACACGAGGCCCACGTCCGACGTGGAAAGTTCCAGTCCGCCGGCGCTGGCCTTGTCCAGCAGGAACGGAGAGACAAGCTTCAGCAGCATGGCCTCGCCGAGCCGGTAGCACAGGATGAAAGCGATGATCACCCCAACGCGCTTCTGTCTGAAGTAAGCCGCGAAGACCTCGGGGAACGACGCCGCTGCCACGTCCCTTGCTGAAGACCGGCCGTCCGTCGCGGGATAGGGAAGCATGAGCCGGTGATAGCCGAAGGCCAGAAGGAAGATAGCGCCGGCAATGCCGAGCACCACGGTCCAACTCAAGGGGATGTTGCCCGTCGCTGTTTCGAACCGGCCCGCGACATATACCAGGAACCCGGACCCGAAGATCATGGCAAGACGGTAGAACGCAGCACGGAGCCCCACAAAGAGCGCCTGGTCCTTTTCCGTGAGCGCCAGCATGTAGAACCCGTCGGTGGCAATATCGTAGGTGGCGGAAATGAACGCGCCGACGACGAAGGCCGCAAGGGAAAGAGCGAAGAAACCTGCGATATTCAGGGAATAGGCGACCAGAAAGAGCGAGAGCCCCATGGCGAGCTGCGTCGAGAGGATCCAGTTCCGCTTGGTGGAGTGAAGGTCCACCAGCGGTCCCCAGAACATCTTGATGACCCAGGGGAGGTACAACCAACTCGTCCAGAAAGCGATATGCGCGTTGTCGATGCCCATGCGTTTGTACAAGATGACCGAAACCGTGTTGATGAGCACATAGGGAAGGCCTTCGGCAAAGTAGAGGGTGGGCAGAAATGCCCAGGGGCTGCGGACGGAAGCAGGCTTTTTATTCATGCGGAAAAGATTATCAGATTAGCAGGCGAACATCCAGAAAAAAAACGGGCAGGGAAGAAACCCTGCCTGTTTGGTTGAGAAAACACTTTTACCGCGGAGACGCGGAGACACAGAGAAAAGCTTCACCGTTGTCTTCTCGGCGCCTCTGCGCCTCTGCGGTGAAGCATTCGGTTCTCGCTTTCTTTACCGGTCACTTCGCTGGCGCTGAACTCTCCGCCTTCTTCTCGTCCAGCTGCTGCAGCTTCGCCATATCAAGCGCTTTCTTCACATCGGGCACCAGGGCGCTGTCGGGATACAGCTTCAGGAACTCGTCGAACTCATGGATCGCCCCTGGCGTATCGCCCTTCGCGGCACGTTCGAGCCCTTCCCTGAACTCCGTAAGCTCCTCTTCGTTGACCGTCTCGTCGCCCTTCTTGCCCTTCCAGTAGAGCTTGGCGTGCGTGTCCTCTTTCGCACCGCGGACCCCTGCCACTCCCGTGGTCATGGGAACGGACTTCTTCGGCACGAGCTGGCTCACCTTCTGCTGCATACTCTTGAGCCAATCCGAAAAACTCGACTCCTTCTTCGCCGGCTCCTCGGCGACCGCCAAGGCGCCGAGCCCGAGTAGGAAAATCAGTATCGTTGCGAATATTTTTTTGTTCATTTTGTCTCCTTCTTGGTTACCGTGATTGCCGTTCATTCCGCAATCCGCAATACGAAATCCGCAATACGAATGCTACTTCACCACTCCCAGGTCCGATGCAAGATCGTTGTTCTGCCGGATCATGCGCGGATCGATGGCTGCCGCCTGCCGGAAGAGCTGTTTCGCCTCTTCCTTCTTGTTCAGCCGCAAAAGGACCCGCGACAGGTTCACCATGGTCCCGGGGTCGTCGGGGGCGGCCTTGAGCGACGACTCGTAGGCCTGCTTCGCGTCCTCGAGCCGCTCCTGCAGGAAGCTGATGTTGCCGATGTTGTTCAGCGCATCGGCATTCTGTTTGTCGAGCGCCAGCATCTTTTGGAACTGCTGCAGCGCCTCGGCATAGAGCCCGTTCTCTCCGTACACGATCCCCAGCGCGGTGAGTGCGGCCATGTCCTCGGGGTTCTTCCTGAGCATCTCGATATAGCCGGCGGATAGGTTGTTCAGCCGCTGCCGTCCCAGCGCTTCGAGCTCGTCAGGGAACCGGGCGTCGATCTCCTGCCGCTTCGGCATGCTGATCTTGATATCATTGCCCGGCAGGGTCACCGGTTTGAACAGCTCCCAGGCCTTCTGCGTCACGATGATCTCGGCCTTGCCCTTGGCGGACCAGTCCCGGTACTCTTCGGCCGCCTTCTGCCAGGCCCGCGTGAACGACTGGCCGACCATGGTCATCTCCACGGGGATCCAGACCGTTCCCTGGTAGCGAATCAGCAGCTCATCGGGGAAGCCCAGTGTCATGCGCTCCTTCTCCGGGACGCCGGTGTTGAACATGATGAAAACATGCCCCGGCACGTCGATGAACGCCGAACCCACGCCGATGTTCTCCATGCAGGCGGCGAAGAGGACCGAGAGGTCGTCGCAGTCGCCGCTCTTGCGGGAGAGCGTATCGCGCGGATACTCAAGATAGTCCACGCTCGTTGCGTTCTCCGAGAACTCCTGGAAGGGGCTGGTGGGGTCGACGATATAGTTCACGCCGAGCACGCCCAGCGCTTCGTAGATGCCGCGGGCATAGACCAGTGAAGAATGGAGGTTCGGATAGGAATCGACATACTGCTGGACCACGGCCCGGCTGAACTCGACCACCGGCGGGTCCTTGGGCGTCACAAAGGCCCCGAGCTTCGTCTTCTGGTCCCAGACCATGGCGTGCCGCTCGTAAAGTGTGATGGGGAAACTGCGCGTCACGGACCGGGCCTCGCCGGCGATGTAATAGGTGAGCGCGATCTCGCTCTGGATCGGCGTGTTCTCCGTCACCTCCAGGATCTTGTTGCTGAAGACCGGCTTGAGGTCCAGCTTGATCTCCTGGTTCGAGGCGATGTCCTGGAGCTGGATCTCCGAGGGATAGTCCATGAAGTCCTTGATCGAAAAACTGAGCTTGGCCGACGAGAAGGCATTGCCCGAGTTGTTCCTGATAGTGACCCTGCCGATGGGGTGCGACTCGTAGTATTTGTAGGCCGAGGAGAAGATCTCCCCGATCTCCACCTTGGCTATCTCGAGCGGCGGAAGGGACAGTGCCGGCTTCGGTGTCGTCGTAAAGACCGGTTCGCTGGGCTGGCTTTCATCGCCCTCCTTGCCCACGGCCGTGACCTTGTAATAATAGACGGTCTCGTCCGCCAGCGGAGCGTCAACGAACAGGGTCTTCTCCACTTTGGCCACCGGTTCGAACCCTTCGGTGGGGTGCTTGGAGCGGTAGACCCGGTAGTTGCTCATAAAAGGCTCGGTGTTGGGGGTCCAGGAGAGCGTGATCTGTTTTTCGAGCGCACCGATGCCGATCTTGCGGGGCGTTGCCGGGACGAGCTTCGGCGTTGCCGCCGAGGCCGGCGCGGAGAGAGCGCTTTCGTTCCCTTCGCGCGCCTGGCTCGTCACCACGTAGGTAAAGGTCTTGTTGCTCGGCAGGTTCTTGTCATTGAAGAACGGTTCTTTCGTGACGCCTGCAGGTTTGAAGGGGCCGGCGGCCGATTCAGCACGGTAGATCGTGTAGTGGTCGAGAAAGGTTTCCGTATTCGGCTTCCAGCTCACTTGGATCTCGTTCGGCCGCGCCTGGGCCATCGTGTCGCGCGGCACCGCAGGCGTGTGGCGCAGAGTGAAGGTCTGGACACGGTTGTTGCCGGCATCTCCCACAGAGAGCCGCACGCCCCCTTCCAGGGCAAGCCCCAGAGGCGTTTTGAACTCGCCGGGCCCCCGGCCGGGGCT
>JBGQDI010000141.1:0-6645 GCA_041495765.1 Nitrospirota bacterium
CTCGCCACCATCTTTTTTTAAAGCTCGCAAGGGCTGTCCGTCCCATCGATGTTTTCTTCCGGTCCGCGATCTCAAACCATCCTGCAAACGCTATCTTAAAATCCGTCATTTCATGCTCTGGGTCCCGCTAACCCTGCGCAGCCTTGCCCTCACGCTTGTTGTAGCACGACACGGTCAATTCCGAACTGCCGCAAGCCGTCTGTGTTATAGTTTTTAAACAATCAGTTAAATAAAAGGAGGCATTTATGAGGACCATCCTTGCTGTCGTTCTTTTTCTCGTCACTTCCACTGCGCAGGCAGGATCAGGGTATCATCTGATCAATAAGATCCCGGTAGGGGGCGAAGGCGGCTGGGATTACTTGACGGTCGATAGTGCTGCTCACCGGCTGTATGTCTCCCGCGGCACCCATGTCATGGTCATCGACATCGCGACCGGTAAAGTGATCGGCGATATCCCCGATACACCAGGCGTTCACGGGATCGCTCTCGCCCCCGAACTGAACCGCGGCTTTATCAGCAACGGCAGAGCCAATACTGCCTTCATCTTCGACATAAGAACTTTGCAGGAGGTCGGTCAGGTGAAGACCGGTGAGAACCCCGACGCCATTCTGTATGAACCTGCTTACCAACGGGTGTTCACCTTCAACGGCAAAAGCAAGGATGCTACGGCGTTCGATGCAGCCTCTGGAAAGGTGCTGGGAACGATCGCTCTTGGAGGCAAACCGGAATTTGCGACCACGGACAACAAGGGCAGGATTTTTGTGAATATCGAAGATACGAACGAGGTTGTCGAGCTTGACAGTAAAAAACTGGCAATAGAAAAAAGGTACTCCTTAAGCCCATGTACTGAGCCGACGGGAATGGCCATCGATAGTGAACATCGTCGGATATATTCCGGATGCCGCAATAAAATAATGGACGTGCTGGACGTGGTGTCGGGAAAGGTCGTTGCCGCCGTCCCGATCGGCGAAGGAGTAGATGGGAATGCCTATGATGCCGACGCCGGGCTTGCCTTCAGTGCGAATGGTGAGGGAACGCTCACGGTGGTCCGGGAAATGTCGCCGGGAAGGTTTGATGTTGAGACGGTCCCGACCCAGCGGGGCGCTCGCACCATGGCGCTCGATACAAAGAGCCATAAGATATATCTGCCCACAGCTGACTTTGCCCCCGTCCCGGCCGCACCGGCAGGAGCTGTTAAACCGCGTCCCACCATCATTAAGGACAGCTTTGTCATTCTCGTGGTCGGAAAGTAGCCTTTCACCATGAACGTGCAGTATACGAAAAAAGTACCAAGGGAAAAAACCAGAATAATGATTAGGACGTATAGAAACCTTGAAGGAGCTGTCGTGCCGGGTGTAACCTAAGCCTCGGTTAAAAAAGATAAGGCAACTTGACATTGTCAATTCCAGTAATAGACTTAAAGTATGCTCAAGAGATTTCAAATAACCGCCTTGATCATACTGTTCTTCTTGTGGATCCTGCCCGGTCTGGCGGGCCGTGACCCCTGGAAGTCCGACGAACCTTATACGTTCGGGATGGTGAACCATATCATCACGTCGGGCGACTGGGTCGTGCCCACCCTGGCGGGGGAGCCGTTCCTCGAAAAACCTCCGCTTTATTTTATCAGCGCGGCGATTTCGGGACGTATCTTCAGTCCGCTGCTTCCCGTTTATGATGCAGTAAGGCTCGTGAACATTTTCTGGATGGCCTTCGTTCTGGTTTTCCTGGCATTGACGGCCAGGGAGCTCTTCGGCCCTGAACAAGGTTGGCTTGCCGCAGCCATCCTGCTAGGTTGTGTCCATCTTCAGTTCACGGCCCACAAGCTCATTACCGACGTGGGGCTCCTTGCCGGGTTCAGCGCTGCGCTCTACGGACTTGCCGTCGGCAGGAGAAGGCCCGGTATAGGCGGCCTGTGGCTCGGTACGGGAGCAGGCATCGGGTTCCTGTGCAAGGGACTTTTTGCGCCCGGTGTTGTCGGGATACTGGCGATCTCCCTGCCAATCCTTTTCCGCGACTGGCGTAAAAAAGAATACTTCCGCATGCTCTTGATCGCCGCTGCCGCCATCCTTCCGTGGCTCCTGATCTGGCCGACAGCGCTCTATCTTCGCTCGCGGGACCTGTTCATAGAATGGTTCTGGAACCAGAACCTGGGGCGATTCTTCGGTTTTGCTTATGCAAAAAGAGACAACCATTTATTTTATGCTGCCAACATCCTTCAGCTTGCCTGGCCCGTCGCGGTGTTCGCTCTCTGGGCGCTCTGGCACTATCGTCGTTCCCTCAAAGACCACCCGGTCTTTCAGCTTCCGCTCACTGCTTTTCTGGTCATGTTCCTGGTGTTGAGCGCTTCGGCGGCCAAACGTGGTCTTTACGGCATCCCGATGCTGCTTCCCCTATCGCTTATCGCGTCAGCGGGCGTTGCTGCGATTCCGGAGAAGGCTGCAAGGAACATCAATAAAATATCGATCGCGCTGTTCGGCCTTATTGCACTGACTGTCTGGGTGGGGTGGCTATCCTTCATGACGGGACGTCCCGCGTTCATTGCAACGAGGCTTCACGGTCTATATCCGGACTATTCTGCCTCTCTTCATATTCCTGTTGTCGTGATCGCCTTTGCCTATACGCTGGCATGGGTGCTGTGCGTCGTCCGGTTCACCCGGGCTTCTGCATACGTTATCACGAACTGGACGATCGGGATGGTCCTTACGTGGGGGCTGGTGATGACCCTCTGGCTTCCGGTGGTCGATTCTTCAGAGAGCCAGCGGGCAATATTCGAGTCATTTCACGCGGCCCTTCCTGATCCCCACCCGAGCATAGCGAGCCAGGGGCTGGACGATTCGGAACGGGCCATGCTGGAGTATTTTGCCGGGATCGACACTCGTCGGGTCGAAGTGAACGGTCTTGGCAACTGCGATCTGCTGCTGGTGCAGAGCGGCTCCCGCCGTTATGCGCCGGTGCGGGGCCATCATTGGGAAAAGGTCTGGGAGTTCGCGAGGCCGATCAACAGCCCAAAGGAGATCTTCACGCTCTATCGACGCCATGACAACGGTGTATGAAGATAGCGTAGGACACATAACACACTAGTTCTCTCTTTCTTTTGTTTTGGCATGCCATGAATGACTACGAGTATTTCCGCCTCGCCGCTGTTATCACAATGAAAGACCACTCCACGATTATCATGATATACTCTGGATAGAGAACTGGAGCTGCATTATAATCGGACCAACGAAAAGGAGATTTTCATGGGAAGAACGAAAACAAGCTTACTGGCGGTAATCGTCCTGGCATTCTTGGCGGTTGTTTGGTCGGGAATCGCACTTGCTCAGGACGAGAAGGAAACCATCGCAATAGCCGAGAAAGCAGGGGTTGGCAAGTACCTGGTCAGCTCCACGGGGCGAACCTTGTATTATTTCAAGAACGATTCTCCGGGGAAGAGCACCTGTATCGGTCCCTGTGCAGAAAAATGGCCGGTCTACTGCTACAAGACCGACCAGATAGCAGCAGGCAAGGGACTAAAAATGAGCGATTTTGGCTCTTTCTCTCGAAAAGAGGATAACCTTGACCATCTTACCTATAAGGGCATACCTCTCTATCGTTTCTCCGGCGACGAGAACCCCGGGGATACCAACGGACAGGGAGTAAAAGGGGTTTGGTTCGTGGCGAAACCGTAGCAAGGATGGAGCAAAAGCAGGTTGGATCTTTACCCCTCGTAAGAGGGGTTTTTTCATGGGTTCAGCAGGAATTCAGCATTGCCCTTCTTGTTGCCGTGAACAAGAACTCTTCTATCCAGGACCATAAGTTTTCCTTCAGCAAATAACTGGATAGCGCGGGAATAGATCACGTGTTCCTGCCTGAGGATCCTTTCCGAGAGGCTGTCCTCGCTATCATCATCAAGGATCGGGACCACGGCCTGAATGATGATGGGGCCTGTGTCCATACCCTCGTCAACGAAGTGGACCGTGCATCCGGAAAACTTCACTCCGTGTTCGAGCGCTTTTTTCTGCACATGCAGACCGGGGAAGGCAGGGAGAAGAGAAGGGTGGATGTTCAGGATGCGGTTGGGAAAGGCTTTTATCAATACCGGCGTGATGATGCGCATGAAGCCTGCAAGGCAGACAATCTCCACTCCCCGCTGCTGAAGTTCCTGCACCAGGAGTGCATCGTATTCGCCGCGTTTGCCCCTATAGTTTTTTGCGCTGAGATGGACCGCCGGCAGGTTGTGCTTCTGTGCCCGCTCGAGGGAATAGGCGTCGGGCTGGTCGCTGATAACGACCGCGATCTCGGCAGCGAGCTGTCCGCGTTCGATATTGTCTATGATGGCCTGGAGGTTCGAGCCGCGTCCCGAGACGAGGACCCCGATCTTCACTTTGTTCATACAACTCCCTTACGAGGCATGAGACAATCTGCAATAAACCGGTATCTTTACTCCTGCATTCTTTGACCGTTATTCTTTATACTTGACGACCTGCTTCCCTTTCACGATCTCCCCGATCAGGTAGGTCCGCTCTCCGAGCTTTTGAGCACGCTTCATGACGGCTTCGGCCTGTTTTGCCGGTACCGCCATGATCATGCCGATGCCCATGTTGAAGTCCCGGTACATCTCGTGATCGTCGACGCCTGCCTTTTCCTGGATCAGTGAAAAGATGGGGTGGATGTCCCAGGTCCCTTTGACGATCATGGCCTGGGTGCCTTTCGGAAGCATACGCGGCGTGTTCTCGGTGATGCCGCCTCCCGTTATGTGCGCCATGCCGTGCAGGTCGAACTCTTTCAGCAACGCCATGATGGTCCGGGCATAGATCCGTGTCGGGGTGAGCAGGACCTCTCCCAGCGGCCGGTCGAAGCCGGAAACGACCTTCTTGAGCGAGTAGCCGGCTTCTTCGAGCAGTACTTTGCGCGCCAGCGAGTAGCCGTTGCTGTGCAGCCCGGAGGATGCAAGCCCGATGAGCTTGTCTCCGGGCTTGATCCTGGAGCCATCGATGATCTTCTTTTTTTCTACCGCACCGACGGCAAAACCCGCCAAATCGTACTCGTCGCTTCCGTAGAATGACGGCATTTCAGCCGTCTCGCCGCCGATCAGGGCGCAGCCCGACTGCCTGCAGCCTTCGGCAATGCCTTTGATGATGTCGGCGTGCTCTTTGGGCTTCAGCTTGCCCGTTGCAAAATAGTCGAGGAAAAAAAGCGGCTCTGCGCCCTGGACAATGATGTCGTTCACGCACATGGCAACGAGATCGATACCCACGGTGTCATGCTTTTTGGTGAGAAAGGCGATCTTGAGCTTGGTCCCTACGCCGTCCGTGCCGGAGACGAGGACCGGCTCTTTGTATTTTTTGAGGGCAAAGAGCCCGCCGAAGCCGCCGATGTCGGTGAGTACCTCAGGCCGGAACGTCGATTTGACATAGGGTTTGATCTTCGATACAAAGAGGTCCCCGGCATCGATATCAACGCCGGCATCCTTATAGGTAATGGCCATGGAGGAGGTCCCCTTATGGAAAATTTTGTCGATACTACCTGTAACCAGCGTCGCTGTCAACAGGTTTCAGACGCAGCAGCTGGCCTGGGCCGCCGCGTCCGTTATTTGACCTTTTGCTCGATCTCGTGGACCGTGGGGTTGTTCATGAGCTTCATGAACCGCGGGTTCGCCATGAGCGTGGCAATGTCTCCGGAATTCACGGCTTTCATGACCCCGGGATCTTCGAGGAGCTTCAGAAAATCGGGATCGTTCTGGAGCGACTGGATCTTTTCCATGATGTCCTTGTCGTTCATCATCCTGTCAGTCAGGGTCTTGATATCTCCGGTCGTGCTGGCAGGGGCCGCTCCGGTCGTGCTGGCAGGAGCCGCTCCGGTCGTGCTAACAGGCGCTGCTCCGGTCGTGCTAACAGGAGCCGCTCCGGTGGTAGTGCTGGCTGGCGCTGCGGCGACCGTCCTGATGGTGCGGACCTTCGATTCCTCGATCTCTATGGTACCGAGGTTGCCGGAACGGATGGTGTATTTCCCGTTGGTCAGTGATACCACTTCTCCGGTCACCATACTGCCGTCCTTAAGCTCGATCGCCCGGGTCTCTCCTGCACGGCTTTCCCGTGCCAGGATGAGGACTGAAAAAAGCATCCACACAAAAAGTAAGTTTTTCATTGATTACCTCCTGAGTAACTATAACATAGAAGAACGGTGATTCCTACTGATACGTGATCGAACCTTTACTTACCGCCGGTGCAGCGAAGACACGCAGGTCGCTGAGGGCGAACTCCTTTTTTAACATAATGATATTTGAACGTTTCTGGCCTATGGCAGCGGAGACATCGGAAGGATTGCTGCACAAATGCACAGGACCCTGTCCTGGCGGGAACTGTCGCAGGAGGGCACGCATGCGGTCCAGCAGGATCGATGAATCTACGAGCTGCCTGAACGCCGGATGGTAGGGTCCCGCCAGTACGGTCCCTGATCTCGAAAGTTCTTCGTTCGGCTGGAGGCCCATGCGGACCACTGCGATGCCGGCGCTTTCGAATTGCAGAAAAGCGTTCCCACACCACTGTATCGCTTTTTCCAGAGAAAGAGGAGCATAGAGCCCCGAGCGATACAGCATTTCGAGCGGGGTCTCTTTGATCACGAGTGCCGGGTAGATCCGGACAAATGCCGGCTTCATATCGATCA
>JBGQDI010000142.1:0-6576 GCA_041495765.1 Nitrospirota bacterium
CAATCAATGCACACGGATGCCTGCCCGCATTCCGGGGACAATTCCCCTGCATGAACGCAGTGGAGCACTTCCCCTGCATGCCTTTTATGTGCTTCCTCTTTGGTCACATTTGCCATGCAGGATGCAGCGGTGTTCAGATGTTCTATTCTGAACTCTTTATCGACAATGAAGAGCATTGACGGAACAGCGTCAAAAACATGCTGCATGAAATCGACGGATTTCAGGATATTCCTGCGCATAAAGCCCCCCCCTTTTGCATCGTGTTTTCGGAGTCGTGTACTGTTCAGGGCACAAAGGTGCATGAAAAAACGCATATGCAGGTGCCGGCATACTATTCGTGTCGCTGTTCATTGGGTCCATCCACTTGCAGCACAGCGGAACCAGAAGGATCCAGCCGCATCATAACCAGCCCGCCTGCCTTCATGGTAGTCAGCTTGAGCACCATGACCTGGGTCGGTCCGTCGTACTTTTCCCGATGCAAGTTCGTTGGAACGGAGACCAGCGGTTCACCGGTCCCGGCAGATCCGGCAACCGACCGCAGGACCTCGCAGGCTGCACACGGTGCGGCGTCCCCGCATCCTTCAGCAAGACGGGCATGTACGCACCCGATAGCATTCCCAACAAGATGCTGAATGATCTCGACCGGTTCTTTGTTCAGCCAGATACAGGCGCTTCGGTTCACGGCCCGGGTGATCATCCGTGTTCCTGCATAGAGATTGATGACAAAGACCGGGAACAGCAGGGCGTCGAGGTGTTTCTGGACAGGCCCGTCCGGCGGCAGGGAGAAGTGCTCCATACAACATCCGCACAATCGAGATCCTTCCGGACCTGGTATCGTACCGATAGTCTGTAAGCACCAGATACAGGTTGTCAGAGTCGTCATGTCAGCGTTTTCGCACAAAGGGTTGCATGCCGGAGATATTTTTCAAACGATCCCCTGCCGCAGGACGAGCGAGATCGCACCGGCGCCGCATGCTCCGCGGCAGAGGCCACAGCCAAAGCACTTTTGTGGGTCGATATGTGCGTGGAACGCTCCATCATGACGGTGGCCGTCAACGGCATGAAAATGGCAGCGTTCAACGCAGAGCCCGCAGCCGGTGCACTTGGTCACATCAACGCACGCCACCTGTTCGGCCCGCTCCATGGTCTCCACACTCGTGCGGGACAGCGTTCGCATGGCCAGGCAATCGTTGGGCGAGCAGTTGCAGATAGCGCCGATAAAGGGGGTCATCATGGTCCAGATCGTGTGGACCGCCCCCCCCGTTTCCATGTCCGTCATCTGTTCAAGAGCGGCATCAGGGGTCAGGGATTCCAACCCTTCATCGGAGGCTTTGCCGAAATAGCCCATGTCGATGCCCTGGTACCATGCCTCGGGACCGTAGCTGACCGCGTAGCAGCAGCGCTCCTCTTTCTTTTCGATGTTCCAGCGGCAGGCACACGGCATGCGTACGACGGTTCTGGCCTGCCGCACGACCCCTTCGATTTCTTCAATAGGCAGGACCTGGCCGTAATGCTCGGCTTTGGCCTTCGTGACCATGGCGGTCTTTACTGCCTCAGGAAGCCTGCCTTTTTTCCGGTAAATGGTCTCGAGCCGTCCCAGGGTCTGGAACCCTTCGCCGAACGTCGAGGTCAGGAAATTTTCGATATATCGGCGCCGTTCCAGATCGGACAGAAGGTCCTGAGCGTAGTTCCTGGCGTTCTTATACCAGATCTTTCCGTCGCCGTGTTTTGTACAAAGGTCGCACATAGCACCACCGCTTCATCGTCATGCTCAAAAACAGGTGATCCCCTGCACCTGACCCTCAGGAACGAGACCCTGTGCACGTATATGAAGTTACTACAGGAGATTATAAATGGCAAGAAAATATATCGAGCCATCTCAAGGAAACAGGCCTTGTGGTGGGAAATCGGACAAAAAAAGGAGTGCCAATAAGGCACCCCCTTCCATGATTTTTTTTGAGGGCACGAGTCCCTAGCCTGACCAGCTGATGGCCTGGACCGGGCAGGTATCGATAGCTTCCTGGCAGTTGCAGGACCCGCAATGTTCCGGTCCGATCACGGTCGATCGTTCATCTTCCCCCAGTACGAACACCTGCGGACAGACCTCCACACAATGACCGCATCCGATGCAAATATCCGTGTCAACCATCGGTTTTTTCATCAACGTCCCCTTTCCCTATTACGAAGCGATGCATCCCGGTCATGCTGGTATCGGAAGATATATATGATAGGTCGTTCCCTTCCCGATCTCCGATTCGACGGTAAGGAGGCCATCATGTCTTTTGATGACGGAATAGCAAACAGCAAGGCCAAGTCCAAGGCCTTTTTGGCTGAAAGTGTTCTTTGTGGAGAAATAAGGGTCGAAGATCCTGGATAAGTTCTCCGCCGGGATACCTGCGCCCGTATCGTTGAGGGAAAGATGCAGGTAGCGGCCTTCCTGCATAGGAAAATTGTCCTGTGCAGACACCTGGATATTCCTTCCAACGATCGTGAGCGTCCCGCCGTTCGGCATGGCCTCTTTGGCGTTGATCACCAGGTTATTGATCACCTGTTTCATCTGTCCTTCATCGATCGAGACCTCGGCAAGGTTTTCCGGTAGATCAAATACGGTCTGGATCGTCGAGCTTTTCAAGAGCCCCGTGACCGTGTCGGCGAACAGTTCCGATGTCTGCATCATTCTTCTGTGGGGATCGCCGCCGGTGGCAAAGGTGATAAGCCGTTTGCTCAGTTCGCTGGCCAGATCAACGACGTTCTCGGCGTCGGTGAGCCTGCTATATGCCTTTTCGTCGGACGGAAGCGTCATTTTTGCAATATGGATGTTCCCCAGGATGACGCTGAGCAGATTATTGAAATCATGTGCGATCCCTGCAGCCAGGAATCCGATCGACTCCAGCATATGGATCTTCAATCGTTCTTCCTCGGCTTTTTTACGGTCCGTAAGATCTATCATGATCGAAGCGTAATTGGTGATCCGCTGATCCCGGTCCTTGATGGCAACAGCGGTCAATTCCACGGGGATCCTCCTGCCGTCCCGGGCAAGGCGGATCGATTCATATCCTGAAAAGAAGCCTTCCTTGTTCAAGATGGTCAGACAGTGGTCGAATTCACGCTGCACGATATCCTCGGGTATCACGGTCGTAATCGGCCTGCCGAGCATCTCATCGGCGCGGAACCCCAGCATTCTGCATGCGCCGCCGTTCCACGTGACGACATTGCCGGCGGTGTCAATGGCGCAAACCGCCTCGGGCAGGTCCTGGATGATCGCAGCGAGGAACCGGACCTCCTCTTCGGCTTTTTTGTGCTCCGTGATGTCCTCATAGATGCCCATGGCAGCCACACTCGTACCCTGTTCATCATGAATGGTCGCTGATGAGACCGTAACGTCGATCAGGGCGCCGTCTTTTCTCATGCGCCGTGTTTCCACTCCCGTGATCGCATCGTCGTCGATGATCCTGTTCCGGAAGGAAATATGTTCCTGGTGAAGGTCCGGGGGAACGATGAGCGAGGGCCGCCCAAGGACCTCGTCTTCAGACCAGCCGAAGACCCGCTCCGCAGCTGGATTCCAAAGCACCGTGATGCCGGCTGCATCAACACCCACGATCGGAAGCGGCGACGCCTTGATCACAGACTGCAGCGTTGTATTGGTGTTCTTCAGCTCCTCTTCCGTTCTTTTTCTATTCAGGATCTCCCGGTTCGCTTTCCGGTAGAGAACGATGCACGCCGCACCGATAGCGAGGCAGATAAGTATGATGATAAATCCGGTCTCCCTGAGCATCATACCCGACATCCTGCTTGACGCAATGTTCAGATCATGCAGGAACAGCACTTTCCAGCCTGGACAGCTCGGGATCGACGCCTCGTGGATCATATACCGGTTGTTCGCGGCATCACGGGCCTGCTTTTCATCGATCCTTTCCAGTCCGGTCCAATCCAAGGCAACATTCCCGAACTGCTGGGTCGATGCGATCACCGACAGCACGTCAGGCCCCTCTTTCCAAAGCGTGTGCAGCAGCCAATCTTCGCGGCTGGAAACAAAGACGACGCCCTCTGTGCTTACAACGGCCATCACCCCATCGAATTGTCTTTTGAGCTCATGTTCCAGATAGTCCATCGGTGCTTTTAACACGATAACACCGATGACCCGTGATCCAAGACCGTCATAGACTGCATGGCTGTAATATACGCCCCGCTTCCCGGTGACCACGCCCAGCGCCATATACACGGCAGGAGTTCCCGCGATCGCCTGGGTAAAATAAGGTCTGAAAGCGTAGTTCTTTCCCACAAAACTTTCACGGGTATGATGATTCGATGATGCAATGGTCGTCCCCGAAAGGTCGATCAGGTAACAGACGTCAACACCGATGTTCGTTTGAAAATTGGCAAGGATCGCATCTGCATCCTTCAAGGCGCTCCCTTGCTTTCTTGCGAGGGCGCGCTGCATTTCTTTGAGGCCGGCCATCGAGGCTGTTATTTTCTTATAGTTGGAAAGGTAGAGGGATATTCGACCGGCCATTTCGCCAAGGTTCTCGGTCGTTTCCTTGTGCAGTTCCGCTGCGGCGTTTTTCTTCATTGAATAATAATAAAGAGAACCGCCTGCTGCCGATGTGAGGAATGCAAGTGCTGCAAAGATCAGTATGATACCGCGTATTTTCATGGGTTAGTCGATTTCAGAAGCTTCGATGCGGATCTTCCATCGTTTTCTTTCGAGGACGCTCCGGGACCAGAAAAGCTCTCAGACGGTGCGGCTGCAGGCCATTTACTGGTCAACTATAGCATATTCTGTCTGGAAAAGAAGCGGAAGCACGGCTTTTAACCAAGCCTTTTTTTAAACCTCAGGGAACTAAGGGTCAGGACGATGATGCCGAGCAGCAGGAGAGCGGCCATTTGCGGCCAAAGCAGCGAGATACCGTTCCCTTTCAGGAAAATACCCCTGATAATGACCAGAAAATAGCGGAGCGGATTGGCATAGGTGAAAAACTGGAAGAACAGCGGCATGTTCTCGATGGGGAACATGAAACCCGAAAGCAGCACCGCCGGCATATAAAAAAGGAAGGTCGCCATCAGCGCCTGCTGCTGGGTCTTGGCGATAGTTGAGATGAAGAGGCCCGTTCCGAGGACCGACAGAAGATAGATTGCCGTGGAAAGCGGGAGCAGGTACAGGGCACCCCGGATGGGGATATCGAACTTCAGGACGGCGAATGCGGTCACCAGGATCATTTCGAAAAAGGCGATCAGGGCAAAGGGGATCGTCTTGCCCAATATCAGCTCCACCGGTCGGAGCGGTGTGACCATGAGCTGCTCCATGGTCCCGATCTCACGCTCCCGGACCACGGCCATGGAAGTAAGGAGCAACGAGGTAAGCATGATCACCATGGCGATCACACCCGGAACATTATAATTTTTGCTTTTCAGCTCCGGGTTATACCAGGCACGCTGCCGGACATCGATCCGGACACCGGGAGATGACGTCCTGGCATTGTCCCTGCTATATTGTTTGATGATCCTGGTCGCATAATCGAGCGCGACGATCGTGGTATTGGAATCGGTGCCATCGGCCAGTATCTGGACCTTGGCAGGTATTCCCCGTTTGAGGTCTGCGGAGAACCCGTGATCGATCTGGAGTGCCGCGGCTACCTCGGCCCGGTCGAGCAACTCCTGGACAGCAGCGGGAGATGCAGGCATAGCCCGTATCTGAAAGTAACCTGAGGCCGAGAACCTTCGGACCAGGTCTCTGCTTTCCAGGGAGCGGTCATTGTCCGTGACCGCCAGGGGTATGTTGTTCACATCCGTGGTCACGGCATAACCGAACACGATGGTCTGCAGGATGGGGATGACGAACACGATCGCTTTCATCCGTTTATCCCGGAAGATCTGGATGAACTCTTTGACCACCATCTGTTTAATTCGTTCGAATTTTATCTGCATGGTCTCGGCACTACCCGATCTTTTTTTTGAGCCTTTTGTTGGCCACGACAAAAACGATGACCCCGAACACGAGAAGGAAAAGGATATCAATAAAAAGGTAGCTGAGCGGGTTCCCTTTCAGAAAAAGATCTTTCAGTGCAGCAACAAAATAACGCGCCGGCACGATCCTCGTTATGGCCTGCAGAGGGGCCGGCATGTTCGAAATGGCGAACATGAAACCCGACAACAGAAAGGCGGGAAGGAACGTAGCGACCATTGCTATCTGGCTCGCCACAAGCTGGGATTTGGTGATAATGGAGATAACGATGCCGAGGCCCAGCGCGCCAAAAAGAAAGATACCCGACATCATTGCCATGACCACAAAGCTCCCTTTGAACGGGACATCGAAGAGGACGACGGCCATGGTCACCGACATGGTCATATCGATGATACCGATAAGAAAGTAGGGAAAGAGCTTTCCCAGGATCAGTTCGGAAGGCTTGACCGGCGTGGAGATCAGCTGTTCCATAGTCCCCCGCTCCCATTCCCGCGCAAAGGTCAAAGAGGTCAGCAAAGCGGCTATCACCATCATGATGACCGCGATCAGTCCGGGAATAATAAAATTGCGCGATTTAAGCTCGGGGTTGTACCAGACCCTGACGCGCGGATCGA
>JBGQDI010000143.1:0-6566 GCA_041495765.1 Nitrospirota bacterium
CGGGAAATTACCGCCCGAAAGCGTTCGGGGGCGGACCTGCAGGAACGAACACGGCATGCCTTGCTCGGCGCTGATACCGGCAACGCCCTGACCCGGGGAGACAGCATGCAGCCCATGCTCCAGTCCTGCGCAGAGGCCCAGGTCCGGCACCTCGATGCGTTCCTTGCACGGATCTGGACGCTGAACGAGGAAGCAAACACCCTTGAACTGCAGGCCAGTGCCGGCGCCTCCACACACCTCGACGGCGTTCATGGCCGCATTCAGCTCGATCGCTATGATTATAAGATCGGCTGGATCGCGAAGAACCGGAAGCCGCACCTTACCAACACCGTCATCGGCGATCCCATGATCAGCGACCAGGAGTGGGTGCGCCGGGAGAGGATCGTTGCCTTTGCCGGTCATCCGCTGGTCGTTGAGGACCGCCTCGTCGGGGTCATGGGGAGCTTCTTCCGGAACGAGCTGTCCGAGGCCGCTTTGCAGGCGCTCTCGTCGATCGCGAACGAGATCGCGCTCGGCATCGAACACAAACGGGCCGAGACTGAGCGGGAGAACCTCATCAGGGAACTGCAGAGCCTGGTCGGCAAGGTCAGCGCCTCCCACCGGGAATGGCGCGATACCTTCGACAATATCCAGGACCCGATCTACATCACCGACGCAGACTATAACATCAAGCGGGCCAACCAGGCGTTCATCGATTTCGTGGCCCTCCCTTTTAACGAGGTCCTGGACCGGAAGTGTTACGACCTGCTCCATGGGACCACGGAACCCTATCAGCACTGTCCGCACGAGGACCTGCAGAAGACCGGCATGCCCGTTGATGTCGAGCTCACGGACCCCGTCCGGAAAAGGACCCTGGTGGTGTCGCATTTCCCCTATTCGCTGGCGGACGGGTCCTTCGGCGGATCGGTCAGCCTCATCAGGGATGTCACGGAAGACCGGGAAAAAGAGATGCGGCTGATCATGGCGGAGCGGCTGGGTTCCCTGGGACAGATGGCGGCGAGCATCGCCCATGAGATCAACAACCCCCTGGCGTCGATCCTGGGCTGCGCCGAGGCGCTGCACCTGCGGGTAAAAAAAGGCCGGTACGACGCCGTCCTGTTCGAGAAGTATCTGACGATCGTGCAGGAAGAAGTGGCGCGATGCAAGAACATAACGACCAACATGCTCTCGGTCTCGCGGAGCGCGACCTACGAGAAGGGAACCATTGACATCACCACGGCGTTGCAACGGACCATCGAGCTCATGGGATATCAAGGGAGATTGAAGGACCTGCAGATCGAGAAGGAATTTGCACCGGCACTGCCGCCGCTGCAGGGAAGCGAGGGGGAACTGCGGCAGGTCTTTATCTCCGTCATTACCAATGCGCTCGACGCCATGAACGATTCCGGCGCGCTCTTCATCGGGACGCGGCAGGAAGGCGGCTCTCTCGTGGTCACGATCAAAGATACAGGCCCCGGCATCCCCCCGGAACTGATCGGCAGGGTCTTTGACCCCTTCTTTACCACCAAGTCCGACCAGGGCGGCACGGGCCTTGGACTTTCGATCGCCAGGAAGATCGTCGCCAACTATAAGGGCAGCATCACCCTGGGATCGGAACAGGGAAAAGGCGCCACGGTCACGATCACGCTGCCCTTTGAACAATAACGCCTGGACCGATGCAAAGTGCAAATTGCAAATCGTAAAATTAAGGCAACCCTATGCTCTCCATTTTTATTTTTACACTTTGACTTTTGCACTTGCCTTTAAACGCTTCTACGCCCCGCTCCCATCCAGCACAGACCGTATCTTTTTCAACAACGTCGCCATGGGCACCGGTTTATAGACCACGGGCACGTTCTGTTCGAGCAGCGCCTTCTGCCGCACCATGTCCGGGTCATAACCGCTCGCAAAGATGACCCTGGCATCAGGGCACATCTGCCGGATCTCATCGTAGGCATCTTTGCCGGACTTCCCGGGCATGATCAGATCGAACAACAGAAGCTGGACCCGGTCCTTGTTCTCCATGAACTTTTTCACTGCATCATTGCCGTCGACCGCCGTGATGACCGTATAACCGAAATCCTGCAGCAGCAGCAAGGTCATCTCCCGCACGGTCCTGTCGTCCTCGGCCAGCAGGATCGTTTCCGTTCCTCCCACAAGCTGTTCCTCCTCGTTCGCCTTCTCTTCGGTCGCCTTCGTCTCGTTGATGGGCAGGTAGATCCTGAAGGTCGTGCCGCGGCCGGGCTCGCTGTAGACCGTCACCTGCCCGTCGTGCTGCTGCACGATGCCGTAGACGACCGACAGCCCCAGACCGGTGCCCTTTCCCACCTCTTTGGTCGTAAAGAACGGCTCGAAGACCCGCTGCCTCGTTTCCTCATCCATCCCCTGGCCGGTGTCCGACACGCTGATCATGGCGTATTTGCCCGGCCTCGCGAGGCCGTGTGCGGCGGTGAACGATTCGTTCAGCACGACCTGTTCCGTGGAGATCAAGAAGGTGCCGCCCTTGGGCATGGCGTCCCGTGCGTTCGTGGCAAGGTTCATCAGGACCTGGTCGAGCTGGTACGTGTCAGCAAGCACCGGAATGGCCCCTCCCGACAATGTGGCCTTGAACGCGATGTCCTCGCCGATGACCCGTGCCAGGAATTTTCCCAGTTTCTGGATCCCCTCGTTCAGATCGACCGGCCTCCGGTCGATGGGCTGTTTTCTGCTGAACATAAGCAGGTCCTTGGTCAGGTGCGCGGCCCGGTCCGCTGACTCCAGGATCTGCTGGATGTTCGGTCGGTTCGGATCTCCGTGTGCCATCTTCATGAGGGTCAGGTGGCCGTAACCGGAGATAGCGGTCAGGATGTTGTTGAAGTCGTGGGCAACGCCACCCGCAAGCGTGCCGATGGATTCCATCTTCTGGGACTGACGGAGCAGCTCTTCCAGCTTCCGGCGCTCCGTAATGTCGCGGGTAATGCCGAGCAGGGCGGTGATTTCATTTTTTTCATTGCGGAACGGCACTGCACGGGTCTCCAGCCAAAGATGCCGCCCTTGTAATCCAACCATCTCGAACATCAGGGTCCCGGGCCGTCCTTCAAAAACGCACGCCGTGAGGTCCATGAATGCCTGACGGTATTCGGAGGCGATCATGGGGCATACGCACCGGCCCTTGACCTGTTCAAAGTCATCAACCTGGATCATTTCCAGGCCTGCGCGATTCATCATGACGAGATTGCCCTCTGCATCGGTCATCTTGACGCAATCAGGTTCGGTCTCGATTATTGCCTGCAGCAGGTTCTCGCTCCGTTTCAGCGCATCTTCCATCCGCTTCCGTTCGGTGATGTCCTCGCCGATACTGGCCACTCCGGTGACCGTTCCCGATTCGTCATGGAGCGCAATATTGCTCCAGGAGATCAGTCGTTCTTCCCCTCGCCGGGTAATGATGGGATTTTCGTAGTGGGCCGGTATTTTACCCATCCTGATAAACGGCTGGAAGACCGATGTCTTGAGCTCGTCCCGGACGTCCGGGGGCAGAAATACGTCAAACCAGCTTTTATGCAGCACCTCCTCGCGCTTCCAGCCCGTCAGCGAGAGCAAGTAGTCGTTGCACAGGATAATCACACCGTCGGTATCAAGCACGAGACCGATGAGGGACATGTTCTCAAGGATAGCTCTGAAGCGCCGTTCGCTCTCGCGGAGCGCCTTCTCGGCCTTTTTCTGCTCTGTTATAACATCGAAGACGGCGACAAAATGTTCCCGCTCCGGACTGTACACCGAGATGGAAAACCAGGTGCTTAAGGATTCCAGATAGATCTCGAACTGCTCGGGCTTGCCGGTCAGGGCCACCCTGCCGTAGATCTCGAACAATCCCGGGTCGGCTTCCCGTATTCCCGGTATCACCTCGGTGACCTTTTTCCCGGCAACATTCTTTAGACCGGTCAATGTTTCAAAAGCATTGTTCACATCGAGATAGATGAAGTCCACCGGCCGGTCGTCCTCGAACAGCATCCGGCAATGAGCAAAACCTTCCAGCATATTGTCGAACAGCGACCGGTAACGCTCTTCGTTCGCACGGAGGGACTCGGCAGCCTGCTTGCGTTCGCTGATGTCGACAAAGGCCGTGACCGCCCCGACAGGTGCACCATCGTGCATGACCGGCTGTGCCCAGTATTCGACGGGAAAACCGGTCCCGTCGGACCGCCAGAAAACCTCGTCCTCGGCATGCGCTGTTCTCCCCTGGCAGTAGGAACAATAGATCCTGCAGTCTTTTGAGTGATAGTGAGTGCCGTCCGGCCGCGTATGATGGATGAGCTTGTGGATCTTCTTGCCGACCACGTCCTCCGGACGCTCATACCCGAGGAGCCGCAGTGCGGCAGGGTTGCAGAAGGTGCAGGTCCCCTGGAGGTCGACGCCGTAAATGCCCTCGGCAATGGAATTGAGGATCAGGGAAGTTCGCTCCTGACTGCTTTTCAGCGCTGCGGTCCGCTTTTCCACATTTCGTTTAAGCGTACGGTTCCAGGCGAACAGGAACAGCACCAGCAGGCCCAGACCGCCGGCAATGATCAGAACAACGCGTAAGTGTTTACCATCGACCAGCGGAGAACCATTCCAGGTGTTTTCAATTCTTTCGAGTTCCATCGGGGTGAGCAGGCCAAAACCGTCCTCGACGACCTTCAGCAGTTCGCGGTCCCCTTTTTTTACGGCCCGGTGGAACTCGCCGCTGTAGAGTGGCGGGGATTGTTTGTAATGGTCCTGAATGCCGAGTTTATGGAGGAAATACTGTGCCGGAGGGTCATCTGCAACGAACACGGTGACCTTGTGCTCTTTGGCCGCCTGGATGATGGCCTCGTAGTTATTGAAGAGCAGCAGCGTGTCAATACCGTGCTTTTTAAGAACATCGATGGCGGCATCGCCCTTCTTCACGGCCACCACGAACCCCTTGAGGGACGCTGCGTCGGAAATACCGGAGATCTCCTTGTCGAAGAAAGCGGAGACCTCCAGCTGTTCGTAGGCTGCCGTAAAATCGAGCCATCGTGCCCGTTCTTCGGTCATGAAGACCGTATCGATCACATCGAACTCCCCGGCCTTCATCCGACGCAGCGCTTCGCCCCAGTCCATGGCGCTGACCTCGGCCCTGATGCCGGTCTTCTCTTCCCAAAGCTTCCATTGATCTATCAGGATGCCTTGCAGCTTGCCCTCGCTGCTCAGAAAGACATACGGAGGATAGTTGTTGTCCGTGACAACTTTGATCGAGCGGGGAGCTGCATGCATGGCAGCTGGATGAAGCAGGAAAAGAACCGAGCAGATGATGAGGATGGTGTGAAAAAAAAACCGGTCTTTCATGAAACGCCCCCTGGTAAGGCAAGCTCTTCGCAATGATTTATAGTAGCACGCTCTGCATGATATTTACAGAATTATCTGATATGACCGGCAATCCACGCACAAGCTGGCCACGAACAGCATCGCCGACCGGGACCATGAGGAAGCCATCGGGCATTCTGCCCACACAGCAGGGCACTTTGCCCGATAATTTTGCGTATTACATCGGACATTTATTTAGGAATCAATTACTTCGGCACTGGCAAAGCACTTGCTATAACTGAAGTAGCAAGAAAATAATAAAAACAGATTCCAAGGGGGCGCTCTATGAAACTCAATTGCTGGGAACATAAAAAGTGCGGAAGGCAGCCCGGCGGGAATAAGTCGCAGGAACTCGGCATCTGCCCGGTCACCACCTATCGGGAACTGAGCGGTGCCCATGGCGGCACGAATGCCGGCAGGGCATGCTGGGCAATTGCCGGTTCCCTCTGCGGCGGAAAGATCCAGGGGACCTACGCGCAAAAACTGCATAACTGCTGGAGATGCGACTTCATGAACCTCGTGAAAAAAGAGGAAGAACCCGCTTCGCTCGGTTTTTCAGCAACGCGTCTGGGCATGGACCGTTCGATAGAGAAGCAAGCGGCGGCATCGCCTGCCCCGGCACCAACACGGGAGAATGCGAACAAGCATTAGCTCCCGGTGTGCTGAGATAATAACCTGATCACCTATTTTTTTATAAAGGAGAATTGACCATGAAGAAGAACTGCTGGGAGCACAAGAACTGTGGAAGAGAACCGGGCGGGAAATTCGCGGCGACCCTGGGCGTATGCCCGGCTGCGACCGATATGCGGCTTAATGGCGTTCATGGCGGGAAGAACGGCGGACGGACCTGCTGGATGATCGCCGGCACGCTCTGCGGCGGCAAGGTACAGGGGACCTTCGGCATGAAATATAAGACCTGCGAGCAGTGCGATTTCTACCAGAACACCAGGACCGAAGAAGGCCCGGACTACAAGCTTTCTGTCTTCCTGCTGAACAAGCTGAAACCGGCTCCGGCAGTTGCAGCGCGGGTTTGATCCTGAACACGTAATGGAGGTGTCATAATGCATCCCACTGCAGGAGAGGGAATCTGCGCGAATAACGAGGGTCTCTTCCACACCCTCGACGATCTTTACCAAACTTCGTGCCAGATGCTCAAGAAGAACAATATCAACCTCGACGATACCCGGCAGTTGGCCGGCTATGTCACCCAGGTGAGGGTACTGCTTGCCGAGCTTGAGAACATC
>JBGQDI010000144.1:0-6555 GCA_041495765.1 Nitrospirota bacterium
GGTCGAGACGAAGTATCAACGTTCTTTCGAAATCAGGATATTGAACGGCGCTGTCGGCTACCGGGGGACCGAGGAGTCGCCTCTTGCCCAGGTCAAGGACCAGCGCTTCCTCGCCATGGTGTATCAGTATAAGCATTTCGATATTCTCGATGGCCTGTTAAAGGGTATTTACTCCGTAAACAGGAAGGGGAACGAAGACCTTAACGGCCACGTCGTTGAAGTCTTGCACCTGACAGACCAGGAGGGCCCGGCGATGGACGTGTATGTCGATGCCCGGACCTTTTATATTGTGAAGGTCGCTGCCTCCTTTGCTGTCGGCGACGGGCGGGCGACGACGTTGTCCTCTGAATTTTCCGACTTCAGAAAGGTCGTTGATACGGTCTTCCCGTTCAAGATCGTGAACCACGCCGGGGGAATGAAAATAGCAGAGACCCTTATGAGGACCTACGCTATCGACCCGGCTATTTCGGATTCCCTCTTTTCGCCTGAACCGCGGCCCTGAAGAGACTGATTGGTAAGAACGATGACTGAAACGAGTAAAGTAACTCCTGCCAGGACCGTCTTCACGCTGCTTTATATTCTGTTGTTCCGGGCGCGGCGGCGGTATTTCTGCTCGCCGTAAGGATAATCGGTGAGGAATAAATGCTGTCCCGGGAACTGGATGGATATGCAGCGTATAAAAGAAGGTAAAATACCGGCTCATCCCTTTTTGTCTGGTAACGCGCAGGGCAGCGGCGGGACGATAACCGTTCTTTACCGATCTTGTTTGAGCTATACTAAAAAGGGAGGTAGACCGAAATGAGATCTGGAAAAACGATCAGCGGGGTTCTAATGGGTATGTCGTTCGCAGCGCTATTATTGATCGGATCAAGCAGCGTCGCTGTCGGCCAGTCTGCGCCGAATGAGCTCGCCATCAAGGGGTACGATACGGTCGCTTATTTCACGGCAGGCACAGCGGTAAAGGGCATCGAATCCTTTACCTTCCCCTGGCATGACATGACCTGGCTGTTCTCGACCAAAGAGAACCGGGACCTTTTCGCGGCCAATCCCGGGAAGTACGCGCCGCAATATGACGGATATTGTGCCTGGGCCCTGACGGAGTCACGGAAGGCAAAAACCGATCCGGAAGTATGGAAGATCGTCGACGGAAAGCTTTATCTGAACTGCAGCAAGACCGCCTACGAAAAATGGAGCGTCGATATTCCGGGCAACATCAAAAAGGCCGATGCGAACTGGCTGAAGCTGAACAGCAAGAATTGACCCGGTGACCGGGCGTGAGTGATCTGCCTTTCGCTCCCTGACCTTACAGCAGCAACCCTTCCACGATCTCCGAGTTCACCTGGTGCGTCCACTGGATGATGCGGTGCCTGGCTTCCACTTCCATGTCCTCGAAGCAGAGCCCGACGTAATAGGCGCGCTCCTGTTTCCTGGCGTGGTAGACCGTGGCGCGGACCGTCATGTTGTCGAGCGCCAGCAGGTTCAGCGCCAGGTTCAGTTTGGAGCCGATGGCGACCGGCGAGTCGACCAGCAGGAGACATCCGGCCGGACTGATGTTCTTGATGGACGCGGTGTAGGACTCATCAGTGAACCCTTCGAGCCGGTAGGTGGCCGTGGCGTCCGTCGATTTCCGCATATAACGCCGCGCGCCGCCCTTGACGGTGACCACTTCGGCAACGCCGATGGGCTGGTCCTTGCCCTTTACCATGACCGGGTGCATATCGAGCATCGTCGCTTCTTCGCCGATGGCGTCGGCGATGGACTTGCTCGCCAGCACCTGCCCCGGCTGGGCGATGCCGCACATGCGCGCCGCAATATTGATATTGTCGCCGATGACCGTATAATCCATGTGGTCCTCGGAACCCATGTTCCCCATGACGACCTCGCCGCTGTTCAGGCCGATGCCGATGGAGATGGTCTTCTCCCCTGCCGCTTCCCTGGCCGCGTTCAGTTCCCGGCAGTAGCTCTGGATCTCCACGGCGGCCCGGACGGCATTGATCTCGTTCCCCTTGCCCTCGAAGATGGCCATGACCTCGTCGCCCACGAACTTGTCGATGGTCCCCCCGAACTGGTGGATGACCTGCGCCTGCAGGTTCAGGTAGACGTTCATGAGCCGGACCACGTCCTCGGGGCTCATCTTCTCGGCCAGGGACGTGAAACCGCGCGCATCGGAGAAGAGCGCGGTCACATACTTCCGCTCGCCGCCCAGCTTCAGCTGCGTCACGTCACGGTGCTCCTTGATGCTCGCCACCGTGGACTGCGACAGATACTTCTCCATCAGCAGCTTCTCGCGCAGGCTCAGGATCATATTATTGAACGCGTTGGTCAGGTTGCCGATCTCGTCGTCGGAGCCCACTGCCACAAGCCTGCGCAGATCCCCGCGGCCCACGATCTTGATGCCTTCGGCGAGCAGGTCCAATGGCTTCGTGATCATGCGGGCAAGGCAAAAGGAGACCAGCAGACCGCCGATGACGAACCCCAGGGCGACCCAGAGATAGAGGGCCTTCTGCCGGCGGATGGATTCGTTCAGCGTCTTCTGCGACAGGCCGACCCGAGCCACGCCAAGCTTCATGTTCATGGCCTTCAGAACAATCGGCACCGTGGCGTCGAGAACAGCATCGTTGTTGAAGGTCGTTTCCTGAAACAGCAGCTCTCCGGCCTTCTGCGCCGCTGCGTCCGAGGCCTCGTTGGGGAGCGAACCTTTCTTGGAAAGATCGCTGTGGGCAAAGACCCTGCCCTCGGTGTCCAGGACCAGGGCATAGACGACATCATCGCGGTTCAGGATATCGGTAATGGTGGAGTAAACCGGCATTTCCTGTTTCGTGAGCAGGCCTTCCTTGCCCACGTTCGCCAGCTGGTGGGCAAGCGTGGCAGCGCGGCTTTTCATCTCGTTGCGCAGGATGGCGTTCTGTCGGGCAAAAGTCACCACACCGAGGGAGGCGACGGCAAGGCTCAGAATGAGGATCAGCGTGCCTGCGATCTTGTAGCGAACGCTGATGGAATTGATGCGCCGGACCAGCCAGGAGGGAGCAGCGGGAGCCTCCGGTTTCGGTATTGACGGCGGAGCAACGCTCTTTTTTTCAGACAGTGTCAGCTGTTCGTCTGCAGGTATTTCCTGATCAGTCGTGGGTTCGGCCTCAAGGCGGGCAGGGTCGTCGGTCATTTGGATTCGAGCTCCTCTAGGGTTTTCAGGATCTGCTGTATCTTTTTCAGGTTCTCCTGCGCCTTCACTCCCAACGGTGTATTCGGCCCGAAATCGACGGCCTGCTGGAAGGCTTCCTTGGCCTTTCCGTAGTTCTCTTTGGAGTAGTACTGCAGGCCCAGGTCGTAATAGTGCTGCTGGGCCTTGGCATCGACTGGTTTTGCCTGCGGCCGGGCAGCTGGTTTCGAAGGAGGAGGAGGAGGGGGCGATTTCCTCAGGATGGAGCATCCGGACAGGGCCAGGAGCATCATGCTGCATGCGAGAAGACTGCGAACTGCATTTATCGTGGTCGGCTTCATTCTTTCAAACTCTCTCTCTGATACGGTACAAGGACCGGAACGAACATATTGAACTTCCTGCCGATCAACAACTTGATCCAGTCGGGCCGGGAAGTGAACCTGGGCAGCGAGGCGATTGCAGCAGCGGTTTTTCATACTAGCATAAGTATATAATAAGAACGTTGTTTATTCAATGAGATTTTACCGGTGATTTCGGATTAAGCAAAAAAAGTTGGTCAGGGACGTCGGGAAATCTCGTGCCCTGCGCTAGGCCTCGCCCATGATCCGCTACTCAGGAAAGACAGCAGAGCGGTCATATTATCGCTCCAGAACAGCCGAATCTTTTCGCGCGCACGAACTCAGATCTCTACACCGGGATGTACATTTTTTATCCAGTGCCTCTGGGACCTCATTCGCGCTTCTGCGGTATATTCGCAGTTCCCCTGGCCCCATACACGCAAAAAGGCGGTGATCGCTCACCGCCCTTCCGGCAGCTTGTCCTTTATTTGTGCGCCTCAGGGCTCCCGAAAGTCCCGCATTGCATCGTGCACTGCCTGGCTCAGGACCTTGATCGTGTAGGGCTTTGCGGCCACTCCCTTGAAGCCGTAATCAGTGAACCGCGCCATGATGGGATCGTTGGAATATCCGCTCGACACGATCGCCCTGGCCTTCGGGTCGATCTCGAGCAGTTTCTTGATGGTCTCCTTGCCGCCCAGCCCGCCGGGGATGGTCAGGTCCAGAATGACCACGTCGAAGGGATTGCCCTGCTGCTTCGCCTTTGCATAGCGTACCAGCGCTATCTGGCCGTCCGGCGCGCTTTCCACCTCGTACCCCTGGCTCACCAGGATCTTGGCCGCCACTTCGCGGATCATTGCCTCATCATCAACGACCAGGATCCTCCCGGTGCCGCGAATGGACCGATGTTCCACCACGGCTTCCGGACGAACAGGCACCGTTGACGCAGGCAGGAAAAAGGAGAAGGTGGAGCCGCTGTCCGGCTGCGACTCTACGGAGATGTGGCCGTCATGCCGTCTGATGATGGAGTAACTGGTGGCAAGCCCGAGCCCGCTTCCCTTTTCCTTGGTCGTGAAGTAGGGGTCGAAGATCTTTTTCAGGTTCTCCGGCGGGATCCCCACCCCGCGGTCGGCGATGGATACCTTTACATAGTTCCCGGGGCCCAGGGGCAGGCCGCTGTTCTCTCCGAGTGCGACATTCTCGCAGGAGATCCTGACCGTGCCGCCTTCCGGCATGGCCTGGACCGCATTGATGACCAGGTTATTGACCACCTGGCTCAGCTGACCTTCATCGGCCTCCACCGGCAGCAGGTCCTCGGGAAAGACCATCTCGCACCGGGAGTGAGATCCTCGCAGCGAGAACGAAGCCGCATCCTTGACCAGGTCGCCCAGCGTGATCGTTCTTTTGATGGGCGCGCCGCCGCGCGAGAACGTGAGCAATTGCTGGGTGAGGTCGCGCGCCCGGTAGGACGCCCGTTCCGCCTCTTCCAGGCGTTCGTACAGGCCGTCGCCCGGCAGGGAGTCCATCTTGGCAAGCATGATATTGCCCAGCACCGCCGTCAGGAGGTTGTTGAAGTCGTGGGCAAGCCCTCCGGCAAGCACACCGAGCGATTCCAGCTTCTGCGCACGGAGCAGGTCGTCCTCCATCTTCTTGCGCTCCGTGATATCTCGCATGATATCGCGGGAGCCTGCGACCTTGCCGTCCGCCATGATCGCCGAGGAACTGACCTCCACATCGAGCCAGCGGCCGTACCGGGTACGGACCTTTCCGAGGAACTTTTCGTAGGCGCCCCGGTTCCGCAGTTTTGCGAACTCGTTCGAGGAACGGGGGACCTGCTCAGGCGGGATGAGATCGAGGATCTTCATGGTGAGCAATGCTTCCCGGGAAAATCCCAGGAGCTCCACGGCCTTCTTGTTCACGTCCACGTACCGGAAGTCCGAGTCCACGATGAAGATCGCGTCATTGGCGTTCTCGAAAAGGTCCCGGTATTTTTCCTCCGAACGCCGGAGTGCCTGCAGCGTTTTCTGGGTCTCGGTGACGTCGGTCAGCAGGACGAAGCGCGCCTTATGCGGACCGAACTCGATGCCGTGGGACATGACCTCGACCTCGATGAGCGTTCCGTCCTTTTTCCGGTGCCGCCATTTGCCGGTATGGCGCAGCCCCGAACCTACCGTTGCAAGTGTATCGATGAGTTGGGGAACATCTTCAGCCGGGCGGATGTCCTTTACGGACATGGAGAGAAATTCCTGGAGCGTATAGCCGTAATGCTGGAGCGCCGCATCGTTCACGGCAAGGAACCGGAGCGTTTCCACATCGTAGACCCACATGGGGTGCGGGTTCCCCTCAAAAAGGCTGCGATACTGCTCTCTGCTCTCACGCAGCGCAGCCTCGGCCTGCTGCCGTTTGGCCTTTTCCTGGCGCCTGCCGAGAACATAGATCAGCCAGCTAAAGGCCAGGAACCAGACGATCCCCTGGACCCATGCGAACAGATGGCTATCGCTTTCCATAGTGAACCTCGTGTACGACAAAAAGATCAAACGAAAACTATTGGGATCTTCTCGAGGAAGAACCTTCCGGGAGAATGGTGAAGAACGGCGGGTGGGGAGAAGATCTTTTTAAAAAAAGCTTATGCCTTTTTTCCCCAACCTCCCCCCTTCTATCAAAGAGGCTCTTGCTCCCGGCTTTCGGTTTTACTGGTCTTTCAATGTAAATAATAATAAAATCGTAAAAAGTCTTATTCGCCACATAAGTCACAAAAGGCGCAAAAAAATCTTTGGTTCTTATAATGCTTTCCCTTTGTGCTTTCTGTGCATTTTGTGGCCATCTTCAGTAGTTACGAATTCATCAAATAATAAACACGATCAAGTCGTCTTTTTTGACATTGAAGCAGGTCCGATCTAAAACGCGAGATTCCCCGCAAGGATGGAATAGAGTCCGTAGGCGATGAGAATGCTGCCCGAAACATAACGAAGGACCGCTTCATGCTGCGCCAACCCCCGGAGCCTGCTCTGCAGAAAATGGGAAGAGTAGGCCACCGCCAGCATGGGAATGCCCAGGCCCAGA
>JBGQDI010000145.1:0-6551 GCA_041495765.1 Nitrospirota bacterium
ATCCGGAGCGAGTGCCGGCATACCTGGGAAATCAAATGCAACGGGGCCGCGACCGGATAAGGATCTACCGGGAGCATCCCGAGATCGCAGGCGGCGATACCTATACGCCGAGGTATATCAAATACCAGGTACTGGCGGCGGGATCGTTCTTCCCGTCATTGCTGTTCCTGTACCCTGTTTTCAGCTTCAGCTTTCTTATCCCCGAGTTACTGGCATCGTTTCTCCTGGTCACCTATTGCCTTCCGTTCTCCTATTATCTGAAGCGGGATGTGGCCGTCGCTCTGTTCAGCATCCCCCTGCAGTGTGCGCGAAGCCTCGCATGGTTTGCCGGGTTGGTGCAGGGACTTGCGGTAAAATAAAGCGGTAGAACCGGGGCAGCGTATTGACCCCGGATAATGGACCCCGGCCTTTCCTTGGCGGGATGGAGGCTTCTTCGTGCGAACAGGTCTGGCACTGAAAAATATCCCGCAGGTCCCGAAGTACCTCTGCTACATCATCAAATGTTTTTTTGTTTTTAAGGACCCCCTCACCGTCCTCTACCATTACCTCACGGAAACCTCGCCCCGGGAACGGGTCGTGGTCCTGCGCAACGGCCTGTCGATCTGCCTGTCCGATCATCCCCACGATATCGTGACGGTGTTCGTGGTCTTCATCAGGAAGGATTACGGCACGGTGACGGCCGGCAGCAGGGTAGTTGACATCGGGGCGAATATCGGCGTGTTTTCCCTGTTCGCCGCATCCCACGGGGCCTCGAAGGTCTATGCCTTTGAACCGAGCCGGCAGGCCTACGACGTGCTCCTGAGGAGCATTGCCGTCAATCGCCTGGAGCAGGTGATCTTCCCGAGCCGCATGGCAGTGACGGCAACTCCGGGAGAAACGGTCAGGTTGCCCATGGGGTCCAGTCCCTACAATCAGGTCCTTAGAGAAGACAGTGCAGAGCAGTATCAGGAAGTCGTCACGACGACCCTGAGGAACATTTTGAACGAGAATCAGATCGACACGGTCGATCTGCTCAAGATGGACTGTGAAGGCGCGGAATACGAGATCCTTTTCAACGCCGACGGCCCGACGCTGGCGAGGATCAGGGAAATGAAAATGGAGTTTCACCGGGGAAAGATCGACGAACTGGTGGGCCATTTGCAGCAACAGGGCTTTCGCCTGCTCGGCATGGACCGCTTCAGCTCCAGCCTCTGGGTCCGGAGGATCGACGCACGGGAACAGGCGTGAAGCGGGCTGGACAGCCTGAGAGGGACAGAGACGGCGGGGGAAGCAAGGCAATGAAGTTCTTAGTGATCATCCCGGCTTATAATGAAGAAGAAAGCCTTCCCGGCGTCATCGGCGATCTGCGCGACCATGCATCAGACGCCGATATCGTTGTCGTCGATGACGGTTCCGCCGATGCTACTGCCCGAATAGCTGAGGGGCTGGGCGTGCCGGTCCTGCGTCTGCCGTTCAACCTTGGCATCGGCGGTGCGATGCAGGCAGGATATCTCTACGCCCGTCAACGCGGTTATGACGCCGCGATCCAGTTCGACGGTGACGGCCAGCACCTGGCTGCCGAGATCGGAAGCCTGCTTGCCCCGCTGCGGACGGGGGCGACGGACCTGGTGATCGGATCGCGCTTCCTGGGGCAGCGGGAGTATAAACCTTCCTTCTCCCGGAAGGTGGGCATTCTCGTATTTTCCTCGACCCTGTCAATGATCCTGGGGATACGCGTGACGGACACCACCTCGGGGTTCCGCGCTGCCAATCGGCAGGTGATAGAGTTCTATACCAAAGCCTATCCCGACGATTATCCCGAGGTCGAGGCCCTGGTCCTGCTGCACAAAGCGGGGCTCAGGATCGCCGAGGTGCCTGTGCGCATGCGGGAGCGCATCGGCGGCCGGTCGTCGATCACCGCGCTTCGTTCAGGCTACTACATGATCAAGGTGCTTCTCGCGGTGTTCGTCGACCTTCTGAAGAAATGAGGTGAACCATGGACCTGTTGAATGTGCTGGCGATATTCGGGAGCGGGACCGTCCTCTTCCTCGTCATAGAGCTGATCCGGAGAGGAAGATTAAAGGAGCGGTATTCCCTGTTGTGGCTGTTCGCCGGTATCGTGCTTTTGATCCTCTCCTTATCGCGGCGGTTGCTTGAATACCTTTCGCACCTGCTGGGCATCTTTTACCCGCCCTCGTTCCTTTTTCTTATCGCCTTCCTGTTCCTGCTGTTGATAACCCTGCATTTTTCCGTGGTGATCTCCGGCCTGTCGGAAAAGAACAAGAAACTGGCTCAGGAGCTTGCACTGCTTAAGCACGAGGTGGAGACGTTCCGGGGCATGCTGCAGAAGGGGAACCCGTAGGGCGCCAGTCGGGGTGGCAGGGTCCGAAGCCTTCAAAGAAGCTCTTTACATTGCGGTCCGTCCGTGATAATTTGTCATAATCTTGCGGTATTAAGGAGGATGTTGCCTTATGGGGTTTGTTCAGACTATTCAGAAAAAGGCGGAGGAACTGTATGACAGCCCGCGTTTTACGATAGCAGCATTTTTCCTGATCCTGGTATCGGTGCTGATCGCCTACTCCAACACCTTCAACGCCTCATTTCACTTCGACGACACTCCCGCGATCGTGGACAATTATTCGATCAAGCATATGAACTTCGACAGCATCGTGAACACGCTCAAAGCGAACCGGGGCGTTGTCATGTTCTCCCTGATGATCAATTACGCGCTCGGCGGCCTGAACGTCGTCGGGTACCATGTCTTCAACATTCTGGTCCATGCTCTGAACAGCATGTTCGTCTATCTGCTGATCCTGTGGACCCTCAGCCTGCCCTTGCTCATGGGGAAGTACGGCTCACGGTCGCGCAGAATGGCCCTGTTCGGTGCGCTGCTGTTCGCCGTGCACCCGGTCCAGACCGAGTCCGTGACCTATATCATCACCCGGACCGAATTGCTGGCCACCTTCTTTTACCTTTCCTCCTTCCTGCTGTTCATCCAGGGGGTCCGGAAACAGAACTTTCTGTACCATGTGGGCGCCGGCGTCACGGCAGTCCTTGCCGCGAATTCGAAGGAATGGGCAGTAACGCTGCCGGCAGTGCTCTTTGTGTATGACTATCTGTTCCTGGCAGAGGGCAGTTTCAAGGCCGTGTTGTCGCGATGGATGTCCTATGTCCTGGTGGCATTGTCCTGGGGGGTGGTCGCCTATCACCTGGACCTCACCTCGGGCGGCAGCAACGCCGCAGTCGGTTTCAGTGTTGTTACGACCAGCGGCATCACGAAGGGCACCTATCTGCTGACATCGTTCAACGTCATCTGGACCTATATCAGGCTGCTGTTCCTGCCGATCAATCAGAACCTGGACTACGATTATGCCATTGCCAAGACCCTCTTCGAGTTCCCGACCCTGCTTTCGTTCCTGGGCCATGTTGCCGTTGTAGGGTTTGCGTTCTGGGCATATGTGAAAAAAGGGTGGACGCTGGCCCCCTTCGGCATTGCCTGGTTCTACATCGGTCTGTCGCCGGTACAGAGCTTTGTGCCGATCGTCGATGTGATATTCGAACATCGGGTGTATATGCCGTCCATAGGGTTCTTTATCGTCTTTGTCGCGGCCTACGAAGGTCTTTTCGATTGGCTGGAAAAACGTAAAGGGAATAAGAGCGGGGTAAAAGCGCAGGCAGCCTGATACAGCCCTGTTCGGCGTTCCGTCCGTACAGCTTCTATTTATTATCCTTCTGCCTGCCTGCAAGGGGCTGGATGGTCCTCAGGCAATGATGCATCGAAGCAAGGCTGAATTCCCGCTGGAATCGCTGCCTGGCATTGACCCCCAGGCTCAGGCGTGTTCCCGGGTCCTTAATGAGTCGTTCTATGGCGGTCTTGAGCGCTTCACTATCTCCGGGCCGCACCAACAATCCATCCTTCCCATCGAGAATGGCTTCCGGAATACCGCCTACAGCCGTTGCAATGATGGGGCATCCCGCACGCATCGCCTCGAGGATGCTGTAGGGAAAGCCTTCATGCAGCGATGGAAAGACATAGAGATCGAAGCTTGCCAGCAGTTCGTCGGGATCCCCCTCAAAATATCCTGTCAGCCTGACCCTGTCCTGTAATCCCAGCTGCCTGGTCCGTTGTGCCAGTTCTGCCAGCGCCGGTCCTTCACCCACCAGCATCAGCCGCAGGGAGGGGTATCGGGGGGCGAGGTCAGCAAATGCCTTGAACAGATGCAGCACGCCCTTCGCCCGGTCCATGCGCGCCACACAACCGATCACGAGCTCATTTCCGCCCGGCTTCCCGGCGGCTTTTTTCTGCTCAAGCCCGTTATAGACGATCCGTGCTTTGCTGAGTGGCAGTCCGCGCATCCTATGCAGTGCTTCGGCAATGGCACGGGCATTGACGATGACCAGATCGGCAGAATGCCAGACGAGGGCATCAAGAACGTGGTCATAGAGCGGACAGAGTCGTTTTCTGGGCATGCTGACGATGCTGAGCGCCGAGGGGACCTTCGCCAGCCGTGCCGCGACGACCATCGCCAGGGCGCCATGCCCGGCTGGATAACCTCCGCTGCAGCTTAAGACCATGGCAGGTCTGGTGCGGCGGATCAGGGAAAAGCCAAGAAAAACATTATAGAGGAAGAGAAAGGGTTCCAGCGGTTTGGCGAGGACGATCGGTACGGCCCGGACCAGGAAGGGCAGGCTCCGGAGCACGTAGTTCAGCCGGGCCCTGGTCAGGATCCCAAGGCTCTGCACCGTGACCGGCTTCTGCAAACGGGAGATATCCTCGGCGTAAAAGCCCTGGGGGTTGCTGGCGATAACGATCGTGTCATAGCCATCCTTGATCCCGTTGACCATATCCGCAATATAGCGGTTGCTGCCGCCGCGGGCGTAATTTTCCGTGAACACCAGCAGATTCATTGCTGATCCGGCGGCATCCCGGTTCATAAGAACAGTCTCGCGATACTATCCTCCAGTGAGATGGCGGGGCGCCAGCCGGTCTCCTGGTTTATCTTCCGGTAGCTGCCGTAGATATCGGCAATATCGGTGGACTTGATCCGTTCCGGGTCGACGGTCACCGTCGCCTGGATCCCGGACGTCTTCATCATGAGGTCAAGGACCGTCTGCATCGACAGGGAGCTTCCGGAGCAGATATTATAGACCTCCCCCTTCCTTCCCTGCAGGGCCAGGGAGATCAGTCCCTCGCAGGCATCTTCGATATCGATAAAGTCGCGCTTTGGCGATAGGTTTCCCACCCGGAGCGAGGGAGGCAGTTCGCCGCGGTTTATCTTCTTCAGCTGGCTGATGAAGGCGCCGATGGAGAGATTTTCCGAGACCCCTCGCCCGATGACGTTGAAGACCCTGCCGATCACCACGTCAGCACCCTGTTTCGCATAATAGCGGGCAAGGGTCGTCTGCCATGCTTTCGCCACGCCATAGGGGGAAATGGGGTTGAGGGCCTGCTCTTCCGTCAGCGGCAGGTCACCCGGGAAGATATGGCCGTATTCGGACGCCGAGCCCGGCATGATGAAGCGACAGCCGCTGTTCTGCTTGTGGGTAATATCCAGGAGATTTGCCGTGATCTCCACATTCCCCTGATACAGCTCCTGCCAGTCGCGTGAGTAAATGACCCCGGCGAGATGAAAAATGTAGTCAGGTCTGATTTCAAGCAGCATGTCCGCAACAGCATTCCTGTCGAGAAGATCGGCGCGAACGGTCTTCGCCGCTCCCCCTGCGGTCCCCTCATTTTTCACCACTCCATACAGCGTGAGCTGGGGGAATTTGCTGCTCAGCAGGTGCAGCAGGTGTGAGCCGAAAAACCCCTGCACTCCTGTTATCAACGCGGTCTTCTTATTCATGGCTGCCTAAAAACTCGGATTTATGGGTCTCGAACTCATCCTGTGCGGTCTCGTAATCGTCCACCCGTCCAATATCGAGCCAGTAACAGTCGCTCTTGTGGCAGTAGACCTTCTGCCCCGCATTCTTGATCCGCAGCAGCAGGTCGGGCATGCCCAGGGACTCACCTTCCTTGATGAGGTCCTGGCAAGACCTCGAGAGAACATATACGCCCATGCTCACCGAGAAAGTGTATACCGGCTTCTCCAGATAGCTCTGCAGAAAACCATCGTTGTCGTAGGAAAGCACGCCGAAATCGATCTTCGATTCACGGACCTTGGTGGCCACCGTGGCCTGTGCTCCTTTTTCCTTGTGCAGGTTATACAACTGGGCGTAATCAAGCGTGGTGAGGATGTCGCCGTTCATGACCAGGAAGGTCTCTTCGCAGTCCTTCACAAGCTTCAGTGCGCCGGCGGTATTGAGCGGTGTGTATTCACGCACATATTCGATCGATACCCCCCAGCGCCTGCCGTCGCCGAAATAGGCCTCGATGAGCTCTGCCAAGTGTCCCGTTGAGATGGTCACCCGCTTGAAACCGAAGCGCGCCAGCTGCCGGATGATGATCTCGAGGATCGGCGAGTCGCCGATGGGTACCAGCGGTTTGGGAAAGCTCAGCGTATAGGGTCTGAGCCGGGTGCCTTTTCCGCCAGCAAGGATGATTGCCTGCATTTCATGCCCTCTATTCTCTG
>JBGQDI010000146.1:0-6518 GCA_041495765.1 Nitrospirota bacterium
AACCAGGACTCGGTCAACCATCAGCTCGGCCAGATGAACCAGCAGGTGAACACGCAGCTGAACCAGGTGGCCCAACAGCTCCAGAAATCGACAGGCGACCTGAACACGAGACTGGATAATGCGGCCCGCGTGGTGCAGGACGTGAGCAAAGGGCTCGGCAGCCTGAGCGAAGCGACGAAAAAGGTCTTCGACGTGGGCAAGGACATTGCAAGCCTGCAGGAGATCCTGCGTTCGCCCAAACTGCGCGGAGGACTGGGTGAACTGTTCCTGGGCGACCTGCTGGCGCAGATCTTCCCGCCGGCGCACTACACGCTCCAGCACCGTTTCAAGAGCGGCGAGGCGGTGGACGCGGTGATCAGGGTGGGCCAGAGCCTCGTCCCCGTGGACGCGAAGTTCCCGCTCGAGAACTTTAAACGCGTCGTGGAAACGTCAACGGATGATGAACGGAAGATCGCCAAGAGGAAGTTCATCGCCGATGTGAAAAAACATATCGATGCCATTGCCGGGAAATACATCCTGCCCGACGAGGGGACCTTCGATTTTGCGCTCATGTACATCCCAGCCGAGAATGTGTACTACGAGCTGATCATCAAGGACGAGGTCGTGGATACGGACAAGGCTTTGCTGAACTATGCCTTTGCAAAGCGGGTGATCCCGGTCTCGCCGAACAGCTTCTATGCCTACCTCCAGACCATCCTGCTCGGCCTCAAAGGGCTCCATATCGAGGCGCAGGCACAGAACATCCTGAAGGACCTGGCGCGACTTTCGGGAGATTTCAAAAAATTCCAGGACGAGTTCCAGCTGGTAGGGAAACACCTGACCAATACGAAGATGCGGTACGACGAAGCGGACAAACGTTTGGAGAAGTTCGGGGACAAGCTCCAGTCCCTGAGCGGGACCGAACCTGATGAACTCATGGAAGAGACAAAAAAATTGCCGCTCTGACCGGAGCGGTATTCCAGAACTTATTTTTTTTCTTACTTCTTACTTCTCACCTCTTACTTCTTTCTTTTCTATACCAGCATATCAATAACGCTTTTCTGCGTTTCACTGGCTGTCCGTACCACCGCAATATTCGCCTTCATCCCGTTCTCTGCCGTGATCAGATCGACCGCTTCTTTGGACAGGTCAACGCGGTCGGTGTTGGAGTCCCTCGTGGTAGAAGCAGAAACACCCCCACCCGTATTTTCCTGCATGGTCGTCTCAAAGGTCTTGTAGCCTTCGGTATTCACATTGGCGACGTTATTTGCCGTATTGTTCAGCATGGTGCCGTAAGCCTTAACCGCCGACAAAGAGCTGTTTATAGTGTCTACCATGATCTTTACTCCTTTGGTTCTAGTGTACCACATTTTCCAACGATCATTTCGGTAAAAAGGAACGCTGCCCGGTTATGAGTCCTTGTCTTCCGTGCCCGAGGGTTCAGCGCTGCTCAGCACCACCCGGTTCTTTCCGGTCCTTTTTGCCTCATACAAGGCTTTGTCCGCCTCGACAACGAGCTTCCTGATCGTCTGCGCATTGGCCGGGCACGATGCCACACCGATGCTTACGGTCATCTTCACTTTCGTTTCTCCGGCCGTAAATACCGTTCTCTGTATAAGCTCCCGGATCCGCTCCGCCACGACTTTTCCCGCGGCAACATCCGTCGCCGGCAGCAGCACCGAGAACTCCTCGCCTCCGTACCGGAAATCGAAATCCTGCTCCCGCGTGGAACGGACGATGCAGCCTGCCAGGTCCCTCAGCACCTGGTCCCCCGCCGGATGGCCATAGGTATCGTTGATCAGTTTGAAATTGTCGGCGTCGACCATCAGGAGCGTCAGCTTTTCGCCAAACTGCTCGTACAAGGCGAACTTCTTTTCGATCGTCGTATGAAAATGGCGTCTCGAGTACAGCCCGGTGAGCTCGTCGGTGATCGCGATGCGGTACAGCGACGCATTCTCAAAAGCTGCTGCCATATGGGCGCCCATTGCCTTGACGAGGTCCAGTCCAAGGTCATTGACGATGCCGTCCTGTTTTCTGATGATGATGAGTGCCAGCCTGTTTTTCCCTTTCGCGATCGGGATGGACACCTCCTGCCTGTCGGACGAGACCCTGAGGTCTTCCTGTTCGCCGCGGAGCCAGGAGAGGACGCTCTCGCGATAGGGGTCTTCTTCCGGTGCAAGGCCCCGTGACAGCGAGTTATCGCTCTTTTTCCAGACAACGCCGCTGTACACCCGTGCCTCATGGGGAAGAATGATATGGATCTCATCGGCATTGAACAGTTCACTGATCGTCGCAACGACGGCGCGTTTCAACTCTTCCATCTCGATGGTCTTGCTCAGGCGCTCCACCATCATGTACAGCATGGACAGCTCCGTCGACCGGGTAAGGATCTCCTTGATATAGGTGTCGACGCCGCGTGAAAGCAGCTTCGACAGCAGCGGGACGACCACGATGAGGCAGAGGCCTCCTGCCAGCATGATCATGATCTCAATATGGGTGATCAGAGCATAGGTGGGCTGGATGGACCGGTCGATGATGAGCTTGCCGTTGATCCGGTCGGACGCATCATGGCAAGCATGGCAGGGCTTGTCATTTTCGATGACATTGACGTTCCTGAGGACATCCTGGTCCTGGACCCTGATGATCATGGTGGTGTCACGCGGAACGGTGACCGGTCCGGTGTGGCATCCCTTGCAGGATGGATCGAGGAATCGGTCGATGACTGTGCCGATCTCGTTCTTCTGAGACGAATAGATGACCTTTCCTGTTTTGTCGAGAATGAATGCCTTGACAATGGAAGAGTCGCTTTTTCCGATCACCTCGAGAGAATCCTGAATGCTTTGCGAGTTCCGGACCAGCATCAGGCTGCGCAGGCTCGATTCGATGGCCTCGCTCACCTCAAGGGTATTTTTTTTGCTGTCGTCGAGAAGGTGCTCCCTGAGCGTCCGTGCAATAAAAAGCATGGTAAGAACGACCGATAACGAGATGACCCCGATGATCCCGAGGATGATCTTCTTTTTATACCGGTGGAGCCGTTCAGAACTGTTCTTATCCCCCACGATCGCTATCCCCTTGCCGGCCCGTCGGCCAAGCTGTTCAACACCTGTTGTCAGTGACTATGGCCAGAATGCCCGCCGGAGACGACATAGACCGCGGGCTGGGAGCCGGAATTTTCAGCAAAAACCGTTTCATTACCCGTCAGGTGCAGTGCCTGCCCCTGCTTTACCAGCCCGGCACGCGCTCCGGTCACGACGAGATCTCCCTGGAGGACCAGGACGATCTCCTCGTGCCCCTGGCCAGGCTTGAGCTCCCGTCCCGTTTCGCCGGGCTGCAAGACCCCGTAGATCAGGTAACAGGCGTGGCTTCCGGTCTCCTGAGAACCAAGAACGAATTCGCCGGAACTCTTGACCTTTTCGATGACATCGAAGATCTTCACAAGGGACCTCGTAATTCAGGTTGATAGACTGAAGGCTGAAGACTCTTGATGAATAAAATCGTGAGCATCATGAAACCTGAACGCTTGAATTGCCTTCGGCCTTCAGCCTCGACTACGTGCAGCTACATTTCCACGCGTGTTACTACACCGTGCAGTTTATTGGCAGGCAGCTTGTAGAACTGGACCAGATTGGGAGTCAGTCGTTTGATCACGGAAAAGGCCTGCCAGACAGGGTTCGTCGGGATAATATCCTCGACACCGTAGAAGATGGTCTTTTCGCTGATCCCCGCTTCGCGCAGGATCTCCTCCACATCGGGCATTTCCATGTAGCCCACCTGGATCTCGAACCAGCGGAGGCCGTCGGCGAGCTCTTCCCGGAAAAAACCTGCCACGCCGAAGGGGTCCTCGCGCTTCACGATGGAGATGATGACGTTGTCCTGGTAAATAATGTTGTTCTTGAACATGGTATGGACCATGTAGGGCGGGATCTCTTTGGCATCGCGGGCAAAGAACAGCGCCGTCCCGTTGATCTTGTTCACCGCCTTGTAGATCTGATTATAGGACAGCAGGAAAACATCGAGGGGCAGCGGCTGCAGCGCCCAATAGAGCTTGCGCTGGCCGGTCCGGTACAACATGATGATCGAAAAGGGTATGGCCGCGATAATGATGGACCAGTATCCACCGTGAGGGATCTTGTAGGTATTCGAGATCAGGAAGATAAAGGATACGATGGTGACCAGGAGCGACAGCGCACTGCGGCCATGATTGCGCTTGAGATGGAATATCCAGGTCATGAAGATACCGGTGAGCGTCATGGTGCCGGTCACCGCGAGCCCGTAGGCCGCGGCAAGATTGGCCGATTCCCGGAATTCGACGATGATGAATATGACCGCAAGCAGCAGGAACCAGTTCACGAAACCGATATAGATCTGCGACTGGCGCTCCATGGAGGTGTAATCCACCTTGAACATGGGCATGATCCGCGTTGCGATGCCCTGGTACACGATCGAGAACATGCCGCTGATCATGGCCTGCGATGCGATGACCGTCGCCATGATGGAGAGGAGCAGGAAGGGAACATAGAGGAACTGCGCCTCGTGGAAGACCATTTCGAACAGTACGTTCTTGGCGCCGGGGTGCTGGATGAGAAATGCCCCCTGGCCGAGGTAGTTCAGCACCAGCGCGAAGAACACGAAGTACCACGATTTTACGATCGGTTCCCTTCCAAGGTGGCCCATGTCCGCATAGAGCGCTTCGCCGCCCGTGGCGCAAAGGATCACCTCGGACAGCACGAAGAACCCGGCAAGCCCGTTGTGCGAAAGGAACCGGAAAGCATGGACCGGGTTGATCGCTTTGACAACGGACGGCACCTGGAAGATGGACATGATCCCGAAGGCCGTGAGCGCGATGAACCACACAAGCATCATGGGTCCGAACAAACCGGCGACCTTTTCGGTGCCCTTCTTTTGAAAGGAGAACAGGATGAACGCAATGGCGCTGGCAATGACGATGAGCGAAGCCTGGGCCGTTCCTTCAAAACCGGGGATCAGGAGGATCCCTTCGACAGCGCTCAGGATACTGATGGCAGGGGTGATGACGCCGTCACCGATGATGAGCGATATTCCGATGAACGAAAGAAGGGTGACGAAGGTGACCGCCCGGCCCGATCTCAGGAGCGGCACCAGGAGCTCCCGAAGCACGATGGTCCCGCCTTCCCCCCGTTTGCCCAGGCTCATGGCAAGCCAGGCGTACTGTACGGTCACCAGCAGCATGAGCGTCCAGACGATGAGCGACAGCACGCCGATGATGTTGGGCACGGTCGGCTTCAGGAGCAGGAAGATCACCGTCAGGGTGTAAATGGGGCTCGTGCCGATATCGCCAAAAACGAGTCCGAGGGATTTAAGAGTTCCTTTGAATGGAGATACTTTGTCAGGCATACGGGGACGCGGTTCCGGTGCTACAAAAGATTGCAGATATGAACTGCGATAAGATAATATAGTTCCTCTAAAAAAGCAAGGTGAAAACGGACCGTCAGAAGGGCCAACGAACAATAACGGGCGCAAAAAATGAAGCTCCGATGCGGGACATTTCCGGAAACGGGGGCTTAAGCGGACAGGGTCGATCACATCCAGAAGCTATTTGTGCACAAAGGACGAGATGGAAGCCTCAGCCTCCGGGGCGATACTGAGGAACCGTACCCCGTACTGATGCAAAGCGTCGCCGGGCCTCTTGATGACCCTTGCCACATCACCGTCGGTGCTGATGCGGGTACCGTCTGGCAGGTAGAAGGAACACGCGATCCGGCTCCCCAGCGCAAGCTCCTCTGCGGTCCTGATCAGCAGACCCTTGGGGCTGATGTTCTCCGAATTACACAGAAAAGGCTTATCATTATGAACGCCGTTGACCGCCATGTTCAGGACGACCCGATAGGCCCGGCGAGGTTCTACGCTCAGGAGCTGGGAGACCTGCGCGGCAAGCAAGGCAGGCTCCGCCGGCAAGGCCATGGTCATATTGGCGCCGCATCGCGCGCTCCGCGCACGCTGCACCGGGTCGTCGTTGTAGAACACCATGATCGACACCGACCGTAATGCCTCGTTCCTGCGGATAACATTGATCATGGTCTCGCAGTGCATCCCGTGGAGGTCCAGCACCGTAACGATGAGGACCGCGCGCTGTTCAAAATGTGTCGTGAGCAATTCATCAGCGGTTGCCACCGTATGGACGGTGATATCGGAGCGGTGCAGGAAATGCACTGCCGACATGAAAACGGGATGGAGTTCTTTGGCAAGCACGATCTTTTTCATACCTGTCCTCGCTCCCAGGGCCGAAGCCCGAAATAAAAGGCCATTGCATCATTTCATCGGAGGTTCAATAAAGCAAAGCGCATCGTCCACCGTCGTAATTTTAGCACAGATACGTTCTTTCCGCGGTCGCCGCGATCAGAAAAAACAATTCTCATTGTCTACAGGAACTCGCGGTTCAAAGCGTCGCAGAAGTTTAAGGAACGTTACTTTCGAATTGCACGGGGTAGATAGGACGAATAGAACGTGTCAAAAATGCAACGCACTTAGGTAAAATATTACCTAACACTGTCAAAAAATGA
>JBGQDI010000147.1:0-6375 GCA_041495765.1 Nitrospirota bacterium
CTCTTCGGTCTGGAACAGGATATCGGTCTGCTCCCTTAGCTTCCGATGGGACTCATCGAGGCGGAGAAGGGCTTCTTCGTGGCGGGCCCGCTGGTTACGTTCCATCTGGCTCAAAATACCGGTAACCCCCCCGAGCAGCAGAAAAAGGAACACCTCGACAAAGTTATAGACATCGAGGAACGGATCGGTCCAGTGGAAGAACAGATGCGGCGCAAAGAGCAGGGTCGAGCTGATCGAGACCAGGACCCCGCCTTTCATGCCGTACCAGTAAGCGCCAAGAACGATCGGGATAATATAGAGGTGCCCCAGCATGCTGTGGAGCAGGCCGGCACCGTGCCCGCCGAGAAAATAATGGATCGCTGAAATTACCGCAAGTAATCCAGCAAGCACATATACCCGCACACCTTTTATGCCCCTGAGCACGACCGATATCATGCCGCACTATACCACATTGCAGCACTGCGCGGCAAGCCGGAGGCATCGGTGAACGTTTTGAAAGAACGGCGTCCTCGGAATAGACTATTTTTCAGGAAGAGTGCTGCAGGACAAACCAGCTTTTCGGCGCTCCGGCGAATAACGCCTCAGCCAGGTTGACAAAACGCTGATCGATCCAAAATATGCATATTGCATCAGTTTGTAACAGCCTTCGGACCGACATCCTTGAAAAAATAATATTTTAGCTCATTTAAAATGTACTTGACATTGACAGGACATGCGTTATAATAATCGCATTCATAAAGGCAGTTCAAATCAAACAGTGAAGGGAGGTGAAACCACATGAAGAAGATCATCGCATTGTTCACGGCAATGGCATTCGCTCTTACCCTCGGCGTAGCATTCGCAGAGGAGAAGGCACCGGCAGCAGCCCCCGCGAAGGCGGAGGAGAAGGCACCGGCAAAGAAGGCAAAGAAGGAAAAGAAGGCAAAGAAGGCAAAGAAGGCCGACAAGAAGGCTGAAGCTCCGGCAGCAGCTCCGGCAGCCCCGGCAGCAAAGTAGTTTTCAGTACCCTATACCGCTAATTCATTATTCGGAGCGGATAACGGTTATTGTGGATGTAATTTTTATCAGGCAGACGGTTCAAACCGTCTGCCTTTTTTATTTACTCAGGCCCCGACCTACTGCAATGCAGCTTAATCCCACCACAGGAACAACCGCCGCGTAGCCTGCATTTCCTTCACCAATCCGCTGACGCTGCCCGGCCCCTGGTCCACCGCATCAGGACAGAAATCATAAACCTCCTCGGCAAAGGCGGCAAGGTCCTTGGGCAGGGTCTTGAACTCGATCTCCACCCAGTCATTGTCGGCGCCCACGATGTCAAAGGAAAAGGTCTTTTCCCATTCCTTGAGCCTGGTCACCACATCCTCGTTCAGGATATCGAACTCATCGCCATTAGTCTGCATGATCCGCAGGATGTCATACTGGTCAGCCCCTTTAATGACTCCGATCGTGTCCTGCTTGAGCCCGGTATTGATCGATACGACAAAGGCCATATAGTTAAGGGGCTTCAGCCGGGCACGCAGCCTTGCCAATAGCTGGTTTGAACGGTCCGCAGGAACATCGACCGAGATTCCGTTGACCATAATCTGGTAATCGTTCTCATCGTACCCCGTGAGCCGCTGGATATGCTCCTGCGTCTCCTCCTTGACGATGATCAGGACCTGCCGGTCAAACCCGATCTGGCGCGCAACCTCCTCCGCATGGGGCGAAAGAGTGATAGGCGGCCTCCCCCACGCACCGGCCATCAGCAGCGTGAACACCGCCACCGCAAGAACGACCATCCTTTGTATGCGACCACTATGCACGCTCGCACCTCTCTTTCCTCAATGCCGGGTGGGGCACTGTACCGGGCAAACCGAGCTGATTTTAACATACCCGAAGAGACGAACACAACAATTTACTTTCCCCACAAGGCAACTACAGCTATACTAAAAGCGATCATATCGGTTCCTATGCCATGCTGGTTCCACCGGAGGACGTTATGGACCAAACAAGATTTCTATCCGTCACCCTGTTCACCGCAGCCGGTCTGCTCATCGTCTCCTGCTCGGGCACCCGTCCTGCAAACCTCGGCGCACCGAACGGCCGGCTTGCACCCTGCCCTTCCTCGCCAAACTGCGTATCGAGCCAGAGCAGGGACCCCGAACACGCCATTGCGGCCCTGCCCTATGCTTCCTCGCCTGCAGAAGCCATGGCAAAGCTTAAAAAGATCGTGCTGGCCATGCCCCGCACACGGATCGTCACCGAGACCCCGGACTACCTTCATGCCGAGTTCACCAGCGCCTTCTTTCGCTTTGTCGATGATGTCGAGTTCTCCCTCGATGAGGCTGCCCGGTCGATCAACGTACGGTCAGCCTCCCGATTGGGAAGATCGGACCTTGGCGTGAACCGGAAGCGGGTGGAAGAGATCAGGTCAAAGTGGATGGCAGAAGGACAATAGGCAGAAATGGCGAGCATCCAAACACGTATTTCGATCATCGTGCCCGTACTGCATGAAGCGGGAACCATTCAGGGGACGATAAAACAACTTCACGACCTCCAGCAAGACAACCAATTGGAGATCATCATCGTCGACGGAGACCCCGCCGGCAGTACGCTCCAGGCGATCACTGACAATGGCGTCGTACAGCTGCTCTCGGAGCCGGGGCGGGCACGCCAGATGAACCGCGGTGCTTCACGGGCCCGGGGAGAGGTTCTCCTGTTCCTCCACGCCGATACCCGGCTGCCACACCAGGCACTTACACGAATAGCGGCAGCGCTGGCAGATGCACGTGTTGTAGCAGGTGCCTTTGACCTGGGGTTCGACACGAAAAGGTATCTTTTCAGGCTCACGGAGAAATACGTCGCCTTCCGCACCCGTCTTACGATGATCCCCTTCGGCGACCAGGCCATCTTCGTACGCAAAAAATACTTCGAAAATATCGGCGGCTACGCAGCGATCCCCCTGATGGAGGATGTTGAGCTGATGCGCCGCATCAGAACACGGGGAGACCGGATCTGCATCATCCCCGAAAAGGTCCGAACCTCCCCGCGCCGCTTCGAACGGGAGGGGATCCTGTACTGCACCTTCAGAAACTGGGCGCTCCAATTATGCTATCGAGCAGGCGTACCGCCTGAGAAGCTGGTAAAATGGTACCGATGACCAGGAACACGGTTCACGCGCTGCTGCTTATCACGCTTATGCTCCTGCCGGCCGGCATGCCCGCCTCCGTCCACGGTGCCGGCGAGCGGGACTTCCTGTTCCGCGAGGACTTCAAGAACCTCGACAATTGGAGACCATTCTTCTTTCCCAAGATAAAGAAGCATTCCACCTATACCATCGAAATGATCGGCCAGGGCCACCTCCTCAGAACAGAAAGCAACGGTTCTGCCTCGGCCATCGTATACAAGGATGCCTTTAACGTTTACGAGCATCCCCGGGTGAAATGGCGCTGGAAGATCGGCAATGTCTATACAAAAGGAAATGCGCGTACCAAAGAAGGCGACGACTATCCGATCCGCATCTATATCATGTTCGAGTACGTTCCCGAAGCGGCCGGTATATTTGATAAGCTGCAGTACGGCATGGCGAAAGCGATCTACGGAGAATACCCTCCCCACAGCAGCCTGAGCTATGTATGGGCGAACAAGGATGAACCGGGAAAATTCCTGACGAGCCCTTATACGAACAAGGCAAAAATGGTGCTCCTGGAAAAAGGGCCGCAAAAGGCCGGCACCTGGCAGGATGAAGAGGTCGACATCCTTGATGATTACCAGCAGGCTTTCGGAGTAAAGTCTCCGGCAATAGCGCGCATAGCGGTGATGAACGATTCCGACAATACCGGCGAAAGTTCAGTATCGTACCTGGAGTATATTGAAATAGTGAAATAGCGCCTTTTGCCAGCAGGCCCCGGAACGATATCCCGATCAATGGCCTGCGCAGGGTTTATCCTTGAACTGACCGGTTGTTTATGCAATACTAAAAAAATTGCACCGGCAATTTTCAAACATGCACAACGAACCGATCATCCTGTTGTTCATAAAAGCCCCGCTCCCGGGAACGATAAAGTCGCGCCTGGCATCAGCTATTGGCGCTGATGCAACGCTGGAGCTCTACGAACGCTTCGTACTCGACACCATCGATACGGTAAGAGCGCTCGGCATATCCTGGCGGATCTGTTTCTGCCCGCCCGGTGCCGGGACCGAGGTCCGCGCCTGGCTTGGCAACGATCATGTTTATATGCCCCAGCAGGGAAATGATCTGGGCGAACGCATGGAACATGCTTTTGAACAGATCTTTCAGGAAGGTTATGAACGGGCGGTACTGGTCGGAAGCGACATCCCGGAGCTTTCAAAAGCGGTGCTCCACGAAGCCATGGCTGCATTGGACACTTCCGATGCGGTCCTGGGACCGGCTGCCGACGGCGGATACTATCTCATCGGCTTCACCGCTAAGACCTTCCTTTCTTCGGCGTTTCACGATATCATTTGGAGCACCAGCACGGTCTGTGATGAGACGCTTGGCAGACTCATGCAAAAGGGCAATCGGGTGCACCTACTGCAGAGGCTGCACGATGTCGATACCAAAGAAGATCTCGACCTCTTCTTCAAAAAGCACCGGGGCGATCCAGCCGCCCCTTCAAGGACCATGAGCTATCTTATTGAACAGGAAGGCCTGCTTTTTCAACCATGACCTCGAAACCCGCCATCATCGCAGCAGCTGTCGTGACGATCTTTCTGCTTGAGGACATCGTCCCGCATTACCGGGACCGCACCGCCCGTCTCCGGCATGCCCTGCCGCACGTGCTGACCGCGCTTTTGAACGGGATTCTGACCCGGGTCATCCTCGCCGGCGTGACCTTGCAGATAACGACCTGGACCGCGGTCCATACCTTCGGAATGCGCCATATGCTGCGCCTTTCACCGTCTGCTGCAACCGTGGTTCTTTTTATCCTCTTCGACGTCTGGATGTATTTCTGGCACCGGGCAAACCACCAGATCCACTTTCTGTGGCTTTTCCACCGGGCGCACCATTCGGACATACAGATGGATACGACCACGGCGCTCCGATTCCATCCGGGTGAGCTCATCCTCTCCACCCTGGTCCGTTTACCGGTCATCGCGGTCCTCGGTGTAAGCTTCGGACAGCTCGTCCTGTTCGAGACCATCTTGAACCTGTCGACCCTGTTCCATCACAGCAACCTGGACCTGCCGCGGTCCTGGGACCGTGGCCTCAGTATCCTGATGGTGACACCCGACATGCACCGAGTCCATCATTCCGTGGAACAAGATGAGACGAACTCGAATTTTACGAGCCTGCTCTCGTTCTGGGACCGGCTGTTCGGAACGTTCCGCATGCGCGAAAATACCCGTTCGATCACCCTCGGGCTGACCGAATTCCGCGATGACCGCTGGCAGCGTTTCTGGGGATTTTTCATCACCCCTGCCCAAGAATGATGTCAGAAGCATGAACAGCTCTGCCAAGAAAGGTCTTCGGAGACCTCATGAACAAGCATAGAAAAAAGATCCTGCTCCTGGTCCTCTTCATCGCCATGATCGTCGCCGTGCACCAGTCCTCGATCGGATCGATCCTGACCTTCGACAATCTGAAGCGGCACCGGGAAGAGCTCCTGGCGCTGGTGGGCGATCATTATGTGCCCTCGATCGTCCTCTTTGTGCTCCTCTATATCGTTGTCACGGGACTGTCTGTTCCGGGTGCGGTCATCCTGACCCTGGGGGGCGGATTTCTTTACGGCACCGTGCCGGCAACGCTCTATGTGAATCTGGGTGCCACGACCGGTGCCGTGCTCGCCTTCCTTTTCGCGCGCTCTGTGCTCGGGCAACAGCTGCAGAATAAATATCAGCAACAACTGGAACACTTCAACCGCGAGATGGAAGCTGAAGGCTGGCGTTACCTCCTCACGCTTCGCCTGATCCCGATCTTCCCTTTTTTTCTCATCAACTTTCTGTCAGGACTCACCAGGGTGCCACTCAGGACCTTTGCCTGGACTACGGCGCTGGGGATCGTTCCCGGGACCATCGTATTCGCCTATGCAGGGCGCCAGCTCGGTTCCATCAGTTCCCCGGCAGATATCCTCTCGGCGAAGGTGCTCATGGCGTTCGTCCTCCTGGCTTGCTTCGCTCTTCTTCCAGCTGTTTTCAGCCGCATCAAAGCAGCCAGAAGCCGGTCCCGCCGAGATGCGGAATGATCTTCTTTTGACACTGATTTTCACCTGAGTCGTCATGATAGGTCATGGTGACCCTATGAGATCATGGGCCTTTTCAGTGTCAAAGATATTTTGCTTTTCTCCGTGTCAACGTGGTTACAAATGAACCGAATACAGGAGCTCCCATGGACAAAAAAGACAAGGTTCTGCAGATCATTAAACTGCTGAAGAA
>JBGQDI010000148.1:0-6363 GCA_041495765.1 Nitrospirota bacterium
CTCGATGCCACAGCTCTTGAACGCCACAGGAAGGACGCTTCCGGCAAGCTTCTTTCGAAGATCCGTGACTTCTTCGGCCTGGTCCGGTAGGACCGTGTGCACAAAAAGCGAGTAGGGTCCTGTATCCACGTTTCACCCGGCCCTCCAGACCGCTTGTACTCGCGAGGCTTCCCCGCCTTCGTAACGCGAGCTTGAAAACGCCGCACATCACGGTTCCCCCTGTTGACAGTGTGTGGGTATCTGGGTTACTATCAACAAAGTTAGCAGAGGTCGTTTAAGCAGTACACGCATCAGAGAGGCGAGAGCGGCATCCCTCCCGTTGTCCATCAGGTGATGTCTCCAGGACGTAATCGGAGGCCAGTGCCCCGACCCCAAGATGAAAAAGAAGATTATTATCATAGTCAGCATTTTTTCCCTCCTCGCCGTTGCCGGAGGCACAGGCCTCATATATTCCATCGGCCATAGTTCATCGAGCCTGCAGGAGTTGATCCTGCTGCACCAGGTGGAGATCCAGCGGGAGCATCTGCTGCTGAATATTCACCAGGTCCAGGAGGATTTGTATTCGCAGACAACGACCCATCCGGAAAGCGTCGATGCGATGAAGACCCACGCGAACAACATGGAGGCGGCGATGAACGCCTGTTTCGCGTGCCACCATGTGCAGAGCGTGCTGGAACGGCTTTCTGATCTGCAGCACCAGATCTATCAGCTGAACGAGGCGCTGGCCGCGAGCACCCGTGCCGGCCATTCTCACGGAGATATCGAAAAGGCGCACGTTATCGGCGAATCGCTCATCAGCAAGGTCAACACCCTGATCGTGCTGACCAACCAGAAGCTCAGTGAACGGACCGATCGCTCCCTGCAGGCGGTCAACAATTCGAAGCTGATCGTGCTGCTGCTCGTCATCGCCGGCCCGCTGATGGTCGCTGCCTTCGGGTTCATGACGCTCACCAGTTTTGCCAAACCCATAGAAACCCTTCTTGCCGCAACAAAGCAATTGAAGACCGGCGACCTCGATTTCCGGGTTGCCGGCCTCAAGCACGAGTTCGCGGAACTGGCGGTCGCATTCAACGACATGGCGGTCGCTCTGCGGGAGCGCCTGCGGGAAATAACGGAGAACGAGCGCCGATACCGGTTGTTGTTCGAAAGCGCTGCTGATGCCATCTTCATCCTCGATGCGGAGGGGGAGGGGGCAGGCAAGATCGTTTCTGCCAACCAGTCTGCGGCGACCATGCATGGCTATACTGTAGAGGAGCTCTTGACGCTTCGCATCCAGGACATCGATGCACCCGATGCGGCTCAGCGGTCCCCTGAGCGGCTGGAGCGCCTGCTGCAGGGGGAATGGATAAAGACCGAGATCAATCATATGAAGAAGGACGGCACCGTCTTCCCCGTGGAGATCAGTGCCGGCATGTTCGAGTTCGATAATCACCGGTATATCCTGGCGATCGACCGGGACATGACCGAACGAAAACGGACGGCGGAGACGCTGCAACGGACCGAGCATCTGAGGACCACCGGTCAACTGGCGGCGGGGCTGGCGCACGAGATCAAGAACCCCCTGGCAGGGATCAAAGTGACCATGGAGGCCCTTGCCGGCGAGCCCTACCTCATGCCGGAGGACCGAGACGTGCTGTTCAAGGTCGTTGACGAGATCAAGCGCATCGAAGGTCTGTTAAAGGGCCTGCTGAACTTCGCCCGGCCTCCCAAGCCGCATTTCATGGCCACCGATGTGAACGCCGTGCTCGATGCCGCCGCGCAGATGGTGCTCCAGAACAGTCCGTCATCGCCCGGCGGTTCGCGTACGATCGACCTGAAGAAGGACCTCGCCGAGGACATTCCCGAGATCATTGCCGACCCCATGCAGTTGAGGCAGGTATTCATGAACTTACTCATGAATGCCGTTGATGCCCTGCCCCTGGGCGGCACGGTGCACTTAAAAACGACCTATAATGCGTCCCTTTGCTCGATCACGGTCGTTATTTCCGATACCGGCAAGGGCATGGATGAAGCGGTCCTGAGCAAGATCTTTCAGCCCTTCTTTACGACCAAACCCGGCGGGACCGGCCTCGGTCTGGCAATATCCAAGCGTTTGATCGAGGAGCAGGGGGGGCATATCGCCATTGAGAGCAGCGTGGGAGGGGGAACGGCGTTCATCATGTCCCTCGCCTGTAACCAGGGAAAGGAAAAAAGCCAGGGATGAAGGCTAATGACAGGATCCTCATCGTTGACGACGATGAGCTTATGGGCTCCATGCTCTCGCGGACACTGAAAAGCAGCGGATATGACGTTCGCGTAGAGACCGGAGCCGACGGTATTACCGGCAAGATCAAAACCTGGTTCCCTGATATAGTGCTGCTGGACAACAACCTGCCCGGACGGAGCGGGCTCGATATCCTTCGGGAGTTGGTGGAGCAAAAGATCGCCACGCAGGTCGTGATGCTGACCGCCGACGATTCAGCCGAGACTGCAGTGAAGGCGATGAAGCTGGGTGCTGCAGACTATCTCACCAAACCGTTCAACATCGAAGAAGTGAAGATCCTTCTTCGCAACATCATCGAGAAGGTGCAGTTGACCCGGGAAGTGGATTATCTCAGAAAGGTCCATGCTGAATCTTTCGAACGGGAGATGATCGGCGAATCTCGGGCGATGAAAGAGCTGGCCACTACGGTGGAAAAACTGGCCGTCGCCCGCGTTGCAAGCCTCCTCATCACCGGCGAAAGCGGGACGGGCAAGGAACTGCTGGCAAGACACTTTCACAGCATGCTGCACGGCCCCTCCGAACCGAGGCGGCTGCCCTATATCGCGGTCAATTGCGCCGCGCTGCCGGAGAACCTGCTGGAGAGCGAGCTCTTCGGCTATGAGAAGGGATCCTTCACTGACGCCAAAACGGACAAAAAGGGAGTGTTCGAGCTCGCCAACGGCGGTGTGATCCTGCTCGATGAGGTCGGCGAAATGCAGCCTGCCCTTCAAAGCAAACTGCTGCGGATCCTCGAGGAGCGGCAGGTGAGGCATGTGGGCGGGTCGGAGAACATCCCCATTGACATAACGGTCATTGCAACGACGAACAGGAACCTTGCCGAAGAGGTCCGGAACGGGAGTTTCAGGAACGATCTGTACTACCGGTTGAACAGCTTTCATGTCACCATGCCGTCTCTCCGGGAGCGGCATGAGGACATTCTGCTTTTGGCCCGGCATTTCATCTCCTTTTTCTCCCGAAAGTACAATAAAAAAGAGATTACCGCCCTTTCGCCGGAAGCAGAGAAGATCATGCTCGCCTATCCGTGGCCGGGGAATATCAGGGAACTGAAAAATTGCGTCGAAAGAGTGGTCGTGCTCGGCAGCGAGGGGGATATCCGGGCTGAGCACCTGCCTGCTACGCTGACGGGCCGGCTGTTGGCATCGGGGGTATCCGGGGATGGACGTTTTCTTCTACCCGACTCCGGTATTTCTCTCGAGGACCTGGAGCGGGATATCATTTCTCAGGCGCTCGAAAAAACGAAGCATAACAAGGCCCAGGCTGCAAAACTGTTAAGCCTCACCTATGACACGCTGAGGTATCAGGTAAAAAAATACGGATTGGAATAGGACCGGAACGACAGGCCTGCGGAACCCCTATTGATCTTCGCGGGTTGGAAGGCTATGCCTGGCTTGCAATGTTTTGCTGACTGGAGATCTCCGCGATGAGCGACTGTACCTGGTCGATCTCGAAGGGCTTGGGCAGGTAACGGCAGTTATGGCTATGCAGATAGTCTTGTTGTTCGTTGCTCAGGCAGAGCGCGGTCATGATGATGACCCTGGTCGTTGGTGACAGCTCCCGGAATGTTTTCATAAGTTCCAGACCGTTCGCGTCCGGGAGCTGCACATCAAGAAAACAGATGTCGTAGGATGTTCTCTGCATCTCATGCAGCGCATCTTTCCCGTTCATGACCGTCGTTACATCGGCCCCGTCATGTTTGAGCATCTTGGACAGTGAGTAAAGGATCAATTCTTTATCATCAACCAGTAAGATTTTTGTCATAATTTGACATTCCTCAAGGATACATTCCTCTTTATTTCTGCAATTCCCGTTCCCATAAACCGCGCTTAGGTAATTCCTCAATAAAACAGCCTTATGACAGAGAGTACCGATTTCTTATCCGGTTCCGTCTGGTTAAAAAACCAGAGCGGTCGGCTGTTTGACCATAGGTATCAGCGAAAATGGCGTTATCTGGCGCACCTACTGGACCTGGTGGCGCATCCTTCCTATAGCGAGCCCACGTAGTAAAGGCTGGACTGAGTGATCCTGCTAAGACCTTTTGTTTAGACACGTGTGTAAATAACTGGCTCATAAAAAATCTAATGGAATATATGCTACTACTGGCAAATAAGTGCGCAGATCTCAGATCAAATAGTTAAGTAAACGCGCATATAATATCACATAAATGGACATGGTGAAATAACCATGTGCGCTCAGGTCATTTCACCATGATGGAGCTATTTGTATATCAACAATAGTGCAGCCTGTTGTTTTTATGATGTGATTGCTTGTTATATAACTGGTATGGACATTGCAATAATATACGCGAAGAAAAAAATATATCGAAGGTTTTTAGTTATTGAAAATATAGGTGCTAAAAGGAGGTAAATAGGATGTAGATAATTAGTATCACTGAATAGTGGTACGCAGTTAATTGCGGATCTTTTATTAAAAACCGAAAGGGAGGAAAAGTTTATGAAAGTGAAGTCTTTGACAAATAAGTTCATGCTTTTGCTCGTATGCAGTGCCATGCTTTTCAGCATGGGTCTGGCCGGCTGCAAGGGCAGCGACGGCAGCAACGGTATTAACGGAAAGAGTGCACAGCCGACCGTAGGGACCGTGGACGCCGGCACGCTTACCTTCGATGACCTGAGAAACATCCCCCTGGGCGGCAGTATCCTCAGCGTCTCCACAAAGGGCGACAAGCCGGTCGTGACCTTCCAGGTGGTCAATGCGAACACCAATGAGGGCATCAGCGGTCTCAGGACCTTCGCTCTTCATATCGACCAGCTCATACCTGAGGATGGGAATGGCAGCGCATCCTATTGGATGAACTACATAACCAGCTCGTCCACTTCTACGGGCTCCTTCAGGCCGGCAGCAGACCCCGTCAGTGTCTTCGATGCCAATACCGGTGTGTTGACAAGACAGGGTTACAGCGTCGTGGACAATCTCGACGGAACCTATGTCGTCACCTTTGGTTCGAACATCAAGTCCGGCTCCACCGTGACCTTTGGCTCGACCTTCTACAATCCCGCATCGGTCGTCTATAATGCGACCCTGACGCACCGTATCGTCGTTGGCGTGCGCAGTGTTGTGGTTCCCGGTATTGTCGGTAAAACGCCGGGCGCTTACGCCGGCCCGATCAACCCGATCACCGGTGCCGCTTTCGGGCAGTTCACGAACACCAATGGCGTTAACTTTGCCTTTGATTTCATCCCCTCGAGCGGTACTGCGCTTTCGACCAGTGCGCGCGATATCGTCACCATCGCAGCCTGCAACCAGTGCCACTATAAGATTCAGTATGGCAGCAACAACACTAGTGGCCATTTCGGTTCGCGCACGGACACCAAGACTTGCGTAATGTGTCATACCCCGCAGAACGTGATATCCGGCCAGACAGCGACCACGAACGTGGACTTTACGCCCTTCATTCACAAGATCCATATGGGCGAAAGACTTCCGGCGATCGAAACCGGTCTGACCGGCACCTTCAACGAGGTTACGTTCCCGCAGGATATCAGGAACTGCGTCTGGTGCCATAAAGGCACTGATGGCGGCAACTGGCAGACGAAGCCGACCAGAAAAGCATGCGGTTCTTGCCATAACGATGTGAACTTCGCAGACGGCACCAACCACCCGGGCGGTATTCAGACCGATGACCACCTCTGCGCCGGTTGCCATAGCTCGGCAGCCATAGCATCTTTCCACATTGCAGTAGCCTTACCCGACCCGGGCGACCCGAGGCTTGGCCTTGGCGGCACTAACACCCATACCAATGCAGAGTATGTTGCGGCTGCAGGCGTGGTACCGGTTTCAGCTACCGTTGGCACAGCTGCTAAATTTACGTGGGTGATCAGCAAGGTCACGACGTCGAACAATCATCCGTCCATCACGTTCAAGTTCAAGAAGGACGGGAGCGATGTTGTCTTCACTCCCCCCGTAGATACGACCAGTGAACTGATGCCCAACTTCGCAGGTTCACCGAGCGCGTACTTCGTGTGGTCAACGCCCTCGGTAACCAATGACGGTGTCGCCGCTCCTGCTGATTTCAACCAGAGCGCAAACACCTACATCAGGAACGTATGGAACGGTACGGTACTTCCCGCAACCGCAACCATGAC
>JBGQDI010000149.1:0-6231 GCA_041495765.1 Nitrospirota bacterium
GGCTCCTTGGCGAAAGATGACAGCTGAAATTATACGTGAGTTGATACAGTTGTCAACTCCTCGTTGGTTCGTATCAAACCAGATATTTGCGCAGGAGAGCGGCCCTATTATGCAGCGGAGAACGCAGGGATATCCGCCCGGCCTGCAGGCGAGCGGTATAAAAAATAAAATATGGAAATTCTTGATATATTCGGCTAGTATGAAGCGAATTTTCCGAGAGTAGATCGGATACAACACCTTCTGGAGGGCCTGTCGAGATGCTGCGATCGTCTATTTTGTTCATTTTCTGCCTGGGAGGCCTGTTCTTTCTGCCGGACAGCATCCTTGCGCTGGAACAGAATATATCGAAAGATGAGAAGAAAGCTGCACGAGTACAGGAGCGGGAACGGGTAAAGCAGGTCTTTGAAGAGATCTACCTTCAGGACAGGACCGTTAAAAAATCCCCTGAATGGCTGAAGGACGCGTACCGCTCGCTAAAAATACGGCGACTGAACGACATCCCGAAAGAGGAGGCCGCTGGCTACAAGAAATACCTCTATGACGGTGATGTATATATAGTCGTCCATCCGGGTTTTTTCCCGTTCTTTATTGAACGCAAGGTGTTGTCATCGCCCGAAGACAGCCGGGTGCTGCCGGCAAAAGACATCATGGAACGTTTTTCCGACTCGATCGCTGCTCATGAGAAGACCTTGACGGTCTATCTCGAACAGGAACGGCTGATAAAGGATTTCGTCCAGTTCATGTCAGTGGAAAAGAAACTGGTCATCCTGGTACTGCCCGGGGATTACCGAAATCACCTGGCCTATGGGTACGTTCCCGGGGTCGACGAGTATATGAGGTTTATAAATGAAATAACGAACGGCTCGGAATCCGTGGTATACCTCGAATCCGCATCGTGGGGCGAAGGGTCGCTCGATAAGAATAACCTGGATGTGCTCACGGGTTTTTTGTCGGCGATCGAGGTGAAGAACATTGTGATCGGCGGTGGTTACATCGGAAAATGCCTTGACGATTTCACAAAATGCCTGCGCAAGAAGATCGACCTCAATAATATTTATTTTGCTCCGGAGATCGTGACGATATCACCATTGGAAATGGTCCTTGATAAGGTAGCTCTTCTGAAGGATAACCATAAAATAAATTTTAAGGACATCGTAAAATATATCAATATTGTTACGTGGGTTGGTTTTGACAACCCAGAAGAACACCCGCATTTCAAGAAACTGCCCATGTACAATTCCTACCGTTGATCGCTCCGGGTATTTTGAAGGCAGTGCCGCTGTTTGCTCCCGTCACTGCCGAGGATGGGTATTCCGGTAATCGATGGGTCTTTCAGTAAGTCCGTCCTTCCCCCAAATGCCCAAACGATCTTCCCGCGCGGCATGCTGCGCTTTTTTAAGCCTGTCCATATGCTTGCTGTTGGGCTGGACCGTGAACAGGACCGCATAGCCGTCCCTCAGCATCAGTTCATTGACCAAGGTTCTGTCGTCCAGCCAGAGATAGGCCAGCAGGCGGCCATATTTATCGTACTTCGTCAGGTCCGTTCCCACCCGGACCGTGTGGCCCGATCCTTTGACCACCTCCCGCAGATGTTCTTTCGCTCTTCGTCCCCAGGGGTCCTGGCCCATTTCAGGAGCGTCGATGCCGATGAGCCTGGTCCGGTAGCGCTTACCGTCCATGTTGATGACCACCGTGTCGCCATCGTTGATCTCGACGATCCTGGCTTCAGGCAGACTGCTGTCTGCCTTGACCACAGAGGTAAGCAGCGCCAAACAGACAATGCCCGTCATCAGGACCAGGGAATATCCGGGGCGGATCCGGAGAAGGAGCGCCTTCCTGTTCTCCACCGGGAAGAGAAGGGTCTTTTTTGCAGGAGTAAGGCAGGTCATCAGGTAGGAATATGCCATACCTCCAGGATGAAAACAAGAGGAATATGTCCGTCTTGACAGTGACCGGCCGCTTCTCTATAATGTAAGTGAACCTTAACTTACATGGGAAGGAAGGCTACGTGATGCGAAGACCGGTCGTCAAGATGCGCAGTGATGTGCGGCGCGAGCAAGTCGTCCAGGCTGCATTGAAGATCGTCGGAAAGAAGGGCGTGGGCGGATTGACGACCTCGGCCATCGCGCGGGAAGTCGGTGTTTCTGAAGCCAACCTGTACCGTCATTTCAAGAACAAGGAGGAGATCCTGTTCGAGACCGGAAAAGGCATTGGAGCCGCTATCCGGAAGAACCTCGAGACCGTTCTTGCCAGCCGGGTCGGACCGGTCCTCAAGCTGAAACGGGCATTTCTTCTGCATCTTGAGTTCATCGAGAAGAACGAGGGAATCCCGCGCCTGGGGTTTTCCGAGGAAATGCATATCAATAATAAGAAATTGAAGAAAGAGTTCCTGAAGAACATTGAGGTCTACGCAGCGGGACTGGAGGAGCTCTTTCGTGAGGGGCAACGCCAGGGAGCGATCCGCAAGGATGTAGACCGGCGGGCACTGGCGGCGATGCTGATCGGCATGGTCCAGGTCCTCGTCCTGCGCTGGTCCTTAAGCGGGTTCTCCTTCCCGCTGAAATCCGAAGGAATGAAATTATGGAAGAATTTCGCAGCCTGCATAGCGATCGAACACCCGGCCCGCAGGAGGTCCCTATGAAGAAAAAGATCATGATCGTCGGAGTGCTCCTTGCGCTGGTCGTTACAGCGGTCTTGTTGCGCCGCTTCAGCAACAGTGAGGATGCGGGGGTTCTTGTGCTCTCAGGAAATGTTGAGGTGACCGAAGTAGGCCTGGGTTTTAAGGTCGCGGGCAGGGTCGTGGAGCTTCTGGCGGATGAGGGCGACCGGGTCGTGAAGGGAGAGAAGGTAGCAGTGCTCGATCGCGCCGAGTATGAGGCTGTCGTTTCCCAGAACCGTGCGAACCGTAAAAGCGCGGCTGCAGCGCTTGAAAAGGCAAAGAAAGATGATGAACGGTCGCATATGTTGTACGCAAAAGAGGTCATATCGGGTCAGCAGATGGATGCCGCCACGGCGGCGATAGACATGGCGCAGGCCCAGTACGAGCAGGCCGAGGCTGCGTTGCGGACGACCGAAGCGAAGCTCAGCGATACGGTGCTGTACGCGCCCTCTGACGGACTGGTGCTGAGAAAGAACGTTGAAAAAGGCGAAACAATCGGGGCTGGTATCCCGGTGCTGACCATCGGCGATCTGGAAAGCCCCTGGATCAAGGTCTATGTACAGGAACGCAGGCTCGGGCTTATCAATATCGGGCAGCGGGCAGAGATCATGACCGATTCCTATCCGGGCAAGATCTATCACGGCACGATCAGCGTTATCTCTTCAGAAGCCGAGTTCACGCCGAAGAACGTTCAGACCCAGGAAGAAAGGGTCAAGCTCGTATTCGGAGTAAAAGTGCAGGTGAAGAACGAACATGGAGAACTGAAGCCCGGTATGCCGGCAGATGTCAGGATAGTATTGAAGTAGGGGCACTTAAGGCAGTGAATTGCTCAAAAAAATGACAGTTTTTGAAAATTTTACGGCGACAATAAACAGAGCGTGGACACGGAACACGGCGGATCGATGACAGAAAAAACAGAAACAAGCCTTGGCGTATCCGCATTTATCGTAGTTTTTTTCCGGATTTTCCGTGTCAAAGGTTTTTCCCTGTGGCAACTGACCGACCTATGAACAATTCCGTTGTAAAAACCAGCGATCTCACCAAAGCTTTCGGAACTACGATTGCCGTGGACCGTCTTAATCTGGAAATAAAACAAGGCGAATTGTTCGGCCTGGTAGGCCCGGACGGTGCGGGTAAGACAACGACTCTGAGGCTTCTCACCGGGATTCTGGACCCGCTGTCCGGGGATGCTCACGTGGCCGGCCATTCCATTCTTTCAGAAGGAGAACTGATCAAGGAGAAGATCGGCTATATGTCGCAGCGTTTCGGCCTCTATGAGGACCTGACGGTCATGGAAAATATCTTCTTCTATGCGGATCTCTATGCAGTGCCGAAGCGGGACCGTCCGGCGCGCGTGGAGCGGCTCCTGGAGTTCAGCAACCTCGCACCGTTCAAAGACCGGCTTGCAGGGCAATTGTCGGGCGGTATGAAGCAGAAGCTCGGACTGGCCTGCACGCTCGTTCATACGCCGGTCGTGCTGTTCCTTGACGAACCGACGAACGGTGTCGACCCGGTTTCACGAAGGGATTTCTGGAAGATCCTGTACGGCCTGCTGCAGGAGGGGGTGACCATCATGGTCTCCACTGCCTATCTTGACGAGGCTGAACGGTGCACGCGGATCGCGCTGATGCATAACGGCAGGGTCCTGACCGAGGGTGAACCGAAGATCATCAGGGCATCACTGGGCCTGTCCATGCTCGAGGTCTGGACCGAGAATGCCCGTACAGCCATTGAAAAGGTCCGGACTCTGCCGGGTGTTCAGAAGGTCAGCCTCTATGGAGACCGGCTGCATATTTCACTGGCGAAGGACCAGACGGCGGCCGAGCTCATCTCTCGCATGCAGCTTGATCAGATACCTATTAAAGATTCCCGGGAGGTCGTGCCGTCCCTGGAGGATGTTTTTATTTCGATGGTAGAGCAATGAGACTATATCTCGGATTGCTGATTAAAGAACATGACGAATAATAGTAAAAAGACCATTGCTGTTAAAGTTGAGGCCCTTACCCGGACCTTCGGAGAATTCAGGGCGGTTGATGGCATCGATCTGGAAGTGGCGAAGGGGGAGATCTTCGGTTTCCTCGGCCCGAACGGAGCCGGAAAGTCCACGACCATCCGCATGCTCTGCGGACTCCTCCTGCCAACAGGCGGAAGCGGCACCGTAGGCGGGTTCGATATCATCTCGGACGCCGAAGAGATCAAGCAGAACATCGGGTATATGTCCCAGCGGTTCTCGCTCTATGACGACCTTACGGTCGAAGAGAATATTAATTTTTTCAGCGGGATCTATGATGTGCCTGCTGCAAAGAAAGAGGTCCGCAAGGCATGGGTCCTTGACATGGCAGTCTTGCGGGACAAACGCGGGGTGATCACCAGAACACTGCCTGCAGGCTACAAACAACGTCTCGCGCTGGGCTGCGCTATTCTGCACGAACCTACGATCTTGTTCCTCGACGAACCGACGTCCGGCGTTGACCCCATTTCGCGCCGCAACTTCTGGTCGTTGATCTATGACCTGGCCCGCACCGGAACAACGGTATTCGTGACGACCCACTATATGGACGAGGCAGATTACTGCGACCGTCTTGCCCTCATTTATCGCGGCAAGATCATTGCCGAAGGAACGCCGACCGAACTGAGAAGTAACTATATGGCCTATGACGTGATCGAGATCGAGGCCGAACCGATCGTTCAGGTCATGCAAACGCTCGAAAAGCAGGGGATCGAATCAGCGATATTCGGCAGCCTGCTGCATGCGACGGTAAAAGATGCCGGGACCGCCATCCCCGGAATCGAGAAGGACCTGGGTAAAGCAGGTTTTCTTGTCCGCAGTATAAAAAAGATCGAACCGTCACTGGAAGATGTTTTCGTGACGCTGATCGAATCGGCATGAGAACAGGAAACAGAAGACAGAAGATAGAAGACAGAAGACAGAAATAAAATCAACTGATTCCCAAGGCCACTCATGAAGCTTATCAGAGTTACCGCGATCGCAAAAAAAGAGCTGATCCAGATCCGCCGGGACCCCTTGAGCCTTGCCATGGCGTTCCTGATGCCGGTGCTGCTCCTGCTTATTTTCGGCTATGCTATCACACTCGATGTGAACAACCTGACGACGATCGTCTATGACCTCGATAAAAGCGGCATGAGCAGGGAGCTTATCGCAGAATTCGCCGCGTCAGGCTACTTCAGCATCGTTCATTCCGCCGAAAATACCCGGGAGCTCGACACCTGGCTTGACAGCGGCAAGGCACGGGTTGCGGTCACCGTCCCTGCGCACTTCTCCCGGGACCTCAGGACGAAGAAGAGCGCCCAGCTTCAGGTGATCGTCGACGGAAGTGATTCCAACACGGCAACGATCGCGCTGGGTTACATTGGCGCACTTACGGATATCTATGCTCAACGGGTGTCTGGCGCAAGGATCATACCGGTCGTCGATCCGCGCGTCAGGGTCTGGTACAACCCCGAGCTTAAATCGCGCAATTTTATTATTCCCGGACTGATCGCGGTCATCATGATGGTGATAGCCGCTTTGCTGACCTCTTTGACCTTTGCGCGGGAATGGGAGCGGGGGA
>JBGQDI010000150.1:0-6214 GCA_041495765.1 Nitrospirota bacterium
ACCTATCTGCAGGACGAGGTCTCACTCGCAAAGAACCTGGTGCTGAACGCCGGCGCCCGGTATGACCACTACTCGGCATTCGGCGGGACCACCAATCCGCGTCTCGCGCTTATCTACAACCCGGCGGAAAAGAGCGCGATCAAGCTTCTTTATGGCAGCGCGTTCCGCATCCCCAACGATTTTGAACGGTTCTATCAGAGTACGGTGAACCTGCCCAATCCTTCGCTCGAACCTGAGAAGATCAAGACCTACGAGGTTGTGTACGAGCAGTATTTGGGAGAAGGACTCCGTGCAAGTGCTTCCGGCTACTATTATGCGATCAAGAACCTCATTAAGCAGACAGAGCCGGTACCGGGGATAACCTTCTACCAGAACCAGGATGAGGTGACGGCTAAAGGGTTCGAGCTCGAGGTCGATAATAAATGGAGCAACGGGCTTGAGGGCAGGATCAGCTATACGCTCCAGAGGACCGAGGATAAACAGACTGGCAGCCCGCTGAGCAATTCTCCGGCACAGATGGTGAAGTTTAATATGACGGTCCCGGTCATCAGTGAAAAGCTCTTTGCATCGATCGAAGACCAGTATTTAAGCCGGAGGAAGACCGAAGGCGGTGCTTATGCGGGGGCCTTCCATGTTGCGAACCTTACCTTCTTCAGCCAGCATGTACTCGACCGATTCGAACTGTCAGCCAGCGTGTATAATATCTTTGATAAAAAGTACAGCGACCCGGTGTCCAAGGACCTTACTCCCATCGACCGGGTCCAGCAGGACGGCCGCAACTACCGGCTGAAACTGACCTACGCATTCTAACCATCAACAGGGAGCGGACAGAACCATGAGAAAAAGTTCCTTCATTGTGTCAGCGGTGTTCCTGGTGTGCGCGGCGTTGCTCTTGAGCGGTACGGCGACGGCGGGCGATAAGATCGCTTTGCTGATCAGTTCGAACGACGCGCCCTACAAGGCAGCGGTCAGCGGGTTCAATACCTACCTGGCAAAGCAGGGGGTCCAGGCCGGCTACGAGGTCTACACTCTTGACGGGGATGCGGCAAAAGCGGGCCTCGCGGTCCAGAAGATCAAGGCGAGCGGAAGCAGTCTCATTTTTTCCCTGGGTTCCCTTGCCACGGATGCCGTGGTCAAAGAGATCGACGACATTCCCATCATTGCCTGCCTGGTGCTGCGCACCGACAGCCTGAAGAACATGCCGAACGTGACCGGTGTGGGCCTTGAGTTCTCCTTTGAGACGCAGCTGGAGTGGCTGCAGCGGCTGCTGCCGAAGGCAAAGAACGTCGGTATCATTTATAATCCTGAAGAAAATCAGAAGCGGGTCGAGCAGGCGGCCCGGATCGCCAAAAAGGCCGGCCTGCACCTCGAGGCGCAGGAGGTCCGGACACCCCAGGATGTTCCTGCTGCGCTGAACAACCTTTCCAGCCGGGCCGACGTCATATGGGGCATGGCGGACAACCTGACCCTTTCTCCCACCATTGGAAAGAACGTGCTCCTGTTCTCGTTCCGGAACAATATCCCCTACATCGGCCCTTCAGCAACCTGGGTGAAGGCAGGAGCGCTCTATTCCCTGGACTGGGACTACGAAGACCTGGGAGCGCAGTGCGGGGAAATGGCGCAGAAGGTCCTGGGTGGCACCGCTCCCGGGGCGATCCCGTCCGCAGCGCCGCGCAAAGTGCTCTACACGCTCAACCTGTTCACCGCCCGCCAGATGAAGATCTCCCTGCCGGAAGACCTGGTCCGCGGTGCCCGTCAGACCTATTAGGCCGGTATTCATGCGAAGGAAAATACAAAAGCTCGGCGTGGCGGCAAAGTTCAACCTGCTGACCATCTCTCTTATCCTCGCGACGTCCATCGGCATCTGCTATTTTATGGTCCGGCTGGAGGTCAGCACCTATTATGCAGAGCTGTTGAGCCACGGGAAGACCATCGCCGACACGACCTCGAAGAACTGCGAGTATGGGGTATACACCGAGGACCGGGCATCACTGCTTCCGGTCCTGGAGGGGCTCTCCTCCGATGCCGACATCGCCTACGTGTCCGTGTTGAACCTCGAGGGGCGCGTGCTCGAGAACCGGGTCTTCCAGGAGGCGACCGGGATCCCCGCGTTCCCCTTCGGCGATATCAATCAGGTAAAAACGGTCGTTGCCCGGGATGTCACCGATATGCGCAATGACCGGCAGTATCTTGAGATCCTCTATCCGGTGCTCGGCAGTACGGGCGGCGCCGCTGATGTGCTGCTGCCCGGCGGGAGCCTTCGGCCGGAGACAAAGATCATCGGATACCTCAGGCTCGGCCTGACGCAGGACAGCCTGAGAAACCGCATCCATCAACTGCTCACGTCCACGATCCTCGTGACCTCCGTCATTGTGCTGTTCGGCGGCATCCTGTCGGTATTCCTGTCGAAGCGGATCACCCTCCCGATCCAGAGGCTGAAAGCGGCGACCCAGGATATTGCCGAGGGAAAGTTCGACACGACCCTCGATATCCGCAGTCATGACGAGATCGCCGACCTGGCCCGGTCCTTCGAGCATATGCGCGGCAGCCTGCGCGACTACCACACACAGGTCGAAGAGCGCACTGCCGAGCTGACCGCTACGAACGAGTGGCTCCACAAGGAGGTCGGCGCCCGCATCGCGGCCGAGAAGCAGCAGCTGCACGCGGCACTCCATGATTCCCTGACCGGTCTGCCTAACCGGGAGCTCTTTGTGGACCGCTTGACGCACACGATCGGGATCGGCAATCGGCGCAAGGACTACCTCTACGCCGTCCTGATGCTCGATATCGACCGCTTCAAGGTCATCAACGACAGCCTCGGCCACGCCGCCGGCGACCAGCTGCTGATCGCGATCGGACAGCGGCTGATCGCCTGTGTCCGCCCCGGCGATACGGTCGTGCGCCTCGGCGGGGACGAGTTCGCGATCCTCCTCGAGGATATCAGCGGCCTGGGGAACGCGGTCTATATCGCCGAACGCATCAGCACCGCGCTTGCCGCCCCTTTTAACGTAGCGGGCGGCCACGAGGTCTTCGCGACCGGGAGCATCGGCATTGCTTTGAGCGCAGCCGAATATGCATTCTCCGACCAGGTGCTCCGCGATGCCGACACGGCAATGTACCAGGCGAAATCGAGCAGCAATGCGCGGTATGCGGTATTCGAGCCCGGGATGCATGCCCATGCCCTCGAGCGGCTGCATCTGGAGACCGACCTTCGCCGTGCGGTCGAACGGAAGGAATTCGTGGTGTACTATCAACCGATCGTGTCCCTTGCAACGGACCGTCTGCAGGGATATGAAGCGCTGGTCCGCTGGCTCCACCCGGAGCGGGGCCTGCTGAATCCCGGGGAATTCATCCAGATGGCCGAGGAGACCGGCATGATCGTGGCTATCGACCGCCTGGTGTTGCGTGAATCCTGCCGGCAGATGCAGGAATGGCATGGCCAGGCCGGCAAGGGAGGGGAGTTCATCAGCGTGAACCTTTCTCATAAGCAGATGGTCCAGCCGGACCTCGTTACCTATGTGGAAAAGGTCCTGCGGGAGACCGGGCTTGATCCCGGCAGTCTGAAGCTCGAGATCACGGAAAACGTCATTATCGAGAATCCCGAAGAGGCGGTCGCCATGCTGGGACGGCTAAAGGCGCTGGGCGTCCGGCTCTATATCGATGACTTCGGAACCGGCTACTCGTCGCTCAGCTACCTGCACCGGCTGCCCATCGACGGGCTCAAGATCGATCGTTCGTTCATCATGAACATGGGCGAGAACGGAGAGAACCAGCAGATCGTCAGCACCATCATGCTGCTGGCACGCGACCTGAACCTTGCCGTGATCGCCGAAGGCGTGGAGACCGCCCACCAGCTTTCCCTGATCAAAGCAATGCACTGTGATTTCGGACAGGGATACCTGTTCTCGCGGCCTGTGGACAGCAGTAAGGCGCTGGCCTATCTCAAGGAAGGGCTGGCGTCGTGAGCGGCTGGACCCGGTGAACGCTGCGCCCTACGACCTCCTTCCCGCATGCCTGTGTTCAAGGCATTCCGCACCCTTTATCCTTTTCTATAATCAAAAACCTTCCGGCCATTTATATTATTTATAGGTAAAAATCTTGACATTAATTTTTCGATGTGTTAGTTTTTTTTCACTTATAAACAACAAACAGATGTTTCTCTGTTCTGAGAGGCGCCTCCGCTTATGATAGACATCAATATCTCACTGCTCTACCAGCTCATCAACTTCATCGTTCTGCTCGTAGTGCTGAATTTCATTCTTTTTAAACCCATTCGGCAGGTCATGCTCGAGCGGGAGCAGAACATCAGCTCCGCTTTTGGCGATGCAAAGTCGGCACAGGACCGTATGCAGAGCCTGCTCGAGCAGTATAACGTTTCCCTGGCCGAAGCAAAGCAAAAATCCGCCGCAACCTACAACGCCAATTACCAGCAGGGCCTCGATGCCCAGCGCGAGATGATCGCTGCCGAGCGTGCAAAGGCCGGCGAAATGATGGACAAGGCCCGTGCGGAAATAGCAGCCGCATCTGCGGCAGCGCAGGCGGACCTTAAAAAAGAGGCAGGGCGGCTCTCCCAGGACATTACCTCCAAGTTGCTCGGAAGGGCGGTATAGACCATGAAAAAAAGCATGCCGCTGTTCTCAACGCTGCTCACGATCGTAACCGTCTCGGTGGCCTTTGCATCGGAGGCCGAAGAAGGCGCTCATGAAGCGATAACGTTCATGGGCGACTGGCTGCCGCGGCTGGTCAATTTTGCGATCATCGCAGGGGTGGTCATCTATTTCATGCGGAAGCCCGCCCAGGACTTCTTCAAGAACCGTACCGCCGATATCGCAAAAGCGCTGCAGGAGTCCAAAGAGGCCCGCGAGCGTGCCGTGGCCGCTCTGGCGGAAATGGAACGGAAGATCAAGGACCTCGAAGCGGAAACAGCGCGGATGGTCGCTGATGCCCAGGCCCGGAGCGAAAAGGACAAACAGTCCCTGATCGAAGAAGGCAAAAAGGTGGCCCAGGATGTTCAGGCCCAGGTGAAACAGGGCATCGATATCGAATTGCAGAAGGCCAAGACCTCGCTTGCAGCCGAGGCATCGCTTCTGTCCCTCGACCTTGCAGAAGGCATGATCAAAGAGAAGATCGGCGGCAAAGACCATGAACGCATTGTGAAGGAATATATCTCGAACGTGGGAGGCCGGGGTTGATACGAGTCATTGCAAAGAGATACGCCAAAGCCCTCGTGCAGCTCGCCGAGGAGAAGAAGACCGTTGAGAAGACCCAGGCCGACCTCGCGGCGTTCGTCAGCGCCGTGGACAGTCTTCCGGCACTGCAGAAATTGCTTGCCAGCCCCGTCTTCACCCCCGAGAACAAGAAGTCGGTCATCAAGGAAGTCGCGGCTAAGCTGAACATGGACCAGGTCACCCGGCGTTTTGTGGAGCATCTTGCCGAAACGAACAGGATCAGATACGTCAAGGAAGTGTTCGAGGCGTTCCGCGAGATCCTGGCAGAGCGCACGAACCGCGCCATGGCGAAGCTGACCAGCGCCGCGGCCATCAGTGCAGCCGACCTGGCTGAGATCAAGAAAAAGCTTGAGACGCTGACGGGCAAGCAGGTGGACATCGACACCCAGATCGACGCCTCCCTGATCGGCGGTGTCAAGGCGCAGATCGGAAGCACGGTCTACGACGGATCGATCAAGAACCAGCTCTCCAAGATGCGCAATCAATTAATGAACTAACGAGATAATCCTCTGGAACAGAAGGAGCGCAGCAATGCAGATCAAAGCACAGGAAATCAGCGAGATCATAAAAAAGAAGATAACCGATTTCGAGAAGACCGTTGAGGTCGCCGAAGTAGGCACCATTATCACGGTCGGCGACGGTATCGCCAAGATCTTCGGACTCGACAATGTCATGTCAGGAGAGCTCCTGGAGTTCCCGGGCGGCGTCATGGGCATGGCGCTCAACCTCGAAGAAGAGAACGTGGGCGCGGTGCTCATGGGAGACGATTCAAGGCTCCGCGAAGGAGACATCGTCAAGCGGACCAAGAGGATCGCCGAAGTTCCCGTGGGAGAGGCCATCATCGGCCGCGTGGTGGACGGCATCGGCCAACCCATCGACGGCAAGGGCCCCATCACCTCGAAGGAATTCCGCCATATCGAGGTCATCGCACCGGGCATCGTAAAGCGTCAGTCGGTGCGTGAATCGCTCCAGACCGGCATCAAGGC
>JBGQDI010000151.1:0-6191 GCA_041495765.1 Nitrospirota bacterium
AAAGACCATCTGGTCCTTCTGAAAATGATGGGGTCGCAGCACCGCCAGGACCTCTTCAACCAGCCGGTCAGGACATGCCAGGAAATACGGAAAATGCTTTCGAAATTCATCGCGGGAAAGTGTCTTCATGGCCTGTGGGCGCTCCTTTCTTTTATCTGACAAATAAAGATTACTCTATACGGGCGCCCGTTGTCAACCCTTGGCAGCCTGTGACGAAAAGAAGCTTGGATTGACATTCAGTTGCAAAATCATGTAGGATGCCCTTTGTACGAATCAACAGAAAAAAACGCAAAGGATGAGAGAACCATGAGCTGGCTTTTCCTGGTGATCGCGATCTGTCTTGAAGTGGGTGGGACGACCTTCATGAAGCTGTCCCAGGGGTTCAGCAGGACGCTCTTTACCGTCCTCACCTTTGCCTGCTACGGACTGAGCTTCATCTTTCTTTCCCTGACGCTCAGGCGGCTTGAGATCGGCGTTACCTATGCCATCTGGTCAGGGCTCGGAACGGCACTGATCGCGGTCATCGGGTTCATCTGGTTCAAGGAAACGGTGACCGTAACGAAGGTCATTTCCATGGCACTGATCATCATCGGCGTGATCGGACTGAACCTGAGCACAACGGCCCCATAACAGAGGCGCACATGGATATTTACCAGCTGCAGGTATTCCTTTCGGTCTATCGGAACAAAAGCTTTTCTCTCGCTGCGAAGGAGCTCCATCTCACGCAGCCGTCGGTCAGCATCCACGTGAAGAAGCTTGAAGAAGAGCTGGGGGTGAAGCTCTTCGACCGGGTGGGACGAAGAACGATCCCTACGAAAGAAGGCGACCTCCTGTATACGAAGGCCGGCCAGATCGTTGAACAGCTGAAGGACATCAGGACCGACCTTTCGTCGTCAGGAAAGGAGATGAAGGGGCTTCTGAGCATAGGCGCCACCAGCATCCCCGGGTCCTATGTGGTCCCGCCTCTGGCAGCGGAATTCAGCAAGCACTTTCCCGAGGTCTTTTTCCAGGTCACCATCGACGGCACGAAAGAGATCGTCGATAAGGTCGCTGCAGGAGAACTGCTGCTCGGTATCGTGGGCGACCTGAAGAACGCCCGGGAGGTCGAACGCGTCCACTCGTTCCGTGATGAACTCGTGCTCGTTGCGGCGCCTGGCCTCATCAAGAACAAGGAAATATCGCCGCTCAAGCTTTTCACCCTGCCGCTCCTTATGCGTGAGGAAGAATCGGATTCCCGCAAGAGCATGGACCAGCACCATTTCCTCCATCGCATCAGCCTCAAGGCCCTGAACATCAAGGCCATCCTGGGCTCAACCGACTCCCTCCGGGAAGCGGTGAAGTCGGGGCTGGGGGCAACGATCATCTCCCGGTTCGTGATCAAGGATGACATCAAAACAGGCCGCGTCGAGGAGATCCGCATCAAGGGCGTAAAGATGAAGCGGCTTTTTTATGTTATCATTAATAAAAAACGTGCGCTCCCCGAGCACTACCGTGCCTTCGTACAGTTCCTGACGGAGAAGCTGCCCAATAAATGACAAATGCAAGATCTGACATTCAAGACTCAATTATGAACCTTTGAACCTTGTATAGTGAGTTTTCAATGAGGGTTAAAAACATGGATGAAGATCTGCTTGCAGAATCCGGCTTCCTTCGCGAGGTCTTCGACGCCATACCGGCCATGCTGGTGATCGTCGACGACGATGTCCGCGTACTCCATCTCAACACTACCGCGTCCAACGGCCTCGGCCTCGACATCAAGGAGATCCATCATAAACGGGGCGGCGAGGCGCTGCACTGCGTTCATTCGCTGGACGTCCCCGAAGGCTGCGGCAGGGCACCCGCCTGCCAGGACTGCGTGATCAGGAATTCCATCAAGATGGCCGTCCAGGGAGGAAAAACATTCCGCAAGGGCACGCGGATGGAGTTCGGCACCGGCGCTGCAAAGACCGAGCTCCATCTTCTGGTCTCCGCCGCTCCTTTTCATCACAACGAAAAACACTATGTACTGCTGACCATCGAGAACGTAAGCGAACTGATCCAGCTGAAAAGCCTGCTGCCCATCTGCATGCACTGCAAGAGGATCAGGAATGATGAAGGATATTGGAAAGATGTCGCCGAATACTTCAATGCCCGCCTGGATGTGGACTTTACCCATGGGCTCTGCAATGAATGCCTGAAAAAACATTATCCAGAGGCGGTGGAGGAAGACCTGGACGGAGCATCGTAAAACCTTTCATCTCTTGATGAATACTCTAACGTGGTCATTCCCGCCGTGAAGTGCCCTTATTTCCCCTGGTACATCCTTTTGTTCACGATGTCTGTAACCTGACCTATTCCACCCTTACCATTTTGCCAGCATTATGACACACCGGGTCAAAATGGCTCACCCAGAATGAACACATTTCTCCGACGGCAATACAGGACCATTTTAACCCCTTATTTTTCCGAGTATTTAATTCTGGCAACACTCTTGCTATATACTGGGTAACGACTGGGTATTATTCGTTTTCTAAAAGCCTCATGAAGGCAGGCTGACTCTCGGCAAAGTACCAGCTGGAAAAGGAGGACGCAATGAAGACCATACTGGTTAAGATCATCACCCGGGCAACATTCGTGATCGTTCTATTACTGGTCGGTTTTGCAACCGGTTTCCCGGTAGGGCAAAGCATCGGGTTCACCACCGGCAGCGAGTGGTCGCTGATGCAGGCAGACCTCTTAGCGCGCGAGGCCGGCGTGGCTATGCCGGTCAATTATAAGGATGGCAAGTTCCGCGTGGTCGTAAAGCAGCCGCGTCACCTGCATAAGAAAGCCTGGCAGCTTGCCGATCGGCAAGAGAAGGAGATGGCTTATGTGAATACGGGCAATACCGGATTGATCGACCGTGTTCAATTGGCGCAAAGGATATCGCTCATCCAATAGGAACGCACCCGGTACGCCGGGCCCCTGAAAAGCGCTCCAGGTCTGCCGATGTATCTGCACGCAGATCCTGCACCTGGATCGCCATGTTCCGAACACCGCGGACCTATAAATTTTACCCTCATCTTCCCTCCCTCTGCATAAATAACGACAATTAGACTTTCTCCCGCACATACCGTATGGTAACCATGTAATTTTGTTGAAATTAAAAAACCGCTATGTATTCAAGGGAGGTTACCATGCTCTATCGTCTGGTCGTCACCATGCGCATCGCAAAAACGGTTCTCATACTGGGGCTCATTGCCCTTTGTCTCGTGCTCTCAGCGTCTCTATTGTTCGCGTCATAGCGCCGGGTAAGTTAATTCGTTGTTCAAATCATGGGGGGAGTACGTTTAATGAAGAAGATCGACGTTACGCTGAAAGACGTAAATGGGGTTTATTCGGGCCCCGAAGGCCAGCTCTGGGAAATGATCATGGGCGAGCAGATCCATGTGGGCGGATTCGCTTCGTCCATGGCGCTGGCGCAGAAAGCCGGGATCAAGGAAGGCCAGAAGGTGCTGGACCTCTGCAGCGCGCTCGGCGCGGGTTTGCGTTTCCTGGTCAAGAACTTCAAGGTCCAGGGCTATGGCCTCGACGGCACGCAGCATATGGTCGACGAAGCGGTCAAGCGGTGCAGACGGGACGGTATGGAAGGGTCCATCGAGCTCAAGTACGGCGACGTGACCGCCATTCCCTGGCCTGATGCTACCTTCGACGTGGTCTGGGGCGAGGACGCCTGGTGCTATGTGACGGACAAGGACAAGGAGATCGCTGAAGCGGCGCGGGTGCTCAAAAAGGGCGGCACCATCGCCTTCACCGACTGGGTGGAAGGGCCGAAGGGCCTGTCCGACGCGGACGCTGAGCGCATTAACCGGTTCATGAAGTTCCCCTACATGGAAAGCCAGAAGGGCTACGAAGCGCTGCTCAAAAAATACGGCTTTACCGTAAAAGTGTCGGACGACCTTACTTCCGACTTCGCGGACCACATCCAGCTCTACATCGACATGCTCACCAAGCAACTCACCTTTGACGCCCTGCGCATCATTGGCTGGGACATGAACATGATGCAGGGCATGGGCGGCGAGATGATGTTCATGCTCGAGAAGGCGCGGGCAGGCAATTTCGGCAGGACCCGGCTCGTGGCGACCAAGGGATAACCCCGCACGAGGACCGCAGATACCTGAAGCTCACCCTCCCCTCACCCCTCCCATCAAAGGGAGGGGTTATTTATTACATAACCCTCGCCTCTTCTGGGAGAGGGCTGGGTGAGGGGGATGATGTTCATAAACATCTATAACGAAAAGGAGATTTACAACGGTGAGCCGTATTAAAAAAGTTGTACTATCCATAGCCATCATGCTTCCCCTCTTCGCCGGTGCGGCCTTTGCCGAGGACGCGAAGCCAACAGCTTCTATTTCTGTCGCATTCCTGAACCAGTATGTATTCAGAGGGTATCAATTCAGCAAGAAAAGCCTGATCGTCCAGCCGACCGAGACGATCACGTATAACGGAGTATCTGCTAGTCTCTTTGAAAACTATGATTCGAATGAACATGCGACGGACAATTTTGTTCCAACCAAACCCGGAAGAAGGAACATGAACGAAGGCGATGTGACCGTGAGCTATACGAAGACAATCGACAAACTGTCGCTCACCGGCGGCTATGCTTATTACGGCACGGAATTCGCAGCAGAAACAAGCGAGCTATTCGTCAGCGCCGCCCTTGATACGATCGCGAAACCGACGCTCTCAGTCTACCGGGATGTGGGGCAGTTCCATGCCTATTATATCAACCTGGCCCTGGCGCACTCCGTTGCCATTGCAGGCGCTACGACCCTGGATCTCGGCGCATCTGCCGGATATGAGTACGGAGATTCCGAGCCATTCCGCACTAGAAGCGGAGACCTGTACCGCCACTTTCATGACGGATCCGTCAAGGCGAGCATGACCATCCCCTTCGCCAAGTTGTACACGGCCCAACCACTGGTGCAGTACAACTTCCCGCTCTCTTCGAGAGCCAAGGAAGATGTCAAACTGCACAGCTCTACAGTCTACGGCGTGACCATGGGCATGAATTTCTAATAAGGACCTCGGGAGATCCCAATGAACACCTCTTTTTTCTGGACCGCCTTTCTGACCTACGCAGCGGTCATGATCTACCTCGGCGTGCATATCTACCGCAAGCACCTCGGCCATACGCAGCAGAACGGCATCTTCGAGTTCTGGATGGCAAAACGCGAGATGCCCGGGCTCTGGCTCGGAGTCTCCATTACGGCCGGCTGGCTCATGCTCGGCTGGATCGGGTTCGGCATGTCGCAGATCTACATGTACGGCGCCACGGGCCTCTGGATCCTGCCGATCCCCTGGTTCATCCTGTGCTTCATTATTCTGGCCATCGTTCCTTTTGTCCGCAGGCTGCCATCGCTCAGCGTGCCGCAGGCCATCGAAAAACGCTTCGGCCTGCCCGCAAAGCAGTTGATCGCGATCTTCTCGGCTTTTGTGTTCATTTCCTGGGCCCAGGCCGAGCTGTTCATGGCCGGCAGGCTGCTCAGCCCCTTTCTCGGCGTGGCGCCCTGGGTCTGCATGACCCTGCTGGTGGTACCGATCATCATTTATGTCTACCTCGGCGGCTTCCGCGCCGTCGTGACCACCGACGTGTTCCAGTTCTGCTTCACGTCCCTGTTCATGATCGTCCTTGCCGTCACCGCCGTCATGGCAGCGAACAGCGCAAGCAACGGGGACATCATCGGGGCTTTGAGGCAGACAACGCCGCCCTTTGCGGCAAAAGGCGAGACCTTCAACCTGTTCTTCCTGGGCTCCCTCTTTCCCCTGGTCCTGTTGATCGGCTATCTGCCGGGATGGATGACCGAGCAGGACCTGATCCTCCGGCTGCAGGCGGCAAAGAGCACGAAAGAGGCCATGAAGGGCGCGCTGCTCGGGCTTGTGCTCATTACGACCTTCATCATCGTCCTTCCCTCCATCACGGCCTTCTGTGCGCTGGTCGCCTTCCCGCCGGTCAACGGCGCGGCAGCGGCCCTTGTCGATGACAAGGCCTATTCGATCATCTCGGCCTTCATCTCCAAAATGCCGATCGGGCTCGCTGTCTTCATGGTCATCGGCATCATCTCCTCCCAGATGTCCACGGTCGATACCTTTACCAATGTCGCCGCCATGCCTCTTGCCTATGACCTCGTCGGCACGAGGCTCGCGAAAAGGAACACGCCGGAAAAAACAAG
>JBGQDI010000152.1:0-6154 GCA_041495765.1 Nitrospirota bacterium
CCCGCTGAGGTTCGAGATGCTTTGATAATCGTCGGCGAAGTTTCCGAGGAAACGGGTTTCCCCGTGTACCTGGTAGGCGGCATCGTGCGCGATCTGTTCCTCCGTGTACCGAACTTCGATGTGGATATCGTGGTCGAAGGCGACGGGATCACTTTTGCCGGCCTGCTTGCCAACAAGACGGGCGGCCGGCTCAGGACACACCAGAAGTTCGGGACCGCCATGGTAGTGTTGCCGAAAGGGCTTAAAATCGACATCGCCACGGCACGGCTTGAGTATTATGAATCGCCGGCAGCACTGCCGACGGTCGAGCTGTCATCCATCAAGAAGGACCTGTATCGTCGCGATTTCACGATCAACACTCTTGCAGTTCGATTGCAGAAGAAAAGGTTCGGTGAGCTCATCGATTTTTTCGGCGGATTGCGCGACATCAAGGAGAAAACGATCCGGGTGCTGCACAACCTGTCCTTTGTGGAGGACCCGACCCGCGTCCTGCGGGCGGTCAGGTTCGAACAACGATTTGATTTCAAGATCAGCAAGCATACGCACAACATGATCAGGACCGCCGTTGCCATGCGGCTTTTTGACCGGCTCACGGGCGAGCGCATCTATACGGAACTGGTGCTTCTGTTCGCTGAAGCAGAGCCTATCAAAGGGTTGAAGCGTATGAAAGAGCTCGACCTGCTGAAGTTCATCCACCCGGCGCTTACGGTAACACCGAACACGGACAGACTGTTTGACGGACTAAACGAGGCTCTCACCTGGTTCAGGCTGCTCTACCTCGACATCCCGCTGGACAAGGGGCTCGTCTATTTTCTCGGGCTCCTCGACCGGTTGAAAGGCCCCGAGGCTGAAGAGGCGCTCGAACGGCTGGCGGCGCCGATGCGGGTGCGGGAACGTGTCCGGCTGGCGCGGTCAAGCTGTCGTGACGTACTCCCCCTGTTGTCCCGTGAACCGCTGCTTTCACCGAGCAGGGTGTACGAACTCCTGCACCCTCTTGCTGCCGAGTCGATCCTGCTGATGATGGCGAAGGCAAAACAGGACCGGGCCAGAAAGTATATTTCACTCTACTTTACCCGTTTACGCGGTGTCGCGGTATCGCTGACGGGAGAGGACCTCAAGGCCATGGGCATCCCACCGGGGCCTCGCTACAAGCAACTCCTCGCAGAGCTCCTCGATGCAAAGCTCGATGAACAGGTAAGAACAACGGAGGATGAGAGAGAGTTTATAGCGCGGAAGACCGCTAAATAGGTTTCCTGTAACGTCGACGGAGGATCCCCATAATATAACGCTCGAGACGTCAGTACCCGCCATTGCCAAGAACAGGTTCGCTACGACCACCTGCCCCATTCGTTCAGCGTATCAGGCAGAACATAAAGATCCGGTCTAATGCTCTTGTGGAGAAGCAAGGTGAGCAAGCAAGAGCCGCATCGTTATGGATTCTGCGTACTTATCTGGCAAAAGAGAACCATATTTGTCCCATAATTGACGGGCTTGCTGGACGTTGCCTGACGATAGATTCCCAAGTATGGCTGCGGACAGAGCGTAATCCAGCAGGTCAGCATCTGTTGTTTTTGGGTCCAATTCCGCCAGCAGTTTCGACGACAGCTGGACCATGCGTGCCGGATCCTGTTTTCCTACTGCCGCGAGCAGCAAGAGGAACTCGCGGTTGGAAGCAGAATATCTTTTTGAGCACGGTGATGTTTCAATGGCGCGCAAAAGGGATGCTTGCTGCGTTGCTGACAAGAAGGGGACGATACGCGCAACCGGGTTCAACATGACCGGCCACCATGATTGCTTGAAACTTTCCTCGGTGCACGTGTTTGTCAGCACTTGCCTTGCCTGTTCCGAACTTCGTACCGTTGCCGGAAGCATGGGGCTGTCCTGATGGGCCCAGTTCCATTTCCCCTGCATGAGATACTGATAAAGCGCAGTTGAAAAATAGATCATCCGGGTTTTTGGATAATTTGAGAATGTTAATTGAGCCATGTTCGGATCGGCATGCTGCTTCCCCAGCATTTGCAGGACCGGCAGTTGGTTCACCGCAAGATTTTCAAAATCCAGATATGCTGCTGCACGGAAGAAACGACTGCGTACGGCATACAGATCCACGACGGGCGTATAGTCCGAGTTGGTGGTTATAGGGTAACTCTCAAAGAGGGGTGCGAGAACCGCTTTTTTCCCGATTAGCCGGATACTGATATCAGACGTCTCCAGTACATTGATCTTGTGCAACTCGCGTGCAAGGTTACCCATGGAGGAAAAGGAGGCGTTATGCTCTTTGATCGTCCCGGCAGGACTGGCAATGATGAGGATGTCCTTCCCATTGGTCGAGTAAATGGCATAGTCGGAGAAATAGGGGGAAAGCGCGTTCATGATCGAGGCAACAAGAGGCATGTCGATCTCATAGAGCTGGATCCACTGGATGAACAGGCCGTTATCGTTCACATACTGCCGTATTCGCGAATAAAATTCCCGGGTAAAAAGGCTGGCCACTCCGCTGACCCAGGGATTGGACGGCTCCGAGATAATGAGATCGTATTTCGTGCCGTAGTGGGAAAAATACGATTTGGCGTCCTCTATGTGACGGTGGCTGCGGGGATCGTCATAGGCGAGCCGCACCCGCGGCCCGAAGAGAGCTGCCGCTTTTATCATTTCCGGCTCGATCTCGATGGTATCGAGGCTCTCGATCTGTGAAGCGGCAAGCAACGTGTTGGTGGTGAGGCCCGAGCCCCACCCGATAATGGCCGCAGTCCTTGCTTCCGGCCGGAGGATAGCACCCATAGCGCCGGCCAGTTCCATCGTTTCCTCGTCCGTTGTGTGCCCGGCCCCGGCAACCTGAATTGCAGCGTCAGGTTTCCCATTCGTTCTGATGATCATATCCGTTGAGTCTTTTGTTACCGATACGGTAGCGGTTTTCCCGTCCTGATGGAAAAGGGTTTCTTGTTTTTGTGAATCGAGAAAGGTCCCATACCGATAAACGCCTGACGCCATTTTATTGGGGTCCAGTTTGACAAAGAACAGCGTGAGCATGAGTGGTGCGATCCCCACGGCTGCGTAGGCAAGGGCGGACCGGCGAGAGGGGGTCATCCACCAAATGAGCCCCAGTCCCAGGGCGATGTCAATACCCGCCCCGAGCATTATCATGCCTTTGAGACCGAAAAGCGGCATCGCCAGGTGGACGGCTATGAAGACGCCCAGGATGGACCCGATGGTGTTCAAACCGTAGACCGCACCAATGCTTTTTTCGCCGTTGCCGTTCCGCATGAGCGCCGTCGTAATGAGGGGAAGGGTCATGCCGGCACAGAAAGCGGCCGGCAGCATGACGACAAGTGCCAGCCCGTGGCTCGAAAGATTAAGGAGAAAATATCCTGTTTCTGTTCGCGGCAGGTTGTTCACGAGCCATGCCATGATGTTGAACGTGCTTCCGTAGACCGGAAGGGTCGCGAGCGCCAGTATTCCCATGGCGATCTGGACCTGGGCAAGGAAGCGGCGTGGATCACGCAGCGAGTCGATGCGTTGTTTGATCCAGAGTCCGCCGAAAGCAATGCCCATGATGAACGCGCTCAGCATGAGCTCAAATGCATGGGTTGAGGAGCCCAGGACGAGGCTGAGCATCCTGATCCAGCCGATCTCATAAATGAAGGACGAAAGACCGGTCAAAAGGGCGATCATAAGGAACAGCGGATACATAGCGGGGGCCACGGGCTTCGCAGGAGCGGTATCGATGGACCTTCGAACGCCGGGTTGGCTTGCTTTATGCTCTTTATTCTCAAGCCAGACCACCGTTGCCACCACAATATTGATGATGCCTGCGATGGCCAGCGTTCCCGGGAGGCCGACCCATCCAATGAACAGGAACCCCGAAGCCAGAACGCCTACCGCTGCTCCGATGCTATTGGTAAAATAAAGCATGGCGACGATCGAGCCGTGGGCTTGGGGGAACCTCCGTATCAGGCCAGCGGTCATGAGCGGGAATGTCATGCCGAGCAGAATGGACTGGGGAAGGATCAAGAGACTGGACGAGGTCCATTTGAAAGTCGCCACCGCAAGCGGGGATCCCAGCATCGGAATGATCGTCGAGTAAGCGCTGTCGAGAAAGCGGACATAGAGGGGATGGAAGAAAACGGCACACAGCCCGATGATAACCTCGACAACAGCATATCCGATCAGTAAATTAGCGATCCGTTCCGTATATTTTGAGCAGAGCAGAGAGCCGAGGGCCAACCCCCCCATGAAAACGGCGAGCACCAGTGCCTGTGCATAGGCGGCGTGGCCGAGAAAAAGTTTGAGATAGTGGGTCCAGACCGATTCGTAGATAAGTCCGGCGAATCCGGATGCGGTAAATATCAGGAAGAAGACTCTCAGGTCTCTTTGTTTCACGGCAGGAGATCTCCTTATAAAAGCGTATTTCGCGAATTTGCCCTGTTTCGTCATGCAGTGCTGCGCTTGTCATTGCTGTTCGTTCAAAGGGCGGTCTCGAAATTTTGATAAGCGTCAATGCCAAGGTCTGAGCCTGGCGGACAGACGCTTAATTACTCCGTGGCCCGCTTTTTTCATTCGCTGAAACAAGGCCTTATCATACAGGAATTTGTTTCTCCGAGCAAGCCTGAACGCAGGAGCTCTTGCGTTGGTCCGGGTGACGTTGGTGGCCCGATCAGTTTGCGTAAAAGGAGGCGATTGCGGAACCGAACGCTAACCAATTCCCTCTTTATAAAAAAATACTCTATCTCGTAGCTTGTCTTTTTCCCTTTTTTACGGTAAATTCGTATTGGTATAGTGTTTTTCACCACTGGTTGCTAAAAGATGCAATAAGACCTTGCCTGTCGGAAAAGTCTTGAGTATCCATCGATTTCTGAGGCTTGAAAATTCCAGATGCCGATTGCTCAGTTTGCACTTTACGATTCAGCAAAATCCGGCAACGATGCACCCGGTGATAGGTGATCGAGAGCGCCCCCCCTGGCCCAATGGCAAAACTACTGCTGCTCAATTTCAACGGTGCGCGGTATGGTGTATGGAAGGATGCTGTTCCTTCCGTGATCAACGCACAACCCCTTCACCTGTTGCCGCGCAGCCCTGCGGTCATCGCGGGTATCACGATCCTCGAAGACCGCACTGCGGTCATTGCCGATCTGGGCGCCTGCCTTGGCTGTCCTTCCCTGACGGCTCCCCAGGATGGGGTTTTTCTCCTCATCGATACCAAGGACAAGCTTGCCGGTTTTTGCGTAGAAGGGAGGGTCGAAGAGTATGAATGTCCTCCCGAGAACGTGCTTCCGCTCCCTGCCGTCGTTGCCACACCGGTCGTAGATACCGGCGCTGTTCACGGCACTTCACTGATCCCCATCATTAATATCGGCCATCTTCATGATCGTCTGAAGCAGGGGGGGGTGGAACTTCCTGTTCCGGAACCGGGGCCGACATCCTGCGCCGGTGATCTGTCGGACCTTCGCAGCGTCAGGGTCCTCTCGATCGGCGATACCTGGTTCTGCGTCAACGCGGCAGAAACGTCCTATGCGACCATCGGGGACGACGACATTGCAGCGCTCCCGGTCAGGTCAGGGCGGTTTACCGGTGTCGTCCTGCATGACGGCGCAGCAGTGCCGGTGATGCAGATGGAATCATTATTGGATTGTCAGAAGACGGCCGGAAGGAAGGGAGTTCTCTTTGCCGGGCCGCCTGGAGCCCGGTATGGTATTGCAGTTGATCAGGACCATGGTATCGTCGAAGGCCCGGACCTTGCTATGCTCACCCTGCCGAAGATCGCAGCCAGTCCCTGTCTTCCAGCCGCTGCCCTCGTCAAGGGGAAGATCTGTCTGTTCGTTGATTACAACGTGTTCGCTGCGGCCGAAAACGCCGCGGTGGAGTTGACGGCAGAAACGCTTGCCTTTACCCCTGCATCGCAGTTCTCCTCTCGGTTCCGGAAGACCGATGCCGAGGTCGTCGAGTTCTCCTTCCTGGGGACCCGCCATGCCGTGCCGCAGGAAGAGATGAAGGACGACCTTGCCGTGCTCCCCTTTGTCCCTGTCCCGGGAACAAAAGAGATCGTGCTGGGAGTAGCGGAATTTCAGGGCCAGCTGCTGCCTGTCCTGGACCTTGCTGCGCTTTTCGGGAGACGCTCGCTTATCGGTGAAACAAGCCGGATGATGCATATCGTCAA
>JBGQDI010000153.1:0-6075 GCA_041495765.1 Nitrospirota bacterium
AGGTCCTGGTGCAGCAGATCGAATACACAGCCAAGGGCCTGCCGACGTTTCCGAGCCATCTTAAGAACCGCCCCACCAATGCAGGCAGCCACTTTACCCTTGCCGAGTTCGTGAACGACCGTCCGGCGACATCCTTCGATATCGTTGTTGGTCCGGACGCGGACTTTCAAAAGCCCTTGAAAGTTGTCTACGAGTGGACCGGCAAAGGGTTCCGGGGCGGCGCAATGGGTTCTGCCGCTACGCTGCAACTCGTCGGGCACGCAGGAGGGCCGCCCGAGCACAACGATGCTGCGGTCGTGGTGCTCGCGGTGATCATTACTCCCGTTGTTGTGGGTACGGTGGGGGGTTTTATCATCGGCGTGGCCGACGGCATCAGGACGACAGTGCAGGAAATGGGAAAAGTAATGCTCGGAAACGACGAGCAGCTCGTCACCTACACGACCTATGAATACGATTCGCAGGGCCGACTTTTTCTGATGCGCATGTTCAAAGCCGACGAGTCCAAAGAGGAGTTGGTGAGAACGGAGTATATCTATGAAGGCGACGGAGAAACGCCGGCCAGGACCGTTGTCACGACCTTGCCGGACGGCACGGTAAAGATGTTGTAGGAAGCAGGATTGTCGGAGGCTGTAATCATCAGGCGCATTTTCGCGTGAACGTAACGTTGAAAACAGCGTTCCTCAAGCAGCGATCAGCGGCATCGGTAACAAGGAGAGTGTATGATCTGTTTGACCAGGGGTAATGGTGTGCGGGCGTTCCTTGCAGTTCTCCTCGCGCATGCCGCAATGTTCTTTGTTGTAACTCCCGCTTTTGCCCAGGAATCGGAAACATTCCAAAGCGCGCCGTTAAATCCTGAATTTGGACGCTACCAGCAGAAGGTCCAGACCTCCCGTGCTCAAAACCTGACTGCAGACGGGCATGGGCTTGGATTCATTCCGTCGCCCGTCGACCTGTCCCATCTGTCCCGCCTGGCCGCAAAACCCCTGGGTGGCCTTCTGTATGCAGTGCCGGGCAGTTACGATCTGCGCACGACCGGCAAACTGACGGCCGTGAGAGACCAGGGTACCTGCGGATCATGCTGGACCTTCGGCACCATGGCATCCCTGGAGTCCGGCCTTCTTATCGCGGAGACCAGGGACCTTTCCGAGAACAACCTGAAGAACACGAGCGGATTCGATCAGGGGGCCTGCGCCGGGGGCAACTATATCATGTCCACGGCCTACTTATCGCGATGGAGCGGCCCGATCAACGAGGCCGACGATCCCTATAATGCAGTTTCCAGCTCTTCCCCCTCGGGGTTAACGGTCCAGAAACATATGCAGGAAGTGCTGTTCATTCCCGACAGAACAGGCCCCACGGACAATACGAACATCAAACAGGCGATCATGACCTACGGCGCCGTAGCAACGTCGATGTTCATGTCGTCCTCATCGGTCACCTACTATAAAGCGGCCAATTACGCCTACTACGACAACACAACTGAAACATCCAACAATCATGGAGTGACGATCGTCGGCTGGAACGACAGCTACAGCAGCTCGAAATTCGCGATAACCCCGCCGGGGAACGGGGCGTTCATCGTAAAGAACAGCTGGGGTGCGGGATGGGGAGAGAGCGGCTATTTCTATGTTTCCTATTACGACATGAACTTCGGCAAGACCAGCGTCGTATTCAATGACGCTGAGCCGACCGCGAATTACCGGGGAATGTACCAGTATGATCCGCTCGGCATGTCGAGTGCCTACGGTACCGGGTCTACGGACACCGAGTGGATGGCAAACGTCTTTACTGCCCAGGCAAATGCGAAGGTCACGGCAGCGGGCTTTTACGCGCTGGCGCCTTCTACGACGTACATAGTATACGTCTACACCAATGTTGCGTCCCTTCCGACCAGCGGCACGCTCACCGGCGGCAGCACGTCAGGCACGATCGCATCGGCCGGTTATCACACCATCACGCTTTCCACACCCGTTGCGATCACGGCAGGACAGAAGTTCTCCGTCGTGGTCCGGCTCACCACGCCCGGGTACAATTACCCCGTGGCAGTGGAGAAGCCGCGCGCCGGGTACAACAGCCTGGCCACGGCAGGCGCCGGACAGAGCTACCTGGGCGGCAGTACCGGGTCCAGTTGGACGGATATGACGACTGTAGCTGCGGACACCAATGTCTGTTTAAAGGTATTTACCTCTGCCGCCGTTCCCACGGTCACTACGACGGCCATAACCGGGATCGCAACCACGACCGCAACGGGCGGCGGCACGATCACGACCGACGGCGGGTCTTCGATAACGGCCAGGGGGATCTGCTGGAGCACGGCCGCGGACCCGACCACTGCAGATATCCATACAAACGATGGTACCGGGACCGGTGCCTTCACGAGTTCCCTGTCCGGCCTCACACCGGGTACGACGTACCATGTGCGGGCATACGCCGTGAATTCGGAAGGTACGGCGTACGGCAGCGATGTCCAGTTCATAACGAATGGAATGCCGGTTCTGTCCCTGCCGACGGTCGGCAACTATACTCCCGATGGGATCTGCACGTCCATTGCTTCTGTCGCAGGCATCGTGTTCTCCGACGGAGGGTCAGAGGTGACCGCGCGAGGGATCTGCTGGAGCACTGCAGCGAACCCGACACTGGCGGATACGTGTACGAACGACGGGACCGGCACCGGCATATTTACAGGAGCCCTCACCGGCCTGACGCCCCTCACGACATATTACGTGCGGGCTTACGCCACCAATTCAGTGGGAACACAATACGGTACGGGCGAACCATTCACCACCCTGGGAGCCCCGGTCTTACCGACTGTCCTGACGGGACCGGTCGTCGAAATAACCAGAACAACAGCCTCCGGGCGCGGCACCGTAACCTCATATGGGTGCTCCGCGGTGACAGCCAAAGGCATTTGCTGGAGTTTAGGAGCCGATCCGACGACGGCGGATATTTGCACGGACGAAGGAGCGGGAATGGCCGCATTTACAAGTTTCATTACCGGACTCACACCGTCCACCACCTATCATGTAAGGGCCTACGCAGGCAGCGCGGTCGGCACGGCATACGGAGATGACCTGACCTTCACCACAGGACTCCGGCCCAAGCCGCCGACGCTTCATCCCGTGCGATAGACCTTTTGAGGAGGAACAGGATGAAAAAGAACAACGTACCGGTATATTGGCTATTCACCTTGCTCCTGATGACCTCCTGCGGCGGCGGTGGCGGCGGCAGTGCGATCGCGCCCCCTGCATCTGCTGCCGGCACGGCGACCCTTGCCTGGACCGCGCCCGCAGAAAATGTGGATGACACGCTGTTGACCGATCTGCAGGGGTATAAGGTCTATTATGGCAACACCGCGGGACAGTATGATCACGTTGTCGACGTCGGCAAGGTGACCGCATGGAAGTTCGAGAATCTTCCCGCGGGAAATTACTTTTTTGTCGTCCGGGCCTATAACCAGGCAGGAGTGGAGAGCGACCTCTCCAATGAACAAAGCAAAAAGATACATTGAAGGAACGGACCTCAGGGCTCCGGTCTCTTTTCTGGCAATTCAAGATCGGGCCTGACTTGACCCGATCGGGGATATTGTTTCTAGGTGACACGTGGGCAGAATGCTGAATATTATAAATCCGTAAGCATTTCAATCCGCAATCAGTAAATTGAAAAGGAGGCTACCATGGACGAAACAGCTCGGAGCAAGTATCTCAAGATCGCTTTGCTGGTGACCGGCGCCTTCAGCACCTTTGGCGTCTATCCGCTGACCATTCTCTGGCCGTCAGGCTGGGCGTGGCACGCAGAAGGCCATTCGCTGTACCTGCAGATGATCATCGGGATCTATGCGACGCTCGGCGTGTTCCTGATGATCGCGGCCAAAGATCCTGCCGACCATCGCAGCCTCATCTGGTTCGCGGTCTGGTCAAGCGTCGTCCACGGCGGGATCATGGCAATTCAGGCAGTTGCATATCCGGAACACATGGGGCATCTCTACGGCGATGTGCCCGTGCTGCTCGTCGCTGCGGCGGTCATTGCGTTCTTAATGCCGGGAAAGAGCGCGCGGGCAACAACGGCCACGTAGGGGAAGAGCTATGGATCAGATCAAAACCTGACTCGCGCGGAGGCGCTGGGACGCAGGGAAAGCTAAGTACTTGTGGTAAACGGTCTAAGTATGATCTCCCGGCGGCTCTGCGGGAAAAAGAATTTTATTGCCAGCTCAAGCAATTTAACCATGCCCTTTGTATTCCCTAAGGGCTGTTCAAAGGAGCCGTCGTACATGGAACCTGTGATCGTTTTTAGCGCTGTACTCTTCACCATCGCTCTTATGGCCGGGTGGCGGCAGTATTCCCTCGTCAGCTTGCGAAATGAGCTTGCTCAGACAAAGGAGCTGCTGAAACAGAGCGAGATCTTCTCGAACTCCATCATCGAAACAGAGCCGGAATGCGTAAAGATCGTGGATGCCGAGGGGAACCTGATCTTCATGAACCGGGCCGGGCTGGACATGATCGAAGCGGACACGCTGGAACAGGTCAAAGGGAAATGCGTCTGTCCCCTGGTCACATCGGAGTACCGGGACGGGTTCCTGAAGCTGACAAAGGATGTATGCGAGGGCGGTTCGGGGACCTTCACCTTCGAGATGGTCGGGTTGAGGGGACGGCGCCTCTGGCTCGAGACCCGTGCGGTCCCCTTCCGGAACGAGAAGGACGGGGTCACCGTACTGCTCGGTATTACGCGCGACATCACTGAAAAGAAAAAATCGGAAGAAGCAATGGCCGCTGAAAAGGAGCGCCTGGCGGTCACCTTGCGAAGCATCGGCGACGGGGTCATTGTCACGGACATCGACGGGAACGTCACGCTGATCAACAAAGTGAGCGAACAGCTCACCGGCTGGACCCATGAGGAAGCCATGGGAAAGCCGCTCACCCATGTGTTCAACATCATCAACGAGACCACGCGGGAAAAATGCGACAATCCCGTAGAGAAGGTCCTCCGGTCCGGAAAGATCGTCGGGCTCGCCAATCATACGGCGCTCATCAAAAAGGACGGCACCGAGATCATCATTGCCGACAGCGCCGCGCCGATCAATGACCAGCATAGCAAGACCATCGGGATAGTTCTCGTCTTCCGCGATGTCACGGCGCAATACCGTATGGAACAGGAAATGCAGAAGATTCAGAAGCTCGAATCGCTGGGCTTGCTTGCCGGCGGACTGGCCCATGATTTCAACAACCTGCTTACCGCCATCCTGGGGAACGTCAGCCTGGTGAAGATGCAGCTGGGCCCCGAGCACCGGTCCTTCGTCCGGCTGACGGACACGGAAAAGGCCGCGAAAACAGCCGCCGAACTGACCCAGCAGCTGCTGACCTTTGCCAAGGGCGGCGCTCCCATAAAGAAACAAGTCTCGCTCCTGGACATCGCGAAGGAAGCCTGCACCTTTGCGATGTCGGGCTCCAATATCAAGTGCTTTCAGACCGCTCCCCCATCCCTCTGGAGCGCCGAGGTCGACCGGGGCCAGATCAGCCAGGTGTTCAACAACCTGATCATCAATGCGGTCCATGCCATGCCGAACGGCGGAGCTGTGCATCTGGCCTTTGAGAACGTGACCCTGCAAGAACACAACGCTGCCGCGCTCAAGGCAGGCGATTATGTAAAAATTACGTTCCACGATGAGGGGGCAGGCATCCCGGAAGAACATTTGCAGAAAATATTCGAGCCCTATTTCTCCACAAAAACGAACGGGACCGGGTTGGGCCTTGCCACGGTCCTCTCCATTATCAATCGGCATGACGGGAGCATTTCCGTTGCCTCAAAAACAGGGGTTGGCACTACCTTCACTGTCTATCTTCCCGCATTGAAGAACACGTTTTCCCCGGTGACCCGGGAAGCGGAATCCGTCCAGGCAGGCCAGGGGAAGATCCTGGTCATGGATGATGACGAACTGGTAAGAAATGTCGCCGGCGTTATTCTCGGCGAGCTTGGCTACGATGTGGCCTATGCCAAAGACGGCGACGAGGCCATAGCGGCATACCGGAAAGCAGTGAGCGATAAAAAACCATTCGACGTCGTGATCATGGACCTGACCAT
>JBGQDI010000154.1:0-6068 GCA_041495765.1 Nitrospirota bacterium
ATAACGGCGGATTATTTCTTTCGTAAGACACACCCAAAAGGTGAATGCTTTGTTTTAGAATTCATCCGCGTTAATCGGATGTTTCCGTATTTTCCGTGTCCAAATGCCGTTTTTTTAGGTTCATATTAAATCTGCGGCCATCTGCGAAATCTGCGGATAAAAAGTTTTTAGGTATACGCCCCTCCAACTTCACGATGTTCTTTTTTTCTGCTGAAAATCCTTCTCAATGAGCCTGCGGAAGGCCTCGCGCGTTTCCGCATCTTCCAGGTCCTTCACATACCCGTCGATCTGCTTCATCGTTTCCTCGTCAAGCTTTACCGCCGCAGGCCGGTAGGGGGCCTCTTTTACCTGAGGCAGCTCCACATCTCCCAGCTTCAGGGTGATGTCCTTGATGGCGTCCCTGCCGAGCAGCTCGTTCACCTTTTCGATGATCTGCGGCTTCATGAGGGAGAGCTGCTGCATCCAGGCAGGGCTGTCAACGACCAGCGCAAGCTTCGTGCCGCGCACCGCGAGAGGCCGCGCATGACGGGCGATGGCAGCTCCCACAGCCTTGTCCCACTTGCCGAATACACGGTACTCGCTCAGCTTGCTGCCGAAGCCGTAGGATCTGAGCAGTCCATCGAGGGACGATGACAATCGAGCGATCTTGCGTGACATGCTGCATCATAGCACACCAATAGTCCTTTTGACAACAGCAGGTAAGATGGATATAATGAGGAAATCATAGCTTGAGCGCGTAATTATACAAAGGAGCAGATATGCCGGAACTGCGAAAAGACCCGATCACCGGACGATGGGTGATCATTTCATCTGAGCGCGGAAAACGTCCTGTGGAATTTCAGGACCAGCGCACCAAAAAACGGGGGGGGTTCTGCCCTTTCTGCGGCGGCAACGAACGCACCACGCCGAACGAGACGCTCGCCTACCGCACCGGCGGCCAGGCAAACGGGCCGAACTGGAGGCTTCGTGCCGTACCGAACAAGTTCCCGGCGCTTCAGATCGAAGGAGGCCTGAACAAGCAGGGTGAGGGCATCTTCGACAAGATGAACGGCATCGGCGCTCACGAAGTGATCATCGAGAGCCCGGACCATAATGCAACACTGGCCTCACTGCCGCAGAAGGCAATGGAAGAAGTGCTCTGGGCCTACCGCGACCGGATGGAGGACCTGAAAAAGGACACCCGGTTCCAGTACACTCTGATCTTCAAGAACGAAGGCTTGGCGGCCGGTGCTACGCTTGAGCATACGCATTCCCAGCTCATCGCGCTGCCCATCGTCCCCATACAGGTGCAGGAAGAGCTCGACGGCTGCAGGCGGCATTACGACCTGAAGGAGCGCTGCATCTTCTGCGATATCATCCGGCAGGAAGTGCAGGCCGGCGTGCGCGTCGTGCTCGAATCTCAGCGTTTCATAGCACTCGCGCCCTATGCACCGCGGTTCCCCTTCGAGACCTGGATCATGCCCAAACAGCACCTCTCCTGCTATTCCTGCTCCACGAACGAAGATTTCAGCGACCTGGCCGCGCTCCTGCAGGATGTGCTGCGGCGCATCGACCGGGCCTTGTCCTTTCCACCCTACAATTACATCATCCACACCTCCCCGTTCCGGGACGAGAACAACGATTACTACCACTGGCATATCGAGCTCATGCCGAAGCTCAAGAACGTGGCGGGTTTCGAATGGGGATCGGGTTTCTACATCAATCCCACCCCCCCCGAAGAAGCGGCGAAGTTCCTGCGGGACATCAAGCTGTGAAGATCCTGTTCGCGGCATCCGAGGCGACGCCTTTTGCAAAGACCGGCGGCCTCGCCGACGTCGCCGGAAGCCTCCCACCCGCCTTGGCTGCGCTGGGGCACGATGTGCGTGTCGTCATCCCGCGCTACCGCTGCGTTGACCGCGAGCGCTTCAAGCTTCGGTCCCTGGCCAGCTTTTACGTGCCCGTGGGGGCATGGAAGGAACGCTGCGAGATCCTGCAGGGCAAAATGGATGCCCGCGTCAAGGTCTACTTTGTAGAGAAGGACCGCTACTTCGACCGCCCCGGTCTCTACGGCACCGCACAGAGCGACTATCCGGACAATGCCGAGCGGTTCCTCTTTTTCTCCCGTGCGGCGCTGGAGCTTTGCCGAACTCTGGATTTCTTTCCGGACATCATCCACTGCAACGATTGGCAGACCGGATTCATGCCGCTTTATCTGAACCGGCTCTATCGGAGCGATGCGCGCTTCAAACATACGCGCTCGGTCTTTACGGTGCATAACCTGGGATACCAGGGGCTGTTCTGGCACTGGGACATGGGGCTCACCGGCCTTGGCTGGGACGAGTTCACGCCGCAAGGCGTCGAGTTCCACGGAAAGATCAATTTCATGAAGGCCGGCCTCGTTGCAGCCGACCTGCTCACGACCGTGAGCAAGACCTACAGCCGCGAGATCCAGACCGCCGAGAACGGGCACGGCCTGGAAGGAGTGCTGGCAAAACGGGCAAAGGACCTCTTCGGCGTAGTGAACGGCATCGACTACCGGTTCTGGGACCCGGCGCATGACCGGGACATCCCCCGGACCTTTAACCCAGCGCGCCTTGCAGGCAAAGCATTCTGCCGGGAAGAGCTGAAGCGGACACTCGGCCTGGCCCCCGGCGACGCCCCGCTGGTCGGCATGGTCACCCGCCTTGCAGCACAGAAGGGGCTGGACATCGTTGCCGGCGCCCTGCCCGCAATCATGGCCTCGGGGGCGCAGCTCGTCGTGCTTGGCACCGGAGACGACACCTACCAGAAGCTGCTGACCGAAGCGAGCAGGCGCTATCCCGACCGCATGCGCATTCTGCTCCAGTACGACGAAAAGCTCGCAAAACAGATCTATGCCGGCTGCGATATGTTCCTTATGCCGTCCCATTATGAACCCTGCGGCCTGAGCCAGATGATCTCCCTGCGCTATGGTACGGTCCCCATCGTGCGGAAGACCGGCGGGCTCGCCGACACGGTGGAGGACTATCATCCGCGCAGCGGCTGCGGCACCGGGTTCGTCTTCAACGAGTACACGTCAGGCGCGCTGATGCGATGTCTGGACCGGGCGATCTCCGTCTATAGCGACGTCAGTGCGTGGCACGGCCTGATGCAGAACGGCATGAAGCAGGATTTCTCCTGGCAGCAATCGGCAAAGGAATACGAGTCGATCTACCGGAAGGCGATGAGGAAAAGATAGGGGCCGGGAGCTAGGGGCCAGTAGCCAGGGTCCAGAGATTTTTCTTAACCCTGAGCCCTGCCCCTTACACCCAACACACTGAACCCTGTACCTGAACCCTGGACCCCGGCCCCTGGACCCTGACCCTATGGATACCGTAGAAAAAATAGAGCTTTCCATCCTGAGCGAGATCAGCAAGATCTCGAACTCCGGCGCCGGCCTTTCGCCGAAATTGCACCGTATCGTCGAAGTCGTTGCGCGGGGTATGGGCCGTGAAGGGGCGTCGGTCTTCCTCATCGACAACTCCGGCAGGAACGTGACCCTCGCTGCCGCGATCGGCCTGAACCAGGAAACGGTCGGCAAGCTGAGCTTTCCGGTCGGCATGGGTATTGCCGGGTGGGTGGCCGAACAGAGGGTGCCGCTTGCGCTGGAGGACCCTTATTCAGACCCCCGGTTCCAGTACGTCCCTGAATCCGGCATCGAGCACTTCAGGTCGCTGGTGGCCGCGCCGATCCAGGATGAGGACCGCTGCCTGGGCGTCATCTTCGTTCTTTCGTCGACGTCCTGGAACGCGACGTCATCCGACATCATGCTGCTCACGACCACGGCGAACCAGATCAGCGGGGTCATCAGGAACGCGCAGCTCTTCCAAAACACCCAGGACCGTCTTTCCGAGCTCTCCACCATCTATGAGATCGGCAAGGCGCTCACGTCCACGCTCGATGTGGACCAGCTTCTTTCGCTGATCGCCCGGAACAGTACCCAGGCGCTCCACGCAAAAAGCTGTGCCATCAGATTGCTGAACCGGACCGGGAAAAGCGTCCTCTATTCGGCGCTCTCGACAGGCCCTGCCGATGAAGCGGCCCGGGAGATGGATTCCCGGATCGGCGAGCTCGTGTCCGCACAGATCCTTCGCGAAAAAAAACCGCTGCTCGTCCGGGACGTGACGCAGGAATCCCTGTTCCAGGGCGTGGCCGGACTTTCTGCCGGGTCCCTTATGGGCGTGCAGCTCGTCTTTCACGATTCCACGATCGGAGTCATTACGCTGTACGACAAACAGGAAGGCCTGCCCTTCAATGATGACGACCTGCAATTCCTGATGACCATCGCCAGCAGCGCAGCCGTGGCGGTCGAGAACGCGGTCATGTACGAGCGGATGGAGGATTATGCGACCGAAGCACGGCGCCGGGCCGAAGAGCTCTCGATCCTCTATGATATCGGCACGGCCATGAGCACGACCCTGAACCTGGACCGTCTGCTCCGGATCATCATGACCGCGGCGACCATGGGCGGCAGCGGCCTGGGCTTCAACCGTGCGATCCTGCTCCTGACGAACGAACGCACGAACACGCTGCAGGGCATGATGGGGGTCGGCCCCACCAGTTGGGAAGAGGCCGGGCGCGCATGGGGAGAGGTCCTCGGCAAACATAAAAGCCTTCTCGAATGGATCCAGACCGGCGAGCTGTTCAACAACCGGGACTCAGAGCTGAACACTCTTGCGCGCAGCATCCGCGTCCAGCTGGCTCCCGGGGACAGCGTGCTTGCACTCACGGTCCTGAACAAACAGCCCTACAATATCGTCGACGCACCGGCGAGCCCTTTTGTGAACAAAGAGCTGCGGGAACGGCTCAAGGTCCAGAGTTTTGCAACGGTCCCGCTTATCGCCAAGGACCGGGTCATCGGGGTCATCTATGTGGACAACATGTTCAATCAACGGCCGATCACGGACAATGATATCCGCTTCCTGACCATGTTCGCCCATCAGGCTGCCCTGGCCATCGAGAACGCGATCATCCACTCGAACCTGGAGACCCTGAACAAGGACCTGCGCTCCATGCATGAACAGCTCGTCCAGTCGGAGAAAATGGCAGCCCTCGGCGCCATGATGGCGGAGATCACGCATGAGATCAGAAATCCCCTTGTTTCGATCGGCGGTTTCACCCGGCGACTGGCAAAGAAGCTCCAGGAACCTGAAGAGAAGAAGTATATCGACATCATCATGAGCGAGGTGACGCGGCTGGAGGCGATCATCCACGACAACCTTTCCTATATCAAGGAAATGTCGCCGCAGTTCAAGGAAGTGGACCTGAACACCCTGGTGGGAGATACTCTGATGCTGTACGAGGACGAGCTCGTCCAGCGCAGCATCAGGCTCGACCGGACGCTCTCGCCAACCCATCCGGTCCTCATGCTTGATGCACAACAGATAAAACAAGCGCTCATCAATATCATCAAGAACGCAATCGAGGCAATGCCGAACGGCGGCGTCCTCGGCGTCGCGATCTCTGACCTGCCGGAGGCGAAGGAGGCCGCTTTGGAGATCAGCGACACCGGTCCGGGAATACCGGCGAAAGTGATGCACAATATCTTCAATCCCTTTTACACGACCAAAACTCTCGGCACCGGACTGGGGCTGCCGATCACGAGCAGGATCATAAAATCACACCACGGCAGGATCGATGTCAGGAACCGAGATTCAGGAGGGGCGGCATTCGTGATCCGCCTGCCCTACCGGCCGGACAACGACCTTGGCCAGCAACAGCGATAACACCGGTAAAAAAGGTATAATAAGCTTAGCAGTTATTCTTTCGACGGAGGAATGGTACATGAAAAAGATCCTGGTTGTCGATGATGAGGAAAATATCCGCATGCTCTACAAGGAAGAGCTCGAAGACCTTGGCTATGCGGTCACTGCCGTGGAGGATGGTTCGCAGGCACTCGACGTCATGAAGACCACGCGGTTCGACCTGGTCACGCTGGACATGCGGATGAAGGATGTGGACGGCATCGAGACGCTCCGCCGTATGAAGGAAATGGACAGCACCCTTCCGGTCGTCATCTCCACGGCCTATGAGGAATATAAGCACGACTTCGGGAGCTGGTGCTCCGACGC
>JBGQDI010000155.1:0-6019 GCA_041495765.1 Nitrospirota bacterium
AAAGCATACGGCAGAAGATACGGTTCGGCTATTACGCAGTCGTCGTGATGATCGTGGGTCTTTCCATCTTCACGTACATGGAGCTTAACTTCCTCGAAAAGAAGATCATGTTCGGCGAGGCCATCTCCGAGTTCTTCGACACGACGCTGGAGATCAGGCGGTTCGAGAAGAACTATTTCCTGTATGAGAAGCGGTCCGACTTCGACGAAAACGTCCGCTACGTGGCAAAGGCGCAGGAGCTGCTCTCGACGAACAGTACCGCTTTTGCTGCGGTCACGTCCGCAGGCCAGGTCCCGGCGCTTGCAGCCAACCTCGAAAAGTACAAAGACCATATGGAGCGCTACGAGAAGCTGAACCAGCAGCGAACAGCCCAGGGGACCGGGAACAGCGCATCTGTCGCAGCCATCGAGAAGACCATCAGAAAGTACGGCAAGGACATCATCACCAGCGCCGAAGACATCGCCAGGACCGAACGGAAAAGCCTGCAGGCCACGCTCAACAGTTCGCGGCGGGTGCTCATCCTTTCCATCGCCGCTCTGGTGATCATGGTCCTCATCATCGGCCAGCTCATGGCCCAGGTCATCGTGAAACCGCTGAAGCTCATGGAGCGGACCATGGAAAAGATCGCCGACGGCAGGTTCGAGAACATCCGCATCGACTCCCGGGACCGCGAGGTCCTCTCCCTGACCAATGCCTTCAACAAGATGCTGCGCGAGCTGGAGCTGCGCCAGCGCCATCTCGTGCAGTCGGAAAAGCTCGCGTCCCTGGGGACCCTGCTGTCGGGCGTGGCACACGAGCTGAACAACCCGCTTTCGAACATCTCTTCCTCAAGCCAGATCCTGTCAGAGGAATTCGAGGACGGAAGCAAGGAGTTCAAGAAAGAACTGATCGCCCAGATCAACGACCAGACCGACCGCGCCCGGAACATCGTGCGCTCGCTCCTGGAGTTCTCGCGCGACAAGGAGTTCAAGAAACAGCCCCTATCCCTGAACGGGTTGCTGGAAGAGACGATACGGTTCGTCAAAGGCCAGATCACCACGAATGTTTCGGTACGGGTCGATGTCCCTGCGGACCTCACGGTCATCGCCGACAAGCAGCGCATCCAGCAGGTCTTCCTGAACCTCATCAAGAACGCCATCGAGGCGGTAGAAGGCGGCGGCGTGGTCACCGTGACCGCTGCAAAGCACAGCGCCCTGGACAAGGCGGTTGATGACGAGAACAGCATCTATAACTATCTCAAGTACCGCGGGAAATGCACGCTCGAGGAAGATACCATCGATATCCAGGTCCACGACACGGGGCCGGGCATCGCACCGGAGCTCCTGTCCAAGATCTTCGACCCCTTCTTCACGACCAAGGACGTGGGCAAGGGCTCGGGCCTGGGCCTTTTCATCGTCCACGAGATCATTGAAGAGCACGACGGCTGCATCGGCGTGGACAGCGCGCCTGACAAAGGGACGACGTTCCTGATACGGCTGCCGATGAAGTGAGGCAGGGTCCGGGGTCCGGGTCTAGAGCGCAGGGTTCCGGGTTTTTGTAGCCGCAGGCTTTAGCCTGCGTAAAGAGTTATTAACACCAGCTCGACAAAATGAACAGCCATAGAGGAATTGAGAATATGCCGAACACGGTAAAGCTTCTGATCATCGATGATGAACGCATCGCGCTCCGCAACCTGGAGCACGTTATGAAGAAGGAAGGATACGACGTGACCAGCACGCAGAGCGGCATGAACGCGCTCAAGCTGCTCGACGAACAGCAGTTCGACGTGGTGCTGACGGACCTCCGCATGGAAAAGGTCGACGGCATGCAGGTCCTGGCCAAGAGCCGCGAGCGCTATCCGGACTCCGAGGTGATCATGATCACCGGCTTTGCCACGCTCGACTCGGCCGTCGACGCCATGCGCCACGGGGCGTTCCATTACATTGCCAAGCCCTTCAAGCTCGACGAGGTGCGCAAGGTCGTGAAAGAAGCGATCGCCAAGGTCATGCTCAAAAAGGAGAACCAGCACCTCCGCGAGCAGCTGGAGCACTACCAGGGCAAGGTAAAGATCATCACCCAGGACCCGACCATGGAGCGGCTGCTCGAGACGGTGCGCCAGATCGGCCCCACGGACTGCAATGTGCTGATCAGCGGCGAGAGCGGAACAGGCAAAGAGCTCTTCGCCCGGTACACGCACTTCAACAGCAGGCGCGCCGACGGTCCCTTCTTCGCGATCAACTGCGGCGCTTTCACCGAGGAACTGCTGTCGAACGAACTCTTCGGCCACGAGAAAGGCTCCTTTACCGGCGCCATGGCCATGAAGAAAGGGCTGTTCGAAATGGCCACGGGCGGCACGCTCTTCCTCGATGAGATCACCGAAATGCCGGCCTCCATGCAGGTAAAGCTCTTGCGCGTCATCCAGGAGAAAGAGATGCTGCGCGTCGGCGGCACCGAATCGATCAAGGTGGACGTCCGGTTCGTTGCGGCCACGAACCGGAACATCCAGGATGCGATCAAGGACGGCGCTTTCCGGCAGGACCTCTACTTCCGGCTGAACGTGGTGTCGCTGCGCATCCCTCCCCTGTCGGAGCGGAAGGACGACATCCCGCTCCTTTCGTACTACTTCCTGAAGAAATATGCCGTGCTGATGAAGAAGAGCGTAAGCGAGCTGTCGCAGGACGTGATCGGTCTGCTCATGAACTACGATTTCCCCGGGAACGTCCGGGAGTTGGAGAACATCATGGAGCGCGGCGTGGCCCTCGCCACCGGCAAGGTCATCGAGCTGGCCCATCTGCCCGAGGACCTGCGGGAGCTGAACATCAGGACCTTCCGGAAGAAGGAAGGCAAGATGCCGTCGCTGGACGAGCAGGAAGAGGCCTATATCAAATGGGTGCTGAACGAGGTCGGCGGGAACAGGACCCTTGCCGCCCAGATCCTCGGCATCGACCGAGTATCGCTCTGGCGGAAGCTCAAGAAGTACGGGTTGGAAGTTGAGTAGGCATAGCAAGGTGGCCCGATAAGCACAGCCAAAGTTGCCATTCCCTTAACTCCGTCTTTCCTGCGAAGGCAGGAATCCAGTCCTTCCAGTAGATTCTGGATGCCGGATCAAGTCCGGCATGACGAGAAAAACATCACTAAACCTTCACCGCGAGGACGCAAAGGTCGCAAGGAGACATGAAGCAAGTGCTTTTCCAACGGCCCTCCTCGCGTCCCTCGCGTCCCTCGCGCCCTCGCGGTTCACCTGTTCTGCCCTGTCCTTCAAATGACGATAAACACCACTTTCGCGGTGATAAACGACAAGTCGTCATCCTTATCTCAATAAGTTAGTCAATTTTCTTTTACATGCAGACCTGTTCATGTTAGACTTCCGCAGCAAATCGATTACTTTTATTTCACGGCACCTCATAAATCATTGTCTTAGCTATAAGCAGTTCAAAGGACTATAAAATGATGCCAGACTCTCTCCAGGAGTCCCACCGGGCAGGCCGGATCGGCTGGCTTCGCGCTGCCGTGCTTGGCGCGAACGACGGGACCATCTCGGTAGCAAGCCTCGTTGTCGGCGTAGCTGCTGCCGGCGCCCCGCAGGGCAGCATTCTGCTGACCGGCGTTGCTGGGCTGGTAGCGGGCGCCATGTCCATGGCGGCAGGGGAATATGTATCGGTCCAGTCGCAGGCCGACACCGAAGAAGCGGACATTAAGAAAGAAACGCACGAGCTAAAAACCGAACCGGAGCGCGAACTGGAAGAACTGACCTCGATCTATGTCAGCCGGGGACTTGACCAACCGCTGGCACTACTCGTAGCAGAAAAGCTCATGTCGAGCGACGCACTCGGAGCACATTCACGCGATGAACTCGGCATTACGGACACGCTGCGGGCACGGCCGCTCCAGGCCGCATTTGCTTCGGCAACTGCATTTATTGCGGGTGCGATCGTTCCGATAGCGGCAGCGTGGCTGGCGCCTTCAGCCCAGGTTGCCATGGCCACCTCGGCTACCGCGCTTATAACGCTCATTGTTCTCGGAGGAACCGCGGCATATGCAGGAGGAGCATCTATTGTCAAAGGCGCACTGCGTGTTGCCTTCTGGGGAGCACTTGCAATGGGGATCACGGCGGGCGTCGGCAGGCTCTTCGGCGCCGCAATATAAGTGATGCAACCGGCTGGCCTGAAGTAAGGCTTCTAACAGGCTGTTGAAAAAGGGCTAGACTTGACACAAACGCACCCTAAAGGGTGCGGCTACAATGTGCAAAATCAATACGTTCCGGTTTCGTAGCCGCAGGCTTTAGCCTGCGAAAATAGTTTTTTTCAACAACCTTCTAAAAAGGGAAAAACCATGAAAAAGAAAATTGACGAAATAGCAGAAAAGCATTTTCGCAGGAACTATGAGCAGCTGGGTGAACGGGAAAAGAAGGTGGCCCATCATCTCGCCGAGAGAACTCCTATCTCGAGAAATGTCGTGAAAGACTTTTCCGAACAACTGACGCTCGGCCAGAGGATGGCTGACAGGGTCGCGACATTCGGTGGCTCCTGGATCTTTATCTCGCTCTTTGCGGTCATCATGGTTGCCTGGATCGTCCTGAATTCGTTCATCCTGATCAAGCTTGATAAGTCGTTCGACCCCTATCCCTACATTTTGCTGAACCTGTTCTTATCCATGCTTGCCGCCATTCAGGCCCCGGTGATCTTGATGTCCCAGAACCGGCAGGCCACCAAAGACCGGCTCAACGCGGAGCACGACTACGAGGTCAACTTAAAGTCGGAGCTTGAGATACTGGCGCTCCATGAGAAAATAGACCTGCTCAGGGAAAAGCAATGGAGCGAGCTTATTTCAATTCAACAGGAACAGCTGAAGCTTCTCAGCCAGGTAGTGAAAGACCTGAAGAAAGATACTGCATGATGGCCCGCTTCGTACAGCTCGAAAGTGGATCAAAAGAAGACGCTGTTCTTCCCGTTGCCGCACTCAAAACGAAATACGCACCTGCCATACTTCGCGTGATCGGTGTAGCGCTCATCCTTGCCCTGCCCGGATGCGTCTATACCAAGCTTTTGACCACCCATTTGGAAAAGCCGACCTTCACCTACCAAGGGGTGGAAATGATCGAAGCATCGCAAAGTAAGGCGATCGTGACCTTCCTGCTCACCGCGCACAACCCCAATGATGCGGGCTTGCGGAACGTCACCTGCTCCTACGAGCTGTATGTAGAAGAGAAAAAGTTCCTGACCGGCAAGGACATCCCCCTGGAGCTGGCCCCCAAAGGCGACACCGAGATCAAGATCCCGGCAACGATCGCGTATACGGACCTCGCACCTGTCCTGCGGTCCGTCGTACGACGAATATTATCAGGCCAGAAAACAATACCCGTGACGATCGATGCCGTTCTTTCGGGCAGACCTGCGCTCTATGGCGAACCGGGGGGGAAAGAATATCCCCTCTCCTTCGAGCAGCGCGTGGTTAAGACCGCGGAGATCCCGTTGCAGCAGGAACGAAGAAACAAGGTCCCTGAAGCTCCTCGATGATATCTCTGTACGTTGGATCCCTATTCCACTGAAGCCGCGCCATTGATGTTCCGAAACTCCCATTCGCCGATTGATCAGAAGACACCTTTGGCAGATCATTGAAGGATTATTGAGCCGTCTTTGCGATCGGCGCGAAGCGATCCCGGTTTAAAAATAAGGGTCATTTGTGTTTGTTGTGGGTGATAACGCCCGTCTTTACACAGGTGATCAAGAGACGGCGTTTTTTCTGCACATCCCCTTCGCGGCCTTAACGACATTTTGGACCCGTCTAAGGCCACGTTCGCTCGACCGCGCAAACTCGGCCTACCCGACGTTGTCGGGCAATACGGCCTCAGACATGCGCGTTCGCCCTGCGGGACGCTCTCTTAGGCCAAGACGGGTGCCCCAAAATGTCGTAGGTCCGCTCCGGGGACGTGCGGGTTTGGTTAAAAGATTTTGACCCAAGGCTTTCACAGTTCCCCATGCGGAAATTTAGCCATGCGACCGAGTCCGAACGTTAAGCATTTCGGACTGTCTGAGGCCGC
>JBGQDI010000156.1:0-5993 GCA_041495765.1 Nitrospirota bacterium
CCGACGATTATCAAAGCATCTCGAACCTCAGCGGGGAACCGCTCTTCCATGAAGTTCCGGACGTTCCTTCGGGCATGATTCTCTGCCCCTTCTTCGTTTCCGGCCCGTCCCTGCAGGCGTTCTTCGTGCAGCGAGCGAAGCAGGTCGGTGCGGGTTATGGCACCCACGATAGCGCCACCCCGGTCCAGCACCGGAATGAACCGCTGGTGTTCTTCGATCATGACCCGTTCCACCATGACCATGGGCATGTCGGGCGCTGCTGCAGGACCGCCTGAGGTCATGAACGATTCCACCGGCTCTTCGCCGAGTCCATGAAAGAGCGCCTTCTGAACGACCTCCCGCGTTATGATGCCCAGGAACCTGCCCTGCTCCACCACCGGCAGTACATTGACGCTGAAGCGAGTCATGGCTTCGCCAGCGGCATGGATGGTGCTGCCCAGTGGCACGGTCTTGACCGGGGCGGTCATGATCTCGCTCGCGATCCTGCCCGGGATGATGTGTCGTTTCAGAACATCGATGAGCCGCTCCCGTGCCTGCAGATAGGTCATGTCCCGGGCGACGGCGGAAGCAGCGGAGGCATGGCCGCCGCCGCCGAACTCCTCGAGGACCCTGCCGACGTTCACTGCGGGGATCCGGCTTCGGGCGATCAGGTGGGTCTTATCGCCCATCTGCACTACGAGAAAAAGCGTATCAAGGCCCTGGGCCTCTCTGATCTTATGTGCCAGGTTCGCCAGGTCAGGCACATAGTGCGGCGTAGCCATGGCGGCGATCGCCACAGGAACACCATTGATCTCGTAGCTTTTTGCCAGGGTAACGAGGTCGTTCAGGACCGCGACCTGCTCGGCCGTCAGTTCCCGTGAGAGGAAATCGGATACGACATTCAAATGGGCACCCTGCGAGATCAGGTAGGCTGCCGCCCGTGCGTCCCGTTCAGTGGTCGAGATGAAGGTGAGAGAACCGGTCTCTTCGTAGATCCCCAGCGCCAGGATCGTGGCTTCGGTCGGTGTGATCGGGATCTTCTTCTGTTCCAGGAGCTCCACCATGATCGTGGTCGTCGCGCCTACCTCCTGCACGACCTCCATGTCTCCCCGGATATCGCCGTCTGCCGAGGGATGGTGATCAAAGACCAGGACCGGAACACCCGGCCGTCCAAGCGCTCCGGCAAGCTTGCCGATCCGCGCCGGGTTCCGGTTGTCTACGATGATGAGCTTTGTTATCTTTTCAAGATCGATGTTCCGAAGCCGCTCGGTCTCTACAGCATAGAATGCTGACTCCAGAAAAAAGTCACGCATGTTCTTTTCCTGCGATCCGGCGAACACGATCGTCGCTTCCGGGTACAGCTTCTTGGCCGCGACCATGGATGCAAGGGCGTCGAAATCAGCGTTGGTATGGCTGGTGATAATGTCCACGGTTTTTTAATTGCGGAATGGCGAATGCGGAATGCGGAATACATGCCTGTGAAACAGATCAGGCAATTCTTTACGTGCATTCCCCATTCCGCATTCCGAATTCCGCATTTCCCCTTATCCTCGCGGATGATGTTTTTCATGGATCTGACGCAGCCGTTCCCGTGAAACGTGCGTATAGATCTGTGTCGTGGAGATATCGGCATGGCCCAGCATGGCCTGCACCGCACGCAGATCAGCGCCGTTGTCCAGAAGATGGGTGGCAAAGCAATGACGCAGCGTGTGGGGAGAGATGGACGATGCTATGCCTGCGGTGCGGGCGTAGAATTTGATGCGCTCCCAGAACATCTGCCGGGTGATCCCCCGGCGGCGCACACTGATGAACAGATGGTCGGAAACACCGTGTTTCATCAGCAGCGGCCGTGCACGGTGCAGGTAGTCTTTGACGGCCCCTGTAGCAGCGTCTCCCAGCGGCACCGCCCGTTCCTTGGAGCCTTTCCCCGTAACCACGATGAACCCGCGCTCAAGGTTCACGTCCTGCAGCCGCAGCCCCACAAGCTCGCTTACTCTGATGCCCGTGGCATAGAGCAGTTCAAGCATGGCCTTGTCCCGCAGTCCAAGCATGGTCGAAAGATCGGGCTGGGCCAGAAGCGCATCGACCTCGAACATCGAGAGGGTCTTCGGCAGGCGTTTCCATCCCCGCGGCGTGTCCACGTTCACGGTCGGGTCGTTCTCCGCGAGGCCGTCGATCTGGAGGAATTTATGGAACCCGCGCACGGCGGCCAGATTGCGCGCGATAGAAGGGGCTGCTATCCCGGAACCCGCGAGCTCCGAAAGAAAGGCGTTCACGTCGGAAGGCACGATCCTGTCGGGTTCCTTCCCTTGCATGGCATGAAAGTATTTATTCAGATCCCTTTCATAGGAAGCCAGCGTATTGGGTGCAAGACCCTTTTCCACGGCCAGATAGGTTAAATATTTTATCTGCAGGTCCTTTTCCAATCGACGTACTCCACCAATAGGGCCGGGATCATTCGTTCAAATTGTATGTCATTAGCGCTCAAATAGCAAGCAAGGCGAGGAGAACTGCATCGGTGCCAGGCATGGCACGGGAAGTGGGGAGGACGGCAAGACCAATTCCCCGGAGAAGATCCCGGGGTTGATCAGAGAGGTTCTTACGGCGTATCCTTCAAATATTGAAAAACCTCGATCCGCTTGTTCAACTGGTCCGCTACGTAGATCCGGTCCTGCTGGTCGATGGCAATGCCGCCGGGCAAATGCATCTGACCCGGCGCAGGTCCCATGGAACCGACGGCGAGAAGCACGGTTCCCTGCTGATCAAAGACCTGAAAGTTGCTGAATGCCGCATCGGTGACATAGATATGGCCGTCAGAATCCAAGGCGACCCCCTTGGGGTTCGCAAAGAGGCCAGCGCGGTCCCCCACCGAGCCGAACTTGAATAGATAGGTCCCCTTGGCATCGAAGACCTGCACCCGGAAGTTGCCGCTGTCTAAGACATACAGTTTGTCATCAGCACCGATGGCTAAGGCAAGGGGCACATTGAACTTGCCGTTGCCTTCACCAAAAGACCCGAACGTGAACAGTTGCTGCCCCTGCTTGTTCAGGGCAAGGACACGGTGTTGCTGACGGTCAAGGACGTACAGGATGTCGAGCCGCTCGTTGATGGCCAGAGCCACCGGTTTGCTGTTCTCCACCAGATAGGACGTCCGGTATTTACCGTTCCGGTCGAAGATAACGATCTTCGCATTTCCGATATCGGCCACGTAAATGGCGCCCGATGCATCAGACACGGCAGCAACGGGAAATTGCAGGGTGCCGTCCCCACCGATGACCATCATTCTTTTTTCGGTAAGATCGAGGACATGAACGAACTTCGCGGCAATGTCCGTAATGAGAATACGTCCACCGCCAGCAAATACGCCATAGGGACGCTTCAGCGTATCGTCATACTCTTTACCGAAAAGGTTTTCCTTCAGCGAGTATATTCTGCCGATATCGTCTTCCGTATAGATTGACTGGATGTATCTGATCTTAGGCGGGCTCGGCAGCGATGGCCATACAAGGTCGGATGGTTCAAAACGCATTACCGCTGAACTGCAGGCTGAGCTGAGGAGGCATATACAGAAAAGGGTCGCGCAGTATCGTGGGACGGTCCGTAAATATTTCATGGTATATACTGAAACTCCTGCACCCGGCCATTCATCTGGTCGGCAACATAGATGATGCCGCGGTCATCGATAAAGATGCCCGATGGCTGCAAAAAATCTCCGATAAGCCGTCCCGTTTTGCCCCACGTGACGATCAGGGTCCCCTTGTTATCGTAGATCAGCACATTATTGCTCGCTTCGTCGGTCACCAGCACCCGTCCTTCAGCATCGACCGCGATCCCCCGGGGTTTCGCCGGTGCCACAGGTTCTTCGCTGGTCAGTTCAAATGAGCGCAGATAACGACCATCTATATCATACAGAACTACACGCTTGCGGCGCGCATCCAGAACGTAAACCGTGCCCGACCGGTCAAGGGCGACTGCCACGGGATGCTTCAGCTCACCGGGGCCGTTGCTCGTTCCTATATCGTACAGGAACATCCCGATGTTGTCAAAAACCTTCACCGTATGAGCGTGTGAATCGGCCACATAGAGCCTGTTCCGTTTTTTATCGACCGCAAGTCCTGCAGGATACTGCAGTTCGCCTCTTTTCCCGAGCGTGTACGGATTCTTCCCCTGCTGGTCATAACCGAAGACCTTCCCCTGCTGCGAGTCAGCCACCTGAATGATACCGAAAGCGTCAACAACGATGCCGGAGGGAGCGAGCAGGTCCACCCCTTTTGCCCTATCAAGTATCGTCACGGTTCCGGCACCACGGTCAAAGACAAACACCCGGGGCGACCTGGTCACCAGATTATCCGTGTAACGGTCCGTTACATAGACTTTAAAATCATCAGCATATACACTGTTCGGCTGTTGAAGCGTTGAAGCCGTGGGGCCGGTGGCGATAACGGTCTCACGCCATCCTTCGCCGTGTAAGCTCCCCTGATTGCGAAGCGTCTCGACAAAACGTATCCGCGGTCCGGCCAGCCCCTGCCCATCGTCGGCCCCTGCAAGGAAGGCGCATCCTCCTGCCGTAAGGGATGCCAGCACTACGAAACAAGTCAACAGCATATCTGAAAGATTTTTTTTCATTGTCCGCCTCATGTGTCCCGACAACACCGTATTGATGTTGTACACTTTTGATGCCGGAATAGCTTACATTTTCTTCTCGTGGCAGAAACCGCACAGTGCGAAGCGTTCTTTTGCGCCAAACGCAAAGAGATAGCGGCTCTCTGCACCATGGGGATCGTGGCAACTGACACAGGTCATCCGCTTCCCACGCCGCGCCGGATCGTGTTTATGCTTTGTCGGGTGGCTGTTGTTCTTTTTCATGCCGGAAAGAATATGGCGTTCCGTGGCCTTTTCATCGTGGCAGGTCGTGCACAGGTCCCAGGCCGGCTTTCTGAGCCAGGCGGCATTTTCACTGGCATGGGGATCATGGCAAAGGGTGCATTGGCCTGCGTCGACAGGGCCGTGTTTGAAAGCCCCGTTCATGACATCGCTATGACACTTTAAACACAAATCACGTACGGCTGAGCTCCTGGCCGCTGGTTGCTTCGGGTCGAAGACCCGGGAACGGACGCTGCCGCCGCTTTCATAGGACAGGTTGATCGTATCTGAAAAAGACACTTCACCAACCTCGTTCATATTTTTTAAGACAAAGGCCAGGGTCGCCGCAGAGTTCTCGTCCAGGTTGCCCAACTCCCATTGCAGTTCGTCGCCCTTGACCGTTGGCGTCACTGCCTTGCCACGGTAGTAACTGCTGCCCGCCACATACCGCATGTTCCGGGATAACTTCTCGACGACCCGAAGTTTGGTAACGGCGGCCCCTTGCCCGTACTGAAGATCCATGAACACCTGTTTGCGATCTGCCAGCACGGGGAGCTTTTGACTATTGACCACCCTGACATCAGCCGGATAGGCCACGATCTCGACGCGGTCGTTCAATTCCGCGCTTTCCGGCGTCGTGTCCTGGCTTTTTAAGAGGCTGTCGCCCATGCCCACGGCTGAAAAACGTTTCGACGGTATCCCCTGCTCATTGAAAAACAATGTCAGCGCCCGCGCCCGGGCTTCGGTAAGCGCTTGATTGTTTTTGAATGCCTGTTTTTTCCCTGGTTGCTTCACCAAAGGCTTCCGGTCGGTATGGACCTCAAGGAGCATCCGGTCTCCGGGGTTCTGCTTCAGGTAGGCAAAGACATCCTGCAACGCCGCCCTCGCCTTTTCTTTGTCCAGAAGGTCGGCAGACTCGGTCTTGAACATGCTTCCCGTTGCAAGGGTGAATACGCGAGGTACGACAGGCTGGGCCGTCCTTGAGACCTTCCAGGCATCGACAGCGGTGAACTGATACTTTACCGGATAAAGATCAGGGTTATGGCACGACAGGCAATGCCAGACCGCTGCCGGTCCGTGGATATGGCGGCCTGTTGGAATATCACGGTGGCAGGTGTAGCAGATCGCCTCCTGGGGTTTGCGGGGAGGAG
>JBGQDI010000157.1:0-5989 GCA_041495765.1 Nitrospirota bacterium
AGTAAAAAACCTCACACCGCCATTTTTGCGTATTTGATGCGCCGCCCAAATTGCAAGTTCTTTTTCGTCTGGCCGTGGGTTCGCCATGCGTGCCAGTATGGCCCATCTATGGACGGTATTCCACCTGCGAAAAGTCGAGCTCACGGTCAATATCGTAACAATCAAAGCCTTACATGGTTTTGTAAGATGAATCCTGCCTAACAAATAGAACGGCAACGGTCATAGCTAGACGCTCCACAAAGACTTCGCTCAGCTTATGAGCTTAGTGTTAACGCAGCTAAGGAAATCATATGGAAAGAAAAATGCGCAGGTCTGACCGGTCGCTGCCGGGTGAAGAAACAAAAGCACTATTGACCAAGGGAGAATACGGCATTCTCTCAACAGCGTCGAACGACGTACAGCCCTATGGGGTCCCTCTCAGCTATGCCTATGCCGGTGAGCACATCTACTTTCACTGCGCGCTCGAAGGCCGCGTGATCGACACGGTGCGCGAGAATGACAAGGTGTCCTTCTGCGTCGTTGGCCAGACGCAGGTGCTGCCGGCGAAATTCAGCACAAAGTATGAAAGTGTGATCGTCTTCGGACGGGTATCAGAGATTATGGGTGATGAAAAGAAAGAGGGGCTCCTGGAACTGGTAAAGAAATACTCCAGCGAGTTTATCACGGAAGGTCTTAAGTATATAGAGAACGACAGCGGGAAAACGCGGGTATATAAGATCGTCATTGGATCAATGACCGGGAAGGCGAGAAAATAGGTCGTAAGAGGTCAAGGTCTGCCACATAATTCACATAAGGCACATAAGTACGGCCTTCAAAAGAAAGGTCATGACTGAACCTTTTGTGACTTATGTGGCTAAAAGAATATTTACGGGTCTATCGTAGTTGAGGAACCTGCGAATGGGAATGAAAACCTCGGTCTTTGTAGCAACCAGCCTTGACGGCTTCATCGCGAGGAAAGACGGAGGTCTTGACTGGCTCGGCGACGCGGGCGAGAGCGGCGAAGATTACGGCTTCAAAGCGTTCATGGATTCCGTCGATGTTCTTGTCATGGGCAGGAACACCTACGAGAAGGTCATGACCTTTGGCGACTGGCCCTACGGCGAAAAGCCGGTCGTGGTGCTGAGCAGCAGGACCGTCGAGATTCCGGCAGCGCCGCAGGCAACCGTTTCATATTCGTCTGAGACACCGCGGGAACTGGTCGAGCGCCTCTCGACCAAGGGAGCATCACATCTGTATGTCGATGGCGGCATCACGATCCAGCGCTTCCTCGATGCCGGTCTGATCGACGAACTTACCATCACGCGCATTCCCGTTCTGCTCGGCGAAGGCATACCGCTCTTCGGGCGGCTTGCCAAAGACCTTTCCCTGTACCATCTTCAAACACGGGTCTTCTCGAACGGCTATGTCCAGAGCACCTACGGCGTCAGGAAAAGCAAGTAACCTGTTTTAAAAAGCATTTAAACACGGATAAGATCGGATAAATGCCGGATAACGGCGGAAACTTCTGCAGCGATGCATTCACCCATCCTCACGCTGCCCTCCCCTTGAAGGGGAGGGTAAGTTCGAACCAACGTTTACATCCCGGCATGACTCGGCATCTTTCTCATCATCTTCTATAACCTCTGCTCTCATAGCGTTCGCTCTCCCATTGCCTCCAGTTCCTTCTTACCACGGGGTACGGCAGTCTCTGATAGCCGGGAGAGACGCGCCGGAAACCGGGTCGCAGGCCGATCAGCGGAACAGGTACATTCCGGATCGCCACCGGGCCCCAGTGCCCGTTGTACTCAGCCGCGGCATACCATGCTCCCTGATAAGGCCGGTACCAGCATCCCTGGTAAAAGAAAAGATCGCTTTCCACATCGGGTGCAACATAGGCAGAGGTCCCGGGTATGACGACGAGCGCCGGGGGTGCAGGGATCACCAGCCCGGGCAGGGGAATGTCTATATTGATATTAATGCGTGCATCGCTTTTTACCGGGTGCACCAGGCCGCTGCAGAGGAATGCAGAAAAAAGTACTACGATCATTCTTCTTTTCATGACGTTTAATCCTCCTGAAGTAGTATGGATCTCCCCTTAAGACGGGTTAGCACAGAAAAGGTTACAGCCGCCAGCATTAGAACGGTGTTTGAAAAAAATTGTTGCATGACTTGTAACCTTTCTCGTTTGGCTTCGTCTAATCTCGGAATGATGCAAAAAAGTCATTGCCGCGATGCAATGAAAATTACCGTGTAGACTTGAGGAGGTCTGGAATGAAAAGATCCAAAATGAGTGGAGTAGTATTGATTTTTATGATCGTTTCTTTATTCGTGTTCTCCGGGTGCGGCGGCGGAGGCGGCGGTACCGCGGCACTTCCGGGTGGGACGGTTGGTGGCGGTGCCGGCAGCGGGGTGATCAGCGGTACGGCGGTGAAAGGCCCCATGGACGGTGCCACGGTCCGGGCATACGCGATAAGCAATGGCACCAAGGGCATGCAGCTTGCCAGCGCGATGACCGACAGCCAGGGCAATTTCAGCATGACTATCGGCGACTACACCGGTCCGGTCATGTTGTTGATGAGCGGCGGAAGCTATACGGACGAAGCAACGGGTTCCATGATGACCATGGGCATGACCGACAAGATGACGGCCATAATTCCGATGATGTCGAGCGGCGAAACCGTGACCGTTCAAGTGACGCCCCTTACTTCCATGGCCCAGGCGATGGCGAACAACATGACAAGCGGCATGACCACAACGAACAGCCAAACGGCGAACACTTCGGTTGGCATGTACTTCATGGTCAATGACATCCTGCACACAACGCCGATGAACCCGCTGGTCACCGACTCGGGGGTCGGGGCAACGCAGGACATGAAAAATTACGGCATGACCCTGGCGGCCATGACGGAGTACGCAAAGGCGCTGGGCATGCCCGATTCATCGGGCATCGTGACGGCAATGATGAATGACGCGTCCGACGGCGTGATGAACGGCATGATGGGGGGCACGTCGATCACCATGGGCGGCGGCATGAGCATGATGGGCGGCGGGACGATGATGTCCTCCACGGCAGGCACCAGCGGCCTGGCGACCGCGATGACGACCTTTATCGGCTCGCCCATGAACAAGTCGGGAGTCAAGGCCGCCGATATGTCGGCCCTCGTCAGCCAGTTGACCATGACCAATGGGACCATTTAAGAAAGGGGCTCTATGAACAACCAGCGAGGTGAGATCGTCATCGGACTTATGGTGGTCATGATGTCGGTGATGATGTTCCTGGGAGGCTTGCATATGATGCATGGCGGGCATGGACCAGAAGGAGATCGCGCGCAGATCGAACACCAGCACGATCGTGATAAGAGTGCACATCACCATCATGACAGCGTAGATGAACGAGACGCAGTTTCTGCCCAGAGAGAAGATCAATAAAGAGATCATGGTGACGGGTGTTCGGTAGCTGTGCCGCACCAATCTCTAAAGCAGACAATTGGCAGCTGGATCAAGGTCCGGCTGCCTTTTTCTTGTCCATTGTTTTCACCGATAAAAGCCGGCAGGGTATGAATTACCTTGCGGCTAGATGACGCAGGCGCTATGATTAAAGGAGCATGAAACCGCGTCTGGTCATAATTTCCCTGCTGCTCTGTTCAGCGCTCGCTGCCTGCGAAGCAAAACTTCCCGGTCCGGTAATGACCGGAAAGGGCGTCGTATTCTCTTTTTATGCGCCGCAGGCAACAAGCGTTGCCATTGCGGGGAGTTTCAATGCCTGGGATATTCGTAAGGACCGCCTATCGGGCCCGGACAAGAAGGGGTTGTGGGAGATCTTTCTCCCGCTTCCTGCGGGGCGGTACGAGTATCTCTTTGTGGTGAACGACAAGGACTGGGAGCCTGACCCGGAAACGCCTCAAGTTGACGACGGGTTCGGCAGGAAGAACTCCATGCTCTTCGTAGGAGAATAAGACTCCAGGCAGTAACTTTTTCGTCTCGTCATTCGTCTAATAGGTATTCCATGAGCGATGGTAAAGTGGAAGAAGAATACGCGATCATCCGGCAGGTCCTTGCCGGCGATGCCGAGCAGTATGCCGCGCTGGTGGACGCTTACAAGGACATGGCATACAATATCGCTTTCCGGCTGGTGGGTGATGCCGATGCTGCCAAGGACATGGCGCAGGAAAGTTTCATCGCCGCCTACAACGCTCTCAAGGACTTCAAGTTCAATTCCCGCTTTTCGTCCTGGCTCTACCGGATCGTGGTCAACAAGTGCCGCGATCATTTCAGGGCCGACCGGGAGCACGTACCGGTGGATGAGGTCTGCGACTTTATCGCGGGAACGGACCACACGCCCGAGCAGGCAGCCTCCTGCCGCCAGACCGGGGATGCGGTCCAGCAGGCGCTGAACGGGCTGCCGCCGGACTACCGCGAAGTGATCATCCTGAAGCATATCGAGGGGCTCGACTATCAGGAGATCGCCGAAACCCTGGGGGTCTCGGTCAGCGCTCTTAAAGTACGGGCGCACCGGGGCAGGGAAATGCTGAAGAAGCTCCTGGAAGGAATGGGGGTTGCACTATGAAGGACGGGGGAAATATCGAGAACGAGAGCATTCACCGGCTGTTGGACGGGGACCTCGAACCCGACGAAAAGAAGCGCCTGATCGAGCAGGTCCGGTCCTCTCCGGTCCTGCAAGAAGAGTTCGACGCTCTGGACGGGGTGGTCAGGGCTGTTGAGGCGAGCGAGCGGATGGCCGCGCCTCCTTTCTTTACGGCAGCGGTCATGCGGCGGCTGCAGCCGAAAAAGGCGGCCTGGGGAACGCGCGCCAATGATTTCATATTCAAGGGCCGGATGCTCAGATGGAACATGGCCACGGCTTTCGCGGCGACGGCGCTCGTTGCTCTGATCTTCGCCTTTGCGGTCCGCACGCGGAACGCGCCGATGGAGACCGCGATGCTCGGGCAGCAGGAACCGGTCGTGAACGTGACCATGCGCCTGCATGCGCCCGAAGCGCACCACGTCGCGGTCGCCGGTACCTTTAATAAGTGGAAGACCGACTCACATGTGCTCACGAAGCAGGAGAACGGCGTCTGGACGATCAGCTTGCCCTTGAAGCCGGGGGAGCACAGTTACATGTTCATCGTGGACGGCAAGGCATGGGTGACCGACCCGAACGCTGAAGCGTACCGGGATGACGGTTTCGGAAATCAAAATGCCGTGATGAGGGTCAGTATATGAAAACGAGGGAACGAATGGCAACAGCTGTTCTCAAAGTGCTTGTTGCTCTTCTGCTGACTACCGCAACAATGCTCGGGGCGGCGCCAGGCGTCAGGTCGGAAGAGGCGGGGCTGACGCATCTCGAGAACGCGCGGGCCGCTGTAGAAAAGTCCCGGCTTTCGAAGGAATCGAAATCCGCCATTCTGAGCAAGGCCGACCGTGCCGTGGCAGTTGGCATTCCTGCTGAAGATGTCTCCATTATCGTCTCGCGGGGACTGGCACAGGGCATAGAAGGACGGCAGGTCGAAGGGTTCCTCGAAACCGCGACCAGGACAAAGGAACAGAATTTGCCGATACGGCCCGTCCTTGACCGGTTGGAACAGGGGCTTGCCAAAGGTGTGCCGCCGGAGAAGATCGCCGTCGCTGCTCAGCGGTTATCGGAGAACCTTTCAAAAGCCAGGCCGATCGTAAGCGGGCTCTCGATCGGGGGCATAGGGACACCGGCGGTAAAAGGCGCCGATGCCGCGATCGAGACCGTGGCGAGGGCTTTGGAAAGATCGATCCCCCAGGATGCCGTTCTCAAGACCGGCGAGAAAGTGAAGGACCGGAACGGATCGGTCGGGTTGTTCAACCGGGCAGTGGATACGATGACGACCTTTGTGGGAAGCGGCATGTCCGCCGGACAGGCCGCGAAGCTGGTGCATACTGCCGTGGACAAGGGTTATTCCGAACGGGACCTGGGGGCCATGGAGCGCTATATGGTTGGCGAGCTCAGAAAGGACCGTCCCATGAGCGAGGTCGTTTCGGG
>JBGQDI010000158.1:0-5964 GCA_041495765.1 Nitrospirota bacterium
CCACGGCATTCTCGAAGAGATTGATGAGCACCCGCTTCATCTGCCCATGATCGAGCACCACGTCGGGCATGCCGGGCGCGATGTCCTTGAGCACGGCAATGTCCCGGTGAGCGCCGGAATACAGCTTGACCACGCTTTCGATCACCGGCGAAAGCGGCTGGGGGACAGGATTGGAACCCGGCATGCGCGCAAAGTTCGTGAATTCATCGACCAGCTGCCGAAGGCCGTCGGCCTCTTCCACGATCGTCCTGCTGCATTCTTCGAAGACGGCGTCGAAATCAGGCGCCCCGTCCGCATGTTTCTTGCGCAGGCGTTCGGCCGAAAGCTTGATCGGCGTGAGGGGGTTCTTGAACTCGTGGGCGATCCTCCGCGCCACGTCCTGCCAGGTCTCGGCCTTCTTGGCCCGGATCAGCTCGGTCAGATCGTCGAACGTGACCACCGATCCGATGGGCGTCCCGCCGCCGTCCTTGAGCGCGGAAACGCGCATCCGGAGCGTCAGGACCCTGCCGCGCACGTTGAGGGTCACTTCCTCCTCGGCCCGGCCGTGGCCCTCTTCAAGCCGGCGAAACAACTCGCGGATCGGGCCGAGTTCGATGAACCCGAACGCCTCATCGTACCGCTTATTCAGCACTTCGCTTTCATTCATCGCGAGGATCTCCGATGCCGCCCGGTTGATCGTCGTGATCCTGCCCGAGCGGTCCAGGGACACCACGCCGGTATCGACGTTCGAGAGGAGCGTCTGCTTGTAGGAGACCTCCTGCTCGAGCTGCTGCCGGGATTGCTTCAGGTCGCGCGTCATCTTGTTGAATGAATCGATCAGCACGCCGACTTCGTCTCCGGTCGTTTCATCGATATGATAATCGAACCTGCCCGCGGCAACGGCCGCCGTCCCCTCCGCCAGCTTCCGGATCGGCACGGTGATGCCCGCTGCAACGCGGAGCGCCACCCAGATCGCAGCCAGGAGAAGCGCGAGGGTGACCGTCAGAAACGCCATCCGGTACGCGAACTTGAGCGGCTCCTTGCCTTTCAGCGATGAACGGTATTGGGCATATCCGGCGCGGATCTCATCGGACTTCGTCGAGAAGCTTTGGGGCACGTAATAGCTCACGGACACTGCGGCCGTGACATCCTTCCCCTCGGGAGAGGCATACACCGGAATGACCGCCCGGACAATCTCGCCTTTCTTCCCGAGGTCCAGGACCGTGCCAACCTCCTGGGCCGCAAAGGCCTTTGCCGCGCTGTCGTACGACGTCATGATAAAAGTCCCGGCCGGGAACTTGCCGGTCACAACGGTGATCGCCCGGTTGCGGGGCGCGGCAAAGAGCTCTATCGAGCCGATCCCGTACTCTGCCGTCTTCTTCTCAAGGTATTCCTTGAGCACGGGGTTCTCGAAACGGGACAGGATATTTTCCTCGGTCATCTGCCGGCTGATCTGCCTGCCGAAGAAATATGACTCTTCGTGCAGACGGTCGTAATATGCCTGCCCCAGGCTGATCGCATCCTGGAGCGAGTTCTCGATCTTGAGGCTGAACAGCCTCTCGATACTGTTGGTGAACATGCCGGTGCCGATGAGGAACAACAGAATAGGTGGAATGAATGACAGGCTGACGAATGCCGCCACGAGCTTGGTCCTGAACTTCGCCCCGAGCACGCCGTGCTTGCGCTCGATCGACAGCTTCCACAGGCTTCTCGCCGTCATGAAGATGACCGCTGCGAGGAGCAGGTAGTTGGCGGTGATCAGGATGATGATGAGGATATAGTCAGAAAGCGGGCCTTCAAACCCCCGGTACTTGATTTGAAAAACAACGACGAGCGCCGACACGACCATGACTCCGACGAGGTACAGCAGGCCCCGCAAACCCGATTGTCCATCTTTCCTGTCGGTCATCATGGCAAGGGCAGAATACCAAAAACACCCGTCAAAAGCAAGGTCTGCGTTTGTTTAATTCTCTTGACAAACAAGAGGTTTCTCGGCTATCTTTAGATACGAACAGCCGCATAGCGAGTCCTATTTTTACGGCTTTTCAGCGCAGTTTTACGGAAGAAGAGAACCGGCCAAACAAATCGAATACAATCCAGGAGGCAGGAATGACCAGCAGGTCGCTAACCCTCGTCCGGGCAGCATTCATCGCCCTTCTTATGTCAACGGCGTCCACCGCGGTCCTGTCCCAGCCGCAGGAACAACCCGCCGTCCCGGCGAAGGACGATGCCGCTTCAGCGCCGGCCATGCAAAAACCCGCGGATGCAGCGGTGGAACAGCCGCAACAGGGAACAACGCTCGTACCCGAACGGAAAAGCGTTGCCCCTGAAAGTTCCGAAGCCGGATCGCCTGAAAAAAAAGACGAGGTCGGGGGTTACACGATCAAACAGGGCGACACGCTCTGGGGCATTTCAAATCAGTTCCTGAAAGACCCGTTCTTATGGCCGTTCATCTGGAAAGAAAATCCCTCCATAGCAAATCCTGACCTGATTTACCCGGGAAACAGGCTCGCCATCCCGAATCTGACGCCGATCGAGAGGGCCTTGCAGGCGCAGCCTGACCAGAAAGCAGAGCTCGTCGAAAAGCAGACCACCACTGCGGAACCTCAGCAAGCCGCAGTGGGACAGCTTGCGGAGGCCGCTCCTGCCGAGGCCGCGGAAGAAAAGCAGGCATCAAATAGAAAGATCATTTTACTTGAGCAAGCGACTTTCCCGGAGATGGACAGCCATTCCATGGTGAACGCGGGATTTATCGTCACGGAAGATTCCAAGGGCGGAAGCAAGGACAGGATCATCGGCTCGAAAGAGGGCAAGACCATTGTCGCCTACGACGATATCGTTTATGTCGATCTACCGTCGATAAAGGAAGCGGCCGTCGGAGACAAATTTCTCATCTACAAGCCGCTCAATAAGGTGAAGCACCCAATCACCGGCAAGGTTTTCGGTACCCTTACAAAAGTCCTCGGCGTTCTCAAGCTGACCGAGAAAGGGCAATCGCCGGGCATCTATACTGCCCGGATTACGATCTCCTTCGACGCCGCTGACATAGGCAGCCTGCTCACGCCGTTCCAGCAGCCGAAGCTGATTTATCGTCCGGCTCAAGCGACCGGCGCCAGCAAGGACATTACCGGATATATCCTTGAAGTGCTGGATGAACGCTCCATCAACTCCCAGACGGACATTGTATATCTGGATAAAGGAAGTGCAGACGGAGTGGAGCCTGGCGACCGTTTCATCATCTATGGGAAACAGCAAAACGAAAGCTACGCCAAGACGGTCATCGGCATGGTCCAGGTCTTCCTCGTCAAAGAGCATACCTCGACCGCCGTGGTGCGCAAGAGCTATGACTACATCGCCCGCGGAGACCGGGTGGAATACAGGAAGTAAACCCCGGAAGAGAATACATTCTCTCACGTCAGCAGATAAATAAACATAGCCGCCGACAGGAGTCGGCGGCTTTTTTATGCATGGGGACGAAAGCTTGCCGCCGTCCAGCTCTGACATATAGGCCGGACGCGGGCGGCGCTACTTCATAAAGAGGAAGAAGCCGTTGAAGAAGTACAGCAGACCGAAGCACCCTGCGGCCATACCGAGAAACCAGAAAAGCTTCCTCTTCATCAAGGCAGCTATGGACGAGAGCAGGATCGCGATCTGGAGGAACATCGCGGCCAGACCGAAGGCTCCGGAATGCCTCTGCGCTTCATCGCGCACCTTTTCGAGTTCCTCGGCCTTCTTCCGGATCTCCTCCTTTTCGGTGTCATACTTATTTATCTTCTCGGCGTAGCCGTCGATCTTCTTCTGGTATTCCGGCGCCAGGGAGCGCGTTGCGCCGGATTTCGTAGCCTTCATGTCCATCTCGAACTTTTCCCTCTGCAATTCGTAAACATATCCCTTGATGCTCTTCGACTGAAAATAGGACCACTGGTCCGAGGCCTGCGCCTGGGACATCATTGCGCGCGAGCCGAACCCGCCGCCCTTGAGCGTCGAGAGCGTGGCGCATACGGCGAACACCACCGTTGTGAGCGCAAGGTAATTAAGCCACGGTTCTTTCTTTTCTTCTGCCATGAAACCCTCCTGAAATATGATTTGTTGAGGCCACATAATACCCACTGCAGTGTTGCGAGTCAAGACCTTCGTGGGCCGGTCCGTTGAAATACACGGAAAGACATGATACTATTTAAGGAGAAAAGATCATGTCAGGAGGAATTATGATCATCGGCATTCCCCGGGAGATCAAGACGGAAGAATTTCGTGTGGGCATGACGCCGGTAGGAGCGCGCGAACTGGTGCGAACCGGGCATACGGTCATTGTGGAATCGGGTGCGGGAGAAGGAAGCGGCTTTGCCGATGAGGAGTACCGGAAGGCGGGCGCCGGAATTTCTGCCAGAGAGTCTGTATTTCAGCAAACCGAGCTCATCGTAAAAGTAAAGGAACCCATAGCATCTGAATATCCACTTCTCCGGGAGGGCGTTGCCCTCTTCACCTACCTCCACCTCGCGCCGAACCCTGACCTCACGAAGCTCCTGCTTAAGAAAAAGATAACGGGCCTCGCGTACGAGACCCTGGTGCGCGACAACAAGCTCCCGCTCCTTGCTCCCATGAGCGAGATAGCGGGCAGGATGGCGCCTCTCATGGCCGCGTTCTATCTCCAGAAGTTCAAGGGCGGCTCGGGCGTCCTGCCCACCGGCGTCTCGGGCGTGCGGCCGGGAAAGATCGTGGTCCTCGGCGCGGGCGTCGTGGGGACCAACGCTGCCCGCGTGGGTGTGGGCCTCGGCATGGAAACCGTGGTGATCAACAAGGACACGATCGGGCTCCAGCGTATCGACGAACTGTTCAAAGGCCGCGTCAGGACCCTTCCCATGACCGTGCACGCGCTTGAGGAGGAGATCGTCGATGCCGACATCGTTATCGGCGCGGTGCTGGTGCCGGGCGGGAGGACGCCGGTATTGATCACAAGGACCATGCTCAAGACCATGAAGAAGGGATCGGTGATCGTGGACGTGGCCGTGGACCAGGGCGGGTGCGTGGAGACGACCAGACCGACCACCCATGACGACCCCGTGTTCATGGTGGACGGCATCGTGCACTACTGCGTGGCCAACATGCCCGGCGCGTATCCGAGGACGTCGACGATAGCGCTCACGAACGCGACGCTGCCCTATGTCAAGACCATCGCGGAGGAAGGGATTACGAAGGCGGTGCTGGAAGACCCAATCATCAAGAGCGCGCTCAACACGTACGACGGCAGGATCGTGAATAAAGCACTAGCAGCTTCGCTGGGATTTGCGACAATTTAAAAAAAGAACGAGCTGCATATCGAACCGAGATATGCAGCTCGTTTGCGCTCTGACAAGACTACCGCCCGTTCGAATGCGATCGTTCTTACTTGTGGCCCCCCGCTGCGGGCATAAGGCCGGCGGAGAAGATGATACTGTCGAAGGTCCGATTGAGGGTCTTGCTCGTGAAATTGTTCATCACCGCGCCGGGCTGGAGTGCAAGCTCCTGCCCGACCTTGACCGGAGTCATCGGCATGGCGACCCAGGTCTTTTGCCCGTTCTTTTCGAGACACACATAGGTATAACCGCCGGCATTCATCGTTTCCGTCACCTTGCCGGAAAGAGCGGTATTCCCCATCGCGGCCGGCGACGCAGCGCCTTGCATGCCCGGCTGGCCGGCAGGCATCTGCTTCATCTCGTTTTTCTTGCACCCCGCGACCGCAAACGTGAGGCTGCTCACTAAAACAACTGCCAATAACTTATTCATTTCGTGCTTCCTCCTTATGGATTCTGGAAACTGATCTGCAATCAGCGGCATGATTTTAGTATAGCCTGACCTTTTTGTAAAGAAAATAACAAGCGGGATAAATATTCTCATATCAGCAGCAACTGATTTTCCTTCGACCTGCTCTCCCCGACATTCGACACATAGATCGCCGGCCTGCCGAGTACCGGGCACTTGGCCTCGCAGATCCCGCAGCCGATGCAG
>JBGQDI010000159.1:0-5954 GCA_041495765.1 Nitrospirota bacterium
CAGGCATATGCCGCGGAGAACAACCGCTCGCTTGTCGTGCGGATCAGGTCCGAAGGCAAGGATTTTTTATTCACCGGTGATATCGGAAGCGGGATGGAAGAGAACATCATGAAATCGATGCAGGGCCCAAGGATAGGCCTTATCAAGGTCCCGCATCATGGAAGCAAAAGCTCGAGCAGCGAAAAATTTGTATCACAAATGCGGCCCGAAATCGCGGTCATGACGGTTGGCAGGGAGAACCAGTATCATCATCCTTCCGATGAGGTCCTTGCTCGTTATGAGAAGATCGGGGCGCAGATCTGCAGAACGGACCTTGACGGCGCAGTGACGATAGCGGTGAATAAAGGGACGTTTGAGATACAACGATGGAATGATCTGATGCTGCGGCGGATCGTGCTCTCCGACCGGGCTGCCTGGGGAGAACACGAACGGGTAAACAGAGGAAGGCTTCGGATCAGGGCATCGGGGTTTTGATGGGGTACACCTTCAGGAAGCCCAGGAATTCCTTTGCAGTGTGCGTGCAGTAATTGCGTTTAGGCGAGATGATGCTGAAGTTCCGCTGGAACTTGAGGTCCTTGAAGGTCATGGCCTTCAGGATGCCGTGCTTGATCGCCTGGCGCGCGGACCAGGCCGAGACGATCGATACCCCGACGCCTTCCTCCACCGCGCTCTTGATCGACTCAGTGCTGCCGAGCACGAGCGAGATCTTGAGGTCGGACAGCTTGATCCCGTGATCTTCGAGATGCTTCAGGATGATCTGGCGGGTGCCGGACCCTTCTTCACGAAGGATGAGCGGCTCCTTGATCAGGTCCATGGCTGGAATATTGCGGCGCTCCGCCCAGGAGTGCGCCGGCGACATGATCACCACCAGTTCGTCCGAGAGCAGGACATCGACGGCAAAGCGTTGTTTGCTCACGTCCCCTTCCACCAGGGCAATATCGATCTCGCCCGCATTCAATTTCTCGGTGATGGTCTTGGTGTTGTTCACCAGGAGGGAGATGTTGACACGGGGTACCTTTTTCTTGAACGCCGAGATTATCGCCGGAAGAAGGTAATTGCCGATGGTCGAGCTGGCGCCGATGGAGAGGGAACCCTTGATCGATCCGGTGATCTCGCTGATGTTCTTCTGTGCCTCGGCATAGAGCGCGAGGATCTCCTTGGCCCGCTTATACAGGATCTCTCCCGCCGGTGTCAGGTTGATGGAATTGCCGGACCGGTCGAACAGACGGGTCTCGTAGAGTTCCTCCATGGCCTGCACCTGAAGGCTCACCGCGGGCTGGGTAAGGTGAATGAGCTCCGATGCCTTGGAAAAGCTCTTCGTATCTGCGACGGCGCAGAACACTCTTAGTTTATGATCTTCCATAGTAAGTTAAATAATCGAAAGGGTACTGGTGTAGATGGTGGATATGAGCCCGATTGTCTGTCCTATTAATATTATTTATAAAGCATCCACTTGTTATTGTCAAGAAGTTTGTCGCGAACCATTCTGATTGTTTTGCGGCAACGTGTGCAAAAAGTGAAAAAATTGTCTTGACATTTCCCCGTTTAAAGTTACAATGCACGGGTTTCGAAGTATTAAACCGGAGGTGAATGTATCATGGCAGAAATGAGTAAAACCGCTAAAGCGGCTACAAAAAAGGCAACGGTGAACCTGAACATACCCCAGTGCTGCTCCAAGCCCATGCAGGCGGCAAAGATGATGTCCACGACCGGCAAGGTCCGCGGCATGATGTGGTTCTGCGATAAATGTCATAAAGAAAAGGCCCTCTAAGCCGTTTCTTCAGTTATCGTTTCTTTGCAAGGCGGTGGAGATTTCACCGCCTTTTTTATTCGCACATTTTTATCGTTGAGCCTCGCACCATCGTTTCAGGTCCCAAACCTGATAACGATACACCCCGCGTATAGCCGCGCTCCTTCGCGATACAATCAAAGTGAAGCGTTGCCAGGTCTTCAATAGCCAGAAACTCCACGATTGTGGGCGAAAAAGCCGCGATGACCTTGAGATAACCCCTGCATTTTTCGCATGCTTCCAGCTGTATCCGCTCTCGATCTTTTTCTTCGAACAGATAGGTGAGCGTCCGGTGGTCTTCATTCCCGCAATATATGCATCGCAGTCTTCGGACCTGCCAGTCCGCGCCGCAGGAACCGCAGCGCAGGTGCTTGACCTGGTCGTTCTCCTGCAATTCAGCCAGCGTCGCCGCGGCCCCGCATATGAAACAGGTGCTTTTGTGCCAGGATATTCCCCTGGCCATGGGCGCCAATTGCCTGCACCATACGCGCAAGGCAGGCTTGAGCCCGTTCTGCGCGAGCGTTACGGTAAGGCCGGGATCGAGCCCCAGATCCTTTGACACGGACGCGACCGCATCTTTATTCCCGGCAGCGACATGTGATAGCAGTGCACCTATCTCCAATGTGTTGTCTTCAAGAGCTGTCCTGATACGGCCCGCTGCCGTGTCAGGTTCAGGCGTTGACGAAAGCCACGGCAGCCGCAGCTTAAGCGGCTGATGCACTGTGACGATCTTCTCCACTGCCGCCGCAAGCTCGATCATCAGCGCTCGGACCGCCTCGACGTCCAAGTCAAGGTCCAGACCGGAGAGAAGAGGTGCCCCCGACTCCATCTTCTCCCGTGCCTGCCCGGTCGTGAGGGATAGGGTTCCGGCGTGAAGATCAGCGTCGCGCAGAAGCGGCAGGACGGCCTCGTAAAGCAGCGCCGCGTCTTTCAGTTCAGGCGACTCTTTTGCCAGAGCGCGAAGGCGTTGGCTGACTGGATCGGCGGTGTCTGTAGTATAAAATGACATCGGTCCTCACGAATCGTCGAAAAAGACAGGTCTGATCCGTTTCCTTGCGTTTTTTTACATCTGCCCCGCCTGGATCAGACTGATACGAAGCAGCGCGCCGCCGAAGAGAATGAGTACTGCGTTCAGCATCACCGGGTTTGTCGTGACCGCGCCCGGACGGCGGTTGTTCCATTGAAGCCAAAGTGGAACAAGAATGCCGAGCACCACTGCTCCGCCCCAGAACATGAGGCCGTACCACCCGCGCAGAATCGCCCCCGCGTACTGCCCTGCAACGCTGATCATAAGCACGATGAGCACGAGCTCGGCGATCATCGCAATACGGTCGAACACCTCCAGGCGCTTAAACGGATCGCCTGACGACATGTTCCGCCATGCCATGACCAGCGCGATGGCAGCCCCGCCGTTCGAGGCGGCGGAAGCGAGGAAGAGGGATCCCACGAGCGGGTCCGTCGAAGCCCAAAGCGGCCGGGCAGTAACGTTCAAGAGAACGCCGGTATAGCTTGCGATGAAAAACCCGAAAAAGGAACCGATCGCCGCGTACACCTTGTGCGGAATATGTTCAAAGAGTTTCATGAGCAATGCGGACTTGAGATGTCCGTCAACGACCAGGTTGTTCAAAAAGGACAGAAACGATATGCCGCCATAGATCAAAAGAGCCCACGCCCCTCCCACGGACAGCGGTGACATCGGGTTCATGTAGGGCAGGCCGTCCCTGGTGTAAAAGAGAAGGTGCCAGAATCGGAGCGGTTGTCCGAGGTCCGCGATCAGAAGAATGGGCGACACAAAAATAAGCGGAAAGGCGATGTAATAGGCGATCCGGCTGATCTCGCGCTGCTTCTCGTTTCCCAGTAACTCGACCAGAGAGCCGATGAAGTATGCGCCCGCCGAGACTCCGCCGATGAAGAAATAGGTTGCTATGTAGTACCATTCCCAGCCCGGTGCCTGTGATTCGAGAGCCATCATTTTTATCACCCCCGTTTTACGTCGGAATCAAGACCATTGAACCGCCAAGGCGCGAAGACCGCAAGGATTTTTAACAAGCAACAAGTTTTAGACTTTCTTCGCGTCCTTAGCGGATTCCCTAAGTAGCCGCCTTTCCTTTGTAGGCTATCGCGGTAAACTGCTTATAATTTAATGTTGTCCTTACTTCTCTACTTCCTTCTTCATTCCCCGTTCCCGGAAGCTGATCAACGCGGCGACCGCAACGGCGATGGCGGTGATTACGGTGATGGCCACGGAGCGGAACAACCGCCGTTGTGGAACCACCGGATGCTCCGGCTGGCCGTAAACGGCCGGGCTGTCCATAAAGAGGTAAAAGACATTGAGACCGCCCGCTTCGGTGTAACCGTAGATGTTTGCCTTGGTGTTTCCCAGCGCCTTAAGCTGGGCAAGGCGCGCGTCAGCCCTGGCCTTGAGGTCCGATAACTCGCCGAAAGATATGGAGCCCGTCGGACAGGCCTTGGCGCAGGCCGTGCCCAGGCCGTTGTGGATGCGGTCGTTGCAGAGCGTGCACTTGTGCACGGTGCCCGTTTTCTCGCTGAAGGAGATCACCCCGTAGGGGCATGCAGGGATACAGTATTTGCAGCCGATGCAGATATCGTCCTGTACGATCACATTGCCCATGTCGCTGCGAATGATGGCCTTCGTGGGGCAGGCGTTCAGACATCCCGCGTCGTTGCAGTGCTTGCAGGAATCGCTCGAGAACAGCCAGCGCGCCTCGGAGCGGTCCTCGTTGAATTGCTCGATGAAACGGACATGACGCCAGTCGGTCGAGCTCAGGTTGCCCGTGTTGTCGTAGGACTTGCCCGTGAAGTTATGGGCAACGGGATAGGGAACTCCGGGAACTTTATGAAAGTGCGCAGGTTCGCCCTCCAGTCCGTTCCATTCCTTGCAGGCCACCTGGCAGGCCTTGCAGCCGGTACAGATGGAGGCGTCTACAAACATTCCCTTCGCCATTATACCGCACCCCCTCTCTTGCCCGCGCGTACGTTGCAGGTAAAGACCTTGCCCTCGTGGATCGTGACATTCGGATCGGCCACGAGCGCGCTTAAATTATTTACCACGTCGCCTTGCGCCCTGCCCTGCCAGCCCCAGTGCCAGGGCAGGCCGATCTCGTGCACGGTCTTGCCGTTGATCAGGAACGGACGCATGCGACGCGTCACGAGCGCCTTGGCTTGTATCTTGCCGCGGGCCGTCTCGATGGTCATGTACTCTGCGTTCTTGATGCCTTTTACCGCGGCAAGCTCGGGAGATATCTCGCAAAAGAGCTCGGGCATGAGCTCAGCGAGCCACGGCAGCCAGCGCGTCATCACGCCGCTCAAATGATGCTCGGTCAGACGGTAGGTCGAGACTACGATGGGATAATCAGGGTCAGCGACCTTGTGGTACGGATTGCCGGGTATCTTCCAGGTCTTGGCCGCCGGGTTCGCCTGCTGCTTATAGAGCAGGTTCGCGACCGGCGATTCATAGGGCTCGTAGTGTGAGGGCATCGGGCCGTCCACAAGGCCTGCGGGAGCAAAAAGCCACGCCTTGCCGTCCGGTCGCATAATGAAGGGATCGTTTCCCGAAAGCCAGTCAAAGCCGATAGCGTTGTCCTTGCCGTGGAAGTTCGGGGCCTTCGTGGGCAGAAAATCGATGCCCTCGCCCGATGGAGAGACCCATGAGCCGTGGATCGTTTTCCCGCTCGGGTCTTTGATCTCCTTGTTCGGGTCCCAGTAGATAAGCTTTTTCTTTTCCGACCAGGGCCTGCCCTGGAGGTCTGCCGAAGCGCGGTTGTACATGATGTGCCGGTTTGCGGGCCAGGCAAAGCCCCAGTTGGGCGAGATCCAGTTGTCGCCCTGGCGGCTCCTGGCTTTGTTCACGCCCTCTTCAGGGATCACACCTGTGTAAATCCAGGCGCCGCAAACGGTCGATCCATCCTCCTTCAGAAGCGCAAACGTTGGAAGCGGCTTCTTGTCCTGCCAAGTATAGCCGTTGATTTCCTTAAGCACCTTATACGCCGAAGGTTCATCCTTGATGCGGAAGCTGGCGACCTCGGCAGGCTCGGGTTCGTAGTCCCAGAAGAGATTCCTGATCGCCCAGTCGCGCTCCTTGCCTGAGCTTGCGTACATCTTTTTGAGCTGCTTGCCGAGCTTATAGGTGAACCAGATATCGCTC
>JBGQDI010000160.1:0-5944 GCA_041495765.1 Nitrospirota bacterium
GATCCAGGCAAAGAAGCTCAAATTGACGAGAAAATCCGAGGAGACCGGTGACACCTAGATCATTGACATCGGCCTGGTCGGGGAAGTGACGGAAGTACGGCCGGGAGCCCTCCAGGCGCTCGATCAGGGAGGCTTTATTCCGGTCATTGCACCGGTGGGCGTCGGCGCCCAAGGAGAGACCTATAATATCAATGCCGACCTCGTTGCCGGAGCGGTTGCAGGAGCGCTCAAGGCCGAGAAGCTGATCCTTTTGACAGACCAGGCCGGCATCCTGGACAAGGATAAGAACCTCATCTCGTCGCTGAACAAGAAGAAAGTGGAAAGCATGGTCAAGGCCGGTACCGTCAGCGGCGGCATGCTGCCCAAGACCAAATCCTGCTTCGATGCGCTTGAGGCAGGCTGCGCCAAGGTCCATATCATCGATGGCCGCGTGCCCCATGCCCTGCTGCTGGAGATCTTCACCAAGGAAGGCATCGGCACCGAGATAACCGGTGATCGATAGGTCAACCAGCCGTTCTGAAGACCGCAAGGTTGTTCTCGACGCTTTGCCGAAACGGACCTGGTCCCGTATTGACAAAGGACGATGTGAAAAAGTATAATATTGAGTGCACAAGTCAACCGATACTAAGATGAATCCGACAACGGAAGGTTCCGCACCTTATTTTGTCCTTCTGTTCGTCGTCGCTGCATTTTTTATTTTTTTCACGGGCCGGGCGGGCGCAGATTCAGCCAATCCCTCTTCATATCGCCTGATCGGGACGATCACCAGCAACGATTTTATCGGCGCTGTCATCAACGATCCCAAAGGCGAACAAAGTTTCTATCGACTGTACGCGAAACTGCCGGACGGATCACAGATCGTAGAGGTTCGAAACAAAAGCATTCAGCTCAAGGACGAATCAGGAACCCGTTATGACGTCTATATCAACTCGGACATAAATATGGCAGGGACACCGGCCTCGCCTCCGCCCCAGAACACACGCCTCGAAGCTCGCCCGCCAGCGGCAACCGCTCCGGCATCCGACGTTCAAGCTGGCCAACCGAACCCTCGCCGGGGAAAACCCCGAAGGAATTCGTCGGTTGTAGTAGACGAATAGAGACAACACCGATCATTTTGATGCTCAACAGCCGCTCAGCAAACAAGAAAAGGTCACGGATATTCCGCAACCCCTTTCTGCTCGTCCGTTCCTGTTAACCGGAATTTCAGCAGGACAATAAAGAAGGCCCGGAGCTGCATTCCGGGCCTTCCCTTTTTTCCTTTTCCAACTGTCGAGTTCCCTTACGCGACCGCTCCTACCAGACTCTCGCGTCGTGACAAGTCACGGCGCACGTAAACGTGGCAGGGTTGTACATGGTATCCTGGATCGTAGCCGAAGCAGGCCCTTCCATCGCATGCGTATTCAACGACGTGAAATGGTTTGTCGCAAGCTTCGTCGTGTCATGGCAGGTAAAGCAGGGCATGCCCTTGACAACCACATGGAAGTAATGCTGTCCAGAGGAGTAGTTGTTATACTGGGTCAGATCGTACGAGAATGCGAAGGCGTGGCACGAAGTGCACTGGTTGTTCACATCGATCGTACCGGTGCCCCATACGGGCGTCGTCTGACCGCCGTGACAGCTGACATTCGAGCACGTGCCGTCGGCATTATGTACAGCAGTACCGCTCTTTGCACTATAGACGCTCAGGAAATCTACTTCCGTAATACCGTCGTTGTGGAGTTTCATGCCGCTGCCTGCATTATTGTGGCAGGTATTGCACACACCGGTAACATTGGCCAAAGCGTCATGTATGGCATGGGCACCGGCCCGGTTCGGAGCGGTAGCTCCTGACGGAGGATTCGCATGGCAGGAAATACACCCGGTCATCGTCGTAGGAGTAATCCCGTTCACGTGGCAGGAACTGCAGGCAACCTTTGAAATGCCGCCTGAGAGATCATCGCCATGGCATTCTTTGCACGAGTTCAGATCAGCTCGGGCAGCACCGACGTGCCAGGTTATTTCTGAAAATTCCCCAGCTTCAGACCCACCCCCGTGGCGTTCCTCATTGTTAAAGACATTCTTACTGTTCGCCGTCGACGACCCACATGCTGTGAGCATAACGGCGAGGGAGATCATCGCAATGCCGATCCCTGTTCTAGTCATTATTTGTGACATTCGGCGCACCTCTCATTGTTCTGACGGCCGTGGCAGGGGAAACACGACGCCGGATTGATCCTGCCGTCGATCTTGTGCTGGTTCACGTAATCTCCCCGATGGGGCAAGGAACGCTCGGGAGAATCCTTGTACTTGTCGCTCGGCTTCAGCTCTTCTTTGTGAGCATGGCAATCGGAGCAGAATGATTCGTTGTGACAGATATCGCAGGTCCGTTTGTTCTGCATTGCATAGAACTTGTGCCTGGTGATGTACTCGCTCGTATGGTTCATCGCCGAGCGGTCGTCGGTATGGCAATCACTGCAGATCGGAGGGCCCGTAACCTCTACCGGATGCCATGCGGCGATGCTTTTTGTCTGTGCACAAGCCACGAGCAGTACTGCAAGCAGCGGCAGACACAGTAAAAATGTTACTTTGATCGTTGTCCGTATCATTAATTACCCTCCTTCGGCTTGTCCTGTCCAGGAGCAGCCGCGGGAGCGACCTGCTCAGGAGCCGCAGCAGGCTTGGCCTGTTCAGGAGCCACTACAGGGGTTTGTTCCGCAGCAGGCTTCGCAGCCGGTTCGCTCGGCTTTGCTGCATGCGTCGAGCTATATTCCCTTGCCGTGTCAAAGCGGTAGGTCAGTTTGACCAATGTCCGGATATCCTTGTCGAAATCTGGGTTCTTCGAATACTCCATATCTGCGCCCAGTTTCATTCTTTCCGACAGCTCATATGCGGCACCCAGGGTCGCTGAATAAGCGTTTTTTACATGGCTGATCTCTGAGCCGTATGCAACCTCAAGGAGATCAAGGGTTACGTCCGTCTTGCCATATTTACGATACCCATAGGCGCGGTATTCGATATATTTCAGACGGTCCGTATCTCCGGCCATCTTGTGGAGAGAGATCCCCACTCCACCCGAAGGTGCACTATAGCGAACATTGGCGCCATAGTATTTCGCATCGCCGGCAACCTCATAGGCGTAGGTCCGAAAGTTGGCGGAGACCTTCAGTTTGTCGGTAACATCATAGCCTACTTCCTCGCCCAGGATGTGGACCTTTTCGTTCTTGTTGATAACGGTGGGGTCGAACTTGAACGCTGCTGTTGTGGTGCCGGTAAAAAAGTCCTTGTAATTGATAAAGGACGCTTCGGTGTTCAGCCGTACATTTGAAAAGGGACCAAGAACCAGTACGTAGTTGTGGTCGCTCCAGGCGGTGGTCTCCCCATTGTACCGGGATTTTCCCATCAGCTCCACCTTGTTCATCGGCCGCAGCCAGAGGTCGATCCCCTCGTCCTTTCGGAAGGTGGTACTGCTCTTCTCCTCCTTGAGATAAGACAGGCCGACCTGGTAGAGGCCGGGCATCTGGTGCGAGACCCTTGTACCGTAGATGTTACCGGTCGTCGTAAGCTCGTTCCCGGTCTCGGCAGGGGCTCCGCCAAATGCCGATACGCTGAAATTATTTTTCAGGTCAGTTTTTACATAGATACCGTCTACCCTGTCCGAAGCCACTCCCTCGAATACGAGGACACGGCCCAGGTTAACGACTGTGTTCGAAACATTGTCCCGATAGCTCAGGTAGGCATAGGAAAGATCATTGGCGTTCCTGCTTTCGGGGCCATTCCCCTTCAGGTCGTACCGAAGCCAACCCCCGAATTGGAATGAGACCGTCTCTTTGCCTATTTCTTTTACCGAAAGGTTCAGGTATTCATAGAGCGGGAATTCCCTCGTCCCATCAATTGCCTGCAGGGACTGCAGATAGGTGGTCGAGTCGCCTGACAGGCTGACCGCCGGGGTCACGCCAGGGACAAGCAAGCCAGCCAGCAACATCGCGGCTACTGCAACGGTACGCGTATTCAGGTGACCGCGTAACTGCATCAGCATCATCTTGACACTTCTTACCATGCTTCCTCCTTTCCCGTTATGGATCATTAAATTTTCCGGACCGAGCTTATGTTTCAGTATTGCAGTATTGCTCACGGCACACTAACGTTGCCGTGCGATCATACAGATCCAGCTCGGGATACGGCCGGTCTGGCGTAATGGAGCCGTCGGCTGCTCCCGAAATGTGCCTCTACTATACTGAGAGATACCCGCTAAATCAAGAAAATTGGACCTTCACGCTTCCGGCTCCGTGAGAAGCAGAGCGATAACCCCGGTTCCGGAAGCCGCCTTCGAACAACGTCAGAAGTAGGACTGCACTTCGAAATCCTTGTCCGCCATTCTCTCAAAATCCTTGGCGCTAAATGAGAATTCATTGACGGAGCGGCCGCTTACCGATAGGGTAAGCTGCTGTAAATGAACGGTCATTTCCTTGACTGATTTTCCTGTTTTGTCGCGCATGGCCTCAGCTTTGTTTGCATAGGTGATCTTGACCGTATGTACGGCATGCATGAGGTCACTCGTCGAGCCTTCTTCTACTGACCGGAGGATCTGAAAACTGGATGATTTCGGGAACATGGTCCTTATTTTCGCGATAAAAAAGTCGATCTGTCCGGAGATTCTCAAGGCATGTTCAAACTCTTTCCGCTGCTGCTCGGTAAGGTTGTTCTGTTTGGAATGGATGAGCTTTTCCCTGCTATTTTTCACGATATCCGCGGTAAGGTTCGTTGCCTCGTACATCTTGTCCTTATCGCCGTCCTGAATACCCTGGAGAAACTTGAGCGCAAGCTTTTGATCGATTTCCGAGACTGCTTTCAGCGTACCCTTGCGTTCCTGAGGTTGAGCCCCTTTGCAGCCGCTAAAGATCACACCGAGCATCAAAATCCCGAGTAGCCATACTGTTTTTTTCATGGTTGCCCTTTATAGAGAATTCCCTGACCACCAGTCGGCGGGGAAGCGAAAACTGGAGCAGAAAAGATCCCGGGGGCATACCCCCCCGGGAGGGTCATTCGTGTATTTGCCTATCCTTTATTTATTGTGCGTGCTTCTTTTGAAAAAAAGGGGAAGGCGAAATGCCTTCCCCTTGTGTTCAGTTTACCACCAGCGGTGAACCACCTTGATGGCCGGCACAAAGTCGCCGAAAGCCGTGTTGCTGGCAGGACCATGACAGACGAGGCAGGTTTCGGTCGTCGTCAACGCGTTTGCACGCGTCTCATAGATCGACCCGCCGTTCAGTTTCATATGGCTCCTGGTAGTCTTGCTGTCGTGGCAGGAGAAGCAGGCCGAAGCGATCGGCGAGTTCACCAGGTTGGTCATTGCGCCAGCCGCGCCATAATTGGTAACGCCATCGGCAACGATATAGGGCGAGATGCTCAGGTTCGCCGGATCGTAGGTTCCTGTTGCCGTGGTGATCAGCAGCATGTTGCTCGGATCCTGTGCTGCCGTATAGATGCTGGTGCTGCTGAAGTCGTATCCGCCCGAAACGTGACACTGCTCACAATTTTTCAGGATGCCCGGATAGGTTACGTTGAAGAACCCTGTTTCAGGTTCATCGGCCGTTGCCGCGATGGTATCGTACGTGTAATCTACCGTACGCTTGGCGGCTCCATGGATAGCGTGAATAAAGGTGCTGGAGCTCACGGACCAGCCGCTGTTCGTTCTGCCGGGGTTGTGGCAGAAGGAGCAGGTCGGCGAGTCATTCCGCTGTCCCACATGGAACGTGGGCTCGACGCCGAGCCATGCGTGGCAGGCGTTGCACTTTGCATTGCTGACGATCACACGCCGCCCGGTATAGCCGGTTGCAACTTTGTTCGCGTTCGGCGCGGGAACAGCGAGACCGCCTGCGAAGATGGTGGACGTCGTCGCAGTGTACGGGTATTCAGGCATGTTTGTCTGAACGAGCGGCGGTGTTGCAGAACCATAGGAATAACC
>JBGQDI010000161.1:0-5934 GCA_041495765.1 Nitrospirota bacterium
CATACCGTTGCAAGAGGACAGAAGTAAGAGGTAAGAAGTCAGACTGAGGAGAAATCATACCGTTGCAAGAGGACAGGAATAAGAGGTAAGAAGTCAGACTGGATCAACGTCTAACCTCTGCAATACAAAAGACAGAGGTAGGTCGTCATCTTACTTCTCTCACCTTACTTCTGTTTTCTTGTCTCTAGCTTGAGTCTGTCATCTTACTTCTGTCATCTGTCTTCTTAAATCTTTAGTCTTTAGTTGTGTCTGTCATCTTACATCTGACCTCTGTCTTCTAAATCTCATGAAATACATCATCCTCGGCACTGCCGGACATATCGACCACGGGAAATCGACCCTGGTCAAAGCCCTCACCGGCACCGACCCCGATCGTTTGAAAGAAGAAAAGGAGCGCGGCATCACGCTCGATCTCGGGTTCGCGTCCCTGGACCTTCCCGGCGGCAACCGCCTGGGCATCGTGGACGTGCCGGGACATGAAGGGCTCATCAAGAACATGCTTGCCGGCGTGGGCGGCATGGATATCGTCATGCTCGTGATCGCCGCCGATGAAGGCATCATGCCCCAGACGCGCGAGCATCTTGCCATTTGCGACCTGCTGCAGGTTAAAAAAGGGCTGATCGTCCTGACCAAACTGGACATGGTGGACAAGGACTGGCTGGCGCTGGTGCAGGACGATGTCCGTACCTTCGTCAAAGGCACCTTTCTCGAAAGATCACCCCTCGTGCCCGTATCTTCCAGGACCGGCGAGAACCTGCCCCTGCTCGTGCAGGAACTGGCAAAGCTTTCGAACGAGGTCTCTCCGAAGTCATCGTCCGGCATCCTGCGCCTGCCCATCGACCGCGTTTTTACCATGAAGGGCTTCGGCACGGTCGTGACAGGCACTCTCCTGTCAGGCACGATCAGCACGGACCAGGAAGTGGAGATCCTGCCCAAGGAGATACGCACGAAGGTCCGCGGCATCCAGTCTCATAATCAGGCCGCAAAGCGCTCCATCGCCGGCCAACGCACGGCGATCAATCTCCAAGGCGTCGAAAAGGACCAGCTCTCGCGCGGGGACACCATCGTCAGCACAGGTTATTTCACGCCGACCCGAACGCTCGATGCGAAGCTTGCTCTGCTCGAACAGGCGCCGCGGGGCCTTAAAACCGGCTCGCGCATCCGTTTCTACAACACCACCCAGGAGGCCATCGGCAGGATAACCATCCTCGGACAGAACACTCTGGCACCGGGCGACGAGGCCTTTGTCCAGCTCCGCTTCGAACAACCGGTGATCGTGCAGCAGGGAGACCGGTTCATCCTTCGTTTCTACTCGCCCATGGAGACCCTGGGCGGCGGCTCGGTCCTGAACCCCCATCCGCGGCGCCACAAGCAGAAGACCATGGAGAGCTCCCTCAAGACCCTTGCGGTCCTTGAAAAGGGCGCGCTCGACGAACGGCTGGCGCTCCTTATTTCCGGACAGGGCCTGGCGGGCATGGAAGAGGCCGGGATCATGGGAGCCGTGGCAGCGGACAGGCCCGAGATCGCATCAGCGCTGGCCTCGCTTGCCCAGAAAAAGACCGTGCTTCGCGTCGACGCGGTCTACGTCCACACCTCCCATCTGGGCACCCTGGAGCAGAAGATCGTCGGCCTCGTGGCGCAGTTCCACAAGGAGAACCCGCTCAAGCCCGGACCGGACAAGGAAGAGCTCAAGGGCATGCTGCGCCTGCGGATCAGCCCCAAGGTGCTGGCGCTGGCCGTTGACGGACTGGTAAAAAGGAAAACGCTGGACGCAGACGCATCAAAGCTGCGGCTCCCCGGTTTCAAGGCCGCCAGCGGCAAAGTGAGCGACGAGGTCAAGAACAGGATCGTGGACGCCATCAAAAAAGGCGGCACCCAGCCGCCGGTCCGGGAAGAGCTCCCCGCCCTGTTCAGCATCAGCGAGAAGGACGCCAAGGACCTGCTGAAGCTCCTTGCCGACGAAGGCAGGACCGTCAGGATCAACGACTCGCTGCACCTGGACCGCGATATCGTCGAGACGATCAGGGCCGATCTCCGGAAGTACCTGGAAGAAAAAAAGGAGATCACCATGGCCGAGTTCCGCGACATCGCCAAAACGTCGCGCAAGTTCGCGGTGCCCATTATGGAATATTTCGATTCGCAGAAACTGACCCAGCGGGTCGGCGACAAGCGGGTGCTGAGGGGCTGACCAGGAAAAACCGGAACAGGCTCTCGCAAAGCTCGCAAAGGACTCCAAAAGTTCCTGAACAACTGCAACTTTTTTAAACAGGAAGAGATCTTGAGCCAGGATTTCCTTTGCGGTCTTTGCGAACTTTGCGAGAGATGTTTTTCACCTTTTGTCTAAGGAAAGGCGGATCACGATGAATACGAACGATGGTACCAGGCAATCGGTGTGCTGTGTCTGCGGCAAGCGGTTGAGCGCCAAATCGCCGGCCGGCGAGATCCAGTGGCAGCCGAGCCATATTGGCGACAAGGGGCTCTACTGCGACAACTGCTATACCCCGCCGAAAGCGAAGAGCAAAGCGAAAAGGAAATAGCACCTTTAAGATCATCTCTCGCAAAGCACGCAAAGGTCCAAGAACTGCATAACAAAATAGCTATTCTTCAAACTCAGGACGTACGGTCGGTTCTTCGTGCCTCAGAGTGGCCCTCCTCTCGGGCATCGTGCTTTGGCGACAGAACTGCTTCTGTAAGATAAGGAAATCATGAAAGACATCAGTACCCTTTTTAAAAATAATCGCGAGTGGGCCAGGCAGGTCGAGGAAGAGACACCCGGGTTCTTCAAGAAACTTTCACGACAGAACCCGAAATACCTCTGGATCGGATGCTCCGACAGCCGCGTCCCGGCGAACCAGATAACGGGACTGCTGCCGGGAGAGGTCTTCGTCCACCGGAACATTTCCAACCAGGTCATCAATACCGACATGAACCTGATGTGCGTCCTGCAGTACGCCATCGACATCCTGCGCGTAAAGCACATCATCGTCTGCGGCCATTACGGATGCGGGGGCATCACTGCCGTCATGAAGAACAAGACCTCGGGCCTTCTCGAGCACTGGCTCGAGAATGTAAAGGTCTCGGTGCCTTCGCACAAGCGGATCACCCACAACCGGATGTGCGAACTGAACGTCATCAAACAGGTCGAGAACCTTTCGCACAACACCATCGTGCAAAAGGCCTGGAACCTGAACCGGAAGCTCTACATTCACGGCTGGATCTATTCCATCTCCGACGGGCTCATAAAAGACCTGAAGATCATGCAAAAAGGGGCGCCTGCACCGCGGTCCTGAGGCTGGAAGGACCATACCGACCAGTCCTTCCCGCTGTGGTATCATAGAAGTACGCACGAAGCTCGGAGGGTTTTGTCATGCAGAACATGAGGCGGCACAAAAGATACCGGCTCGACCTGGTCGAAGTGGACGGCCAGATAAGCATGACCGACAAGGTGGAGATACTCGATATCAGTCTCGGCGGGATCGCCCTGAAAGTGGATCGCCGTCTGAACATCGGCCGGGAATATCTGCTCAAGCTCCGGGAGGGCGGAAAAGGGCTCGAAGTAAAATGTGTCGCTGTTCGCGTCGAGCTGAGCGGAATAGAACCGCGGGCGAATGGTGAAAGCGTCACGATCTATACTGCAGGGATGACCTATAAAGAGGGACCGACCGCAAGGATCGCCGAATTCGTCAAGCCTATTGAACAGAAAAGGTCAGGCAGCGGGACCGAGGCCTCAGACCGTCGCCTGGACGTCAGGTTCAATATCGTCGGCCCCATGGATACGATGTTGAGCTATCCCGCACAGTTCACCGTAAAGACGATCAGCCTGGGCGGCATGCTCATCCGGACCGGACAGGCCCTTGCACTGGAAAGCCGGGTCCCCATGTCCTTGTCCCTGAATTCCGACAGCTCGGTGAAGTTCGTCGGCAGGGTCGCCGTCTGCCAAAGGAACGAGGATGAGGGAGGAACGCATTTCGACATCGGCGTCGAGTTCACTAACCTCACGGACCAGAACATCTCCTTACTGAAAACGTTCATTGATATTCTCGCAGAGACGGATGTGAAGACTTTGTGACCGCAGTTTCCTACTGCATCCTGAGCTATTTCTCACTCGAATTAAACAAGCTTAAAGCAGAAGAACCAGGAACCGCGGGGGCGCAAGGGTCGCGGGGAAACCTTTCGAACCTGCAATAAGCGTGATATTTTTTGACCTCCTCGCGTACTTCGCGCCTTCGCGGTAAATATCCTTTTGTCACGTTCTGCATTTCTGGTTCATGAATTTGAGATCGCCGCTCCAACTCCCGCTTTTCCCCGTTGTGATCATTCATTCAGTTGTGTTATCATTGTTCCATGCAAGATCAGGAGATCACCATACTGCGCGAGCTGATCATCATCCTCGCGGCTTCCCTTCCCATCACCTACCTCTTTCACCGGGCCAAGCTGCCGGCGCTGGTGGGGTTCCTGATCACGGGCGTGCTCATCGGCCCTTACGGCACGGCGATCATCAAGGAGACCCAGGTGATCGAGCGCCTTGCCGAGGTCGGTGTGGTCCTCTTGCTGTTCACCGTGGGCATGGAATTTTCCATCGCCGATATCGCGCGGTCGGGCCGCCAGCTTCTTCTCGGCGGCGGCTCCCAGGTGGTCCTGACCATCGCCGTGATCATGGGCATCGCGCTCCCGCTCGGCTATCCGCTCCCCCAAGCGGTGTTCTTCGGGTTCCTGGCATCGCTCAGCAGCACCGCCATCGTGCTCAAGGTCTACTCCGACCGGGCCGAGCTTGACACCGCCCACGGCAGGCTTTCCACCGGCATCCTGCTGTTCCAGGACATCGCCGTCGTTCCCATGATGCTGCTGCTGCCGGTCCTGGGAGAGGCCGGTGCGGCCGGGTCGGTCTCGCTCGGTTCGATCGCCATCTCCCTGGGCAAGGCCGTGATCGGGCTCATCGGCGTCTTCGTCGCCGCGCGCCAGGTCGTCCCCTTTCTCCTGCACCAGGTGATCCGGCTCAAGAACCGGGAGATCTTCTTCCTGCTTATCGTGCTCATCTGCCTCGGTACGGCCTGGGTCACCTACAGTCTGGGTCTCTCCCTGGCGCTCGGCGCCTTCCTTGCAGGCCTCATCATCTCCGAATCGGAATACAGCCACCATATCGTGTCCGAGATCATGCCCTTCCGCGATTACTTTGCGAGCATCTTCTTCATTTCCATCGGCATGCTGCTCCATACGGACCATTTCCTGGCGCACTGGCCCGTGATCGTCCTGCTGACCATCGTGGCCATGCTCGTCAAGTCAGGCCTGGTCGTCGCCACTGCCCGGGCCCTGCGCTACCCCATCAGGAGCGCACTTTTGGCGGGCCTGGGGCTCGCGCAGATCGGCGAGTTCTCGTTCCTGCTCGCGCAGCAGGGGCTTGGTGGCGGGCTTATGGGACAGGACGTGTTCCAGATGTTCATCAGCACCTCGATCCTGAGCATGCTCGCCACACCGTTCCTGATGCAGGCCGGCCCCTGGCTGACCTCACGGCTTCCGGAACTGGCTCCTGCCGCAGCTAACAACAAGAACAACGTCTGTGGGCTCAAGGGCCACACGGTCATCGCCGGCTACGGTCTGAACGGCATGAACCTCGCAAGAACGCTGAAAGCCACGCATATCCCCTACGTGGTCCTGGAGGTGAATGCGGACACCATCCGCCGGGCACGTGACGAGGGGGAGCCCATCATCTACGGCGACATCACCCGGAAGGACGTGCTCCAACGGGCCGGCGTGGACTGCGCCAAGGTCATGGTCTTCGCCGTCTCCGATTTTAACGCGACCCGCATGGCCGTGCGCATGGTGCGCCAGCTGAACCCGTCCATCTTCATCCTCATCCGCACGCGCTATGCTGCGGATGTGGACGAACTGTACAAGCTCGGCGCCGATCAGGTGATCCCCGAGGAGTTCGAGACG
>JBGQDI010000162.1:0-5912 GCA_041495765.1 Nitrospirota bacterium
TAAGCTCGTCACCAATCTCGTAGGTTTGGGGGTCGGCCTCGGCACGCAGTCGATCGTTCCCCGCGCGCTCGGACCTGCGCAGTACGGTGATTTTTCTTTCCTCACCGGTTTTTTCCAGCAGGTCGTAGGCTTTCTCAACCTCAATTCCTCAACGGCATTCTATACGCGGCTGTCCCAGCGCCAGCAGGACCGGGGGCTGGTGGTCTTTTATCTTTACTTTACCCTGCTGCTCGGCGTGATATTGGCCGTATTGTCCGCGTTGTGCTTTACCGCAGGACTCCGGGGGACCCTGTGGCCGGGTCAAAAAACGCTCTTCATCGCGCTCGGAGCCCTGTGGGCCTTTCTTTCGTTCTGCGTCATGATCGTCAGCGATATGTCAGACGCCTACGGCCTTACCGTCAATTCGGAAGTGATGAAGATCGCGATCAAGCTCTTCGGTTTTATCCTGATCGTCGTTCTGTTCTTGCAGCACTGGTTCTCCCTTTTCAATTTTTTTGCCTATCATTTGCTCATCCTGTTCCTGACTATCTGGCTGCTGGCAAGAGTGATCGGTCACAAAGGACCGCCACTCCACGGCGAATGGCGGCTGAAGCACGAACAGGTGAACATGTATACGCGGGAGTTTTCATCATTCTGCACGCCCCTGATCGTCTTTACCGCGGTTGCATCCCTCGTGGCCATTCTTGACCGCTGGTTCATTCAGCGTTTCTCGGGAAGTGTTGAACAGGGTTTTTACGGACTGGCCTATCAGATAGGTGCATTGTGCTTTTTGTTCGCCTCTGCCATGGTCCCGCTTGTGGCGCGAGAGCTCGCAGTTGCGTTCGAAAAACGCGATCTGGTTGCGATGAACCGCATGTTCTCGCGGTCTGCCCCCATGCTCTACGCCATTGTCGCTTATTTCAGCTGTTTTCTCGCCGCCGAATCAGGCAACGTTGTGCTCCTTTTCGGCGGAGAGGCCTATGCAGACGCCGTCCTGCCGATCGCGATCATGTGTTTTTACCCGATCCACCAGACCTACGGTCAACTGAATGCGTCGGTCTTTTTTGCCATGAACCGGACCATCGCCTACCGCAACATCGGCCTCGTGATCACGTTCATCGGTATTCCGCTGACCCTCTTTCTGCTCGGTCCCAAGAATCATGGTGCGCTTCAGGCTGGCGCCACGGGGCTCGCAGTAAAAATGGTCCTTCTGCAATTTACGAGCGTCAATATCCAGCTCTGGTACAATACCAAGCTCATGAACCTGTCCTTCAAATACTTTCTCGGCCACCAGGTGCTTGTTGTTGCCGTCTTTGGCGCCGTCGCGCTGATATGCTCCTTTTTGGTCCATGCCGCGCTGGGCCATGCTCACTTTGGCCTGCAGTTCCTCGCTTCGGGGATCGCGTATACGCTCTCCATTGCGGGGCTCGGACTGGCCTTTCCGTCGCTCTTTGCCCTTCGCAGAGAAGAGATCGCGAACTTCTGGAGGAGGTGGAAACAAGGATGACCTCTTCTCCCATTCCCATCGTGACCAGGAACGACCTCAGGCTGCCGGACCGGCCGTTCAGACACGTGTTCCTGGTGCAGAATCGCGATTCCTGGGGCGCTTGTCCCTTTCCCTATGACAGAGAACGTGACTTGGTGCTCTCGTTCGACTTTGCAGTCGTTCGTGAACTTTCCCAGCACGGCGGTACGACCGCTTATCTCGACCATATCGTCAAAAGCGATCTCATGGAACGCTACAACCACGAGACCTACCGCTTTTTCTCCACCTGGTTCCAGGACAGGAACGGACAGGATATCTTCTCCTATCGCGGCATGAAGATCAGCAACGCATTCCGGCTCTACATATGGACGGACGTCACCTACTTTGTCCACCTCTTCGTCAATCTTCTGGCGCTGAAGCATGTCCGTTATGAGAAGCTCTATTCCGGCATAGAAGACGCTCATGTCAGGGACGCACTCTGCTTGCTCGCCCTCCCCGTGGAGACGTGGCGGCCAGCGGCCGGGGAGCGGCAGCAGGAATACTATTTCCCGATTTTCCGGTGGATGGACGAACAGATCTATCCTTCGCCCGTGAAACGACTGACCAAGATCGTCGTAAGCAGCCTGTTAAGCGCGGCTACAGACCTGGGAGGTCGTCTCGGCATCTTCAAACAGGGCACGCAAGACGTGTTCGTACAGCCCTACCATCCGACTTACGGCATCATCAGGCTGCTGAACGATGACAAGAATGTCAACGTGGTCCTGGAAAATCCGACAGAGATCGGTGAAATTACGCGTGAGAAATACATCCCTCGCAGCCGGGCCTCAGCCCGCTACCGGAACCTGGCCGCAGACATGATCAATTCCTTTCATTCTCGAAAGAACTCCCAGTGGCAGATAGAAGGGATCGATATCGGCGACCACCTGTACACCATGATCCTGCGGCGCGTGTCAGGCCTCCTTGCGGAGTGCCTGCAGCGCATGGATGAGCTTGTTGATTTTTTCTCAAAAAGGCCGTTAAAGCTCATGGTCACCACGACCAATATCGGGATGACGAACTGCCTGATGCTGAATTACTGTCACGCGATGAACATCTCTACGTACCTGATCGTCAACGGTTATTTGGGAGGTACTTACCTTGATGAGTCCAAGGAAGCGCAGTGGATAAATTCTTATGGCACTTCCATCAAAGAACATTATTTCGCGGGCATGCAGAACATCGTCTGTCTTGGCGATCCCCGTATGGATGCTTATGCACGAACGGTTCGGACCGAGAGCATTGACAGAGCAAATCCCACCATCGTTATCGGCGCAAGCGGCTACAGCAATATCGACCTCAATTCCTATGTTGCCGTTGAATTCGATTTTCTGAACGACGTCCTGGCCGCCTGCCGGGCGACCATACAGAGTAGCCGCGCGATGAACATCATCATAAAGATCCGCGCAAACGGCTTCATCGATCAATATGCGCACTTCATCAGGGAGTACTATTCCGACCTCCCGGTCACGCTCATTGACAAGAAACCGATGGAACAAGTCCTTTTGCAGGCGGACTTCTATATCACCATCTACTCAGGGACGCTCTTTGAAGCCTCCAGTCTCGGCATCCCGGTCCTGTACTACAAAAAAGATACGGAGGTCCTGACCCCTCCCTTTGACGGTGCATCGGAACTCGTGACGGCCCTGACCCCTGACGATCTCGTGCGCAAGATCGAGCTCTTCTACGAACAGGACAAGAGCTATGAGCCCTTCAAAGACAAAAGGGTACTCGAAAAATACGTCGGCCCCCTGGACGGCAGGAACCTGGAACGCAATATGGACTTTATTTATTCCCTGCTGAACGACGACCAACGGACACGAGGAACACAGCAATGAACCTATGGCTCCTGACAAAGAACATCCTGGCCCAGGTCAGGGCGCAGATGGCTTCTCCCCTGCTGCTGACGCGACTGCAAACGAAGTACCCGACCTGTCGCTTTGCGGCCGGGGCCGTGGTGAGCGGATCGTCGAAGCTCGGAAATTACAACACGCTCTTCCGGAATGTGATCGTCCTGGACTCCACCATCGGCGACCATACGTACGCTCAGGAACATGCCCTGATCATCTCGGCCACGATCGGCAAATTCTGCTCCATTGCCATGGGCGCGAACGTGGGCATGGGGCAACACCCCTCGCATTATGTGAGCACCCACCCGGCGTTCTATTCGGCGTCACAGCCCCTAGGAAAGAGCTACAGTGACCGGGACATTTTTGTCCCTTTCCAAAGAACGAATATCGGAAATGACGTCTGGATCGGTCGTAATGCCATGATCAAGGACGGCATCACGATTGGCACGGGTGCGATCATCGCTGCCGGTGCGGTGGTTACGAAAGATGTGCCGGACTATGCAATCGTAGCAGGTGTGCCTGCAAAAGTGATCAACTACCGGTTCGATGAGAAGGTACGAAGAACACTGCTCGAGACCCGATGGTGGGACATGCCCGAACAATGGTTGGAGGAACATGCGGCACTATTCTCTGACCCCGCGAGATTTGTGGAGCGATGGCGAGAGAAGAACAGCAAATCATAACAGGACTCCAGGGTAGCCTCACCTGATAGCCCAGGATGGTGCACATGGAACCGACGTTCATGCAGAAAGTCTTTTACCGGCTCAAGATAACCTTGTTCTATTTCTTTAAACGAAGGGCATTCAAGGAACTGGAATTCGGCGCATTTATAGCGCGCCCGCTGCGCATCCTCGGCCGAAGGTACATGTCCATCGGCAAAGGAGTGACGATCAACAGCCGGTCATGGCTCTTTGCTTTGAAAATTGACGGCCAGGACCCGTCCCTCATCATTCAGGAAGGATGCGCGATCGGTGACGACAACCATATCGCCGCAGTGCGGAAGGTGGTCCTGGGCAAATTCGTGCTCACCGCGAACGGCGTGTATATCTCCGACAATCTCCACGGGTATCAGGACGTGAACATCCCGATCATGCACCAACCAGTCGTGTTCAAAGGGGAGGTCTCCATCGGTGACGGCACCTGGATCGGTGAACATGCCTGCATTATCGGAGCAAAAGTGGGCAGGAACTGCGTCATCGGCGCGAACGCCGTGGTAACGACCGACATCCCTGATTATTCAGTGGCCGCAGGAGCTCCGGCGCGGGTCATCAAACAGTATAATTTTGAGACCAGGGCCTGGGAGAAGGTCACGCAGCAATAGAGGCAAGTTACCGACGAAAGCCTCAAAAGGACAAGCATGAACAGTTGGATCGCCAGGCAGATGGAACAGGTCGTTTCTCAATTTGATGGTTCCCTGGAAACGCACTACCGGGACTCGGCACATTTTTTCAGGAACCCCGAAGACTTTTACCGCGGTATCACCGAGCTCTGGAACTATCTGGATGCCGTCAAACAGGTGGACTGGGACAGGTACCTCAAACCCGGCTCTCAGGTACTCGACCTTGCAGGAGGTACGGGCTGGCTCAGCGCGCATTTGTCGCAGTTCGAACAGATAGCAAAGATCTACAACGTCGACTCCAGCAGATACTTCCTTTCGCTCATGATGCCCGGCCTGGTGCGGCTGATGCATGGAAAGCCTGAGAAAATCGAGCCCATTGAAGGGCTGTTCACCCCACTCTTCTTTGAGGATAGCTCGCTCGATGCCGTCGTTGTGAGCTCGTCGCTCCATCATGCCGATTCTCTGGAAACGGTCCTGAACGAGGTGCACCGCGTGCTCAAGTCGGACGGCCTGCTGTTCATCCTGAACGAGACCCCGGCGTCGAACCTCCGGTACGTCCTCGGCATGGTGCGGCAGTTCACGCTCATCATGCGGGATACGCTTCTTAGGCGCTACCGGCCCGTTTCTCCCTCCCTGTCCTCCAGCGGATCGCTTTATGATCCGCTGCTGGGAGACAAGGCCTATCCGACCTGGTACTGGAAAAAGTCGATCGAAAGGAGCCGGTTCGAGCTCGCCGAGTTCATCGACACCGGACTCTTGACCGTCAAGACGCACCGCAGGGGGATCTCGTTGTCCCACTTTATCTGCCGGAAGGCATAAACGAAACAGCTCATACCCGTATCGTTTTTTCACTGAAGAAGCATCGAGGAGATACCAGATGGTCCGCACGGCTTTGATCTCATTTTTAAAGAACAGCATCAATACCCGACTGCTGTCCTCCTATCTGAAAAAGAACGGCCACGACGTCACCTGCTACTTCTGCCCGGACAGCTTTACCGAGCGAAATATCCAGGCACTGCTGGGCCATCTCCGGGAAAAGCAGATCTCGCTCATCGGAATAAGCCTCGTCACGGATGACTATTATGCGGCGGTCGTTGCGACCCGGGCGATCAAGCAAGAACTGGGTATCCCGGTGATCTGGGGCGGCGCTCACGCCAACGTCCGGCCCGAGGAATGTCTTCGCCACGCGGACATGATCTGCCGTGGTGAGGGAGAAGAGGCA
>JBGQDI010000163.1:0-5877 GCA_041495765.1 Nitrospirota bacterium
CATCTTCCCCGTATGGTCATAGTCGAAATAGCCGAACTTCCCGTTCTTCCCGTAGTTCTCAATGGATCCAAGCAATCTGCCGTCGGACGCATAGATCCGCTCGTATTCGCAGGCAACGCCTTCGTAGGTCCGCGACACAAAGTCGAGCACCCGCACTGTCTCGGTCCTGCCGTTGAACTCCCGGGTTTCCGTCCTGGCATCGGCCAGGCTGACGAAGGGAGCGCTCGTATCAATGAACATCCATCCGCCGGGCAGGTATTCCCCTTTGTCCGTTCGGGCAGCAAAGAGGAACTGGCCCATGATCTCATGGACGAGCCACGGCAGCATGTCGGGCCGGGCGGTCCCGCTGAAGCGGGAAGCGATGGGGCGGTTCATGATATGGGTCACGATGCTCGGGCTCTCCGGCCGTTTCCGGGACGTGGCAGTGTCGGAGACGATCCTGGCAATGGCGTCCGGAGAGAAGCTACCGTAGTTCACTTTATAGAACATGCCCGGTGACTGGATCCTGTCGGCCATCGCGATCATCGCTCTCATCAGCCGGTCCGCCAACTGCTGCGGCGTCGCCTCGAACTGCTTCCCTGCCTCGTCATCCCTGCTTTCAGCAGCAGGATCGTAGTAGAGGATTATACAGTGTTTGCTCCTGATCACACCGGCAAACCGGTCTTCCGTGAGCGTCGGCGCTTCCTTCTCCGTCAAGGTCGACACGGCTGCGCCTGCCGGCAGGGCCGCAAGGAAGGCAGACAAAAGGAGCATGATCACTACAAGCTGTTTAAGGGTCAGATCCGCTTTCATAGCATCCTACCCGGGAAGATAATCCTCCCGCACCGGAGAGAAAACCTCTATTGCCACGGATCGTTCATGGGCGATCGCATTATGCTCCGCATCGCCGGGGATGCACCAGCTGTCGCCCGGCGCTACCGGGTAGGTCCTGTCGCCGATCGTCAGGTCCATCTTCCCCGATACCAGGTAGCCGGTCTGTTCGTGGGGATGCTTGTGCCGCGGCAGGATCGCCCCCTGTTCAAGGCGGAACTCGGCCATAAGCGTTTTGGACCCATGGACCAGGGTTTTTATCTTTACCTTCTCAAGAGCGTCCTTGTAGCCTGAGCTGTCGTGCGGATTGAACATGCATACCTCCACGGGAACCTGGTTCGAGTTCAGCAGCATTCTTCGACTGGGACTATAGCGGAAAGTTTGCACGATGGCAAGAAAGGTGACCTCGCTGGTTTCGTTAGAGACTTGAAAGCAGTCCCCTGCGAGAGTTCAGCCGGGAGGCCGGAACCGAGTGTTCAGCTCGAAGCTCCGGCCGCCGGAGAGAAAAAACGATACCTGGCGCCCCAAGGAGTGCGTTGGAAAGAACGTACTCTCTGTTTCAACGACGACGAGGCAGCCGCGGGATCCAGCGGGGCACGCTTCTCTTGTACGCTTGATAGGCCGCTCCGAAGCGTTTTTCCAGTCCCGGCTCCTCGGAGAGAACGAAGTAAGCGTGGTTGGTGCAGAGAAACGCGGCACACCAGAGCCCGCAGACCCAGGAACCCAGGAACAGCGCCTCGCCGAGCAGCATGAAGGCCACACTGCTGATCATGGGATTACGGACCAGCCCATAGGGGCCGACTGCCACCAGTTCCCGGGTCGGGTCCCAAGGAGCCAGCGTCCCCTTCCCCACTTTTGCAAACAGCAGCACGCACCACAGGAACATGCCCAGGCCCGAGAGGAAACCGGTTGCACCCAGGAACTGAAAGAACCCTCTTGTCATGCCGCCGCTCCACCGATGGTCCGATGCCGCAAATGCCGCAAGCAGCAGGCAAGGAACCGCGGTCACGACCATGAACGGCATGAGCAGAATAGGGATCGTCTGCCGAAGCATCGTTCGTATCCGATCGGCCTCCACGCTCTACCGCTCCTTTATATGAGCTCCCTGCTCCTTCGCAGCGAGAGCAGGTGGAGCAGAATGAAGAGCGGCAGGAAAAACGTCGGAATCAGGTTCACCGGAAACCGGGTCATCAGGGCAGTGGACAAACCGGTCCGCAGAACACCGAAAGTGCTCGGCGAATAGAGAATGCCCATGGTGATCGCCGACAACAGGTCGACCAGGCCGAACAGGTTCCAGGCGATAAAGGCCCTGCGCAGATACCGCCCTTCGACAGGGTTCCGGAGCGCAGCGGCAAGCGGCAGACAGAGTGCGGCCGTCAGAACGTCGCCGACCCCCTCGGGATAACCGAACTGGCGCGGCAGGATGTTCGCCAGCGCGCCGATCACGAATCCCAGGCCTACAAAGCGCCAGGTGTGCGCAATGGTTATGAGCCAGAGCGGTATCAGGTCGAGGGCCTGTCTGAGGCGCGGGATGGCAGCATAGGCCAGCACAAAGCCGCCGATCGGCACTACCAGAAAGAGCCCTACTCCGGCCGGCGGCACGCCTGGCTGGTTGAAGATGCCGCGCATGCCGCCGATGGCCGCCGCCAGGAACCACAGCAGCAGGATGCCATACACGATGCGCATCGTCTGGTGCACGCTTTCATCCTCCATTCCCTGTCCCAGCATCCCATGCATTCCGTGAATAGATGGGGTCTTCATCTCGTCCTCCTTTCCCGAACGCATACCTCCTTAGTCCGGTATTGGATGTAATTTTTTTTCACTTTTATTATATCACCGGGGGAGAACCGCCCGCAGGCCGACGTACAGCCAAAGTGCTACGGCTGCGATCACCAAGGCACCAGGAGAACGTTTCCCTCCAGCGATACCAGAGGATGACGTCGCCGGACATTGCGTTCAGGGACGCAAGGGTTATAATGTCTTCATGGTCTTTTCCTATTACCATAGACTGCCGGCAGCTGCGAAGCGTGTCTACCGCCAGAGCGACGCGATCGCTGCCATTGAACTGCCGCAGGCCGCGGCGCTCCAGCCGTTCATTCCACTCCTTGCGCAGGCTCTCAGGGAAGAGGACCGGGCAGGCATCGAAACGCTCTGCAGGGAGCTCGCGAACGGGATCTTGAGCAGCAGGAATGTGCCGCTCCTGCGCGTTAAAGTGCTCGCCGTCCGTCCCTCGGCGGACTGGGGAGAGCTGCACGGCCTGTATGAGCCCGCAGAAGGACGCGCCTCTGCCGTCATCACACTCTGGATGCGTACGGCCAGACTGAAGCGGGTGGTCGCGTTCAAGGCCTTCCTGCGCACGCTCCTTCACGAGCTGTGCCATCATCTGGACTACGAACTCTACCAGCTGTCCGATTCATTTCACACTGAAGGGTTCTACAAGCGGGAGTCAAGCCTGTTCCATCAGCTCGTGCCGGCGGATTCTGCGGAATAAGCCGGTTGCTCTTCCGTTCGTTTGCACCTGCTTCGCGGCCTGAACGAGGGACGAACGGGGTTTGGTGAGCGGCAGAAGATGTTCCCCGGAAGACGCCGCTTTCTGGTATACTGCGCGCTTCATTGAACGCTGAGCAGCGTGATAATTTTTTGACCAGGGAGAGAACATGGACGCAGTTACGAAACAGGACCTTGAACTGCTTACCCAGGAGAGGAAGGGAATCTGCGTTTCCCTCTATCTCCGGGCACACCCAAGCCGGCCCGAACAGGACTCGATGAACCTCAACAACATGCTGGCAGCGGTCCAGGCAGAACTAACGGCGCTGGGTATGGACCAGCATGGTGTAAGAAGTTTCATCAGACCTGCCCGCGCCCTCCTGTCGGACACTGCCTTCTGGCAGGTCCCGGGCCGCGGCCTGGCACTGTTCCTGGCTGATGGGTTCTTCCGTTCCTATCGCATGCCCATCGCTTTTGACGACACGCTCGTCGCGGCCGATCGCTTTCTTCTCGCGCCGCTGCTCCCGCTCCTGACCGGTGAGACCGATCATTACCTGCTGGTGCTCAGCCAGAGCAAGATCCGGCTGTTCCAGGGCAATCGCTTCGGCCTCGATAAGGTCATGGTCCCGGGAGTTCCCGCGGGGGTGATGGAGGCGGTCTCTCAGGAGCAGAACGAGGCCTATCAGCATTCCCCGATGCGCCCGGTCAAAGGGGTCGCTCGGGTCGAGCGCAGGGACGACGCGAACATTTCCCAATACTTCCCTGCTCTGAACAAAGGCATTCACGAATTGCTTTTGGACAGGGACCTTCCCCTGGTGATCGCGGGGGTAGACTATCTGCTGCCGCTGTACCGCCAGGCGAATACGTATCCCGGGCTGGTCCCGGTCGAGATCACCGGGGACCTCGATGGGCTGCGCGCCGAAGCGCTGCATCAGAAAGCATGGCCGCTGATCGACCCGCTTGTTCGGGCAAGAAGGGCCGAGGCCCTGGAAGAACTGCAGGGAGCGATGGGCACAAAAAAAGCCACGACCTCCTTGCCCGAGATCGTGGCTGCCTCCTATAAAGGCAATGTCTCGACGCTCTACGTATCAGGCAGGAAGCATGAGTGGGGCATCGTGGACCGGTTCAGGGGCGGGATGGTGACCCGTACGGCCGGACGGGAAGAAAAGGGATCCGAGGACCTTTACGACCTTGCGGCACTCTGCACGCTGCTGAAAGGCGGAAAGGTTTTTATCGTAGAAGGGAGTTCGGTAACCGAGGGAGTTGCTATTGCGGCAATGCTCCGGCCCTGATTGATCAAACATCTTCTGTGCGCAAATGGGCAATGTCAGCAGTAAAGACCTGGCCCCAAGATGTTCTCAGGCAGAGGGTTCGGTCAGCACATATTCCATGATCATATGGGCGATCTTTTCCGGGCTGTTCTTGTCCGTATTAAAGATCAGATGGTAAAAACGCTGGTCCCGGGCATCCTGATTTAAGAACTCCTTGATGAAAACATCGCGCTGATGCTGTTTCTTGATGATCAGTTTTTCCGCTTCCTCGTGGGAAAGTTCCATCCGCTGTGCGATCAGGCGTATTTTCAGGTTCATGGAGGCAAACAGCTTAAAATGATAGCAGCTCTTCAGGGACTGCGTAATATTGGCACTCCCTCTCCCCAGAAGGATCACGTTGCCCCTCCTGGCCAGCGCATAGATCTGACGACAAAGCAGCCGGTAATAGTCCTTGTCCGTTTTCCATGACGGCGCGAAGGTCGAGATCATTTCATCGACAAAAACGGGGTCTTCTCCAAGTGATCTCAGTGTTTTCTCTGAAAGGTCGTTATCTTTTGCCACTTCCTCGAGCAGGGTCTTATCCAGGATCGTCCAGCTTTTTCCGGTCCTTTCTTCCATCATTTTTTGCAGGCATTCCGCCATGGGATAGGCTGCACAACCGAATTCCCGGGAAAGCGTGATCGCAGGATGGCTCTTGAACGGATGATTTACCGCCTCATTCCTGCGAGTGAGCTCCAGGAACGTATCTAAACGCTTTTCGATCGATGATAACAGCATTTTTTCCGACATGACGATCCTCCGCATAATGGTGATGTGCCTCTGCTGTTGATTAATGGTAGCACATTTATGATGAAGCGGGCGGGCCAGATTGAATAGAAAGTTCCCTTGGGGGTCGACACCTTTGTCCGTGACCCCATGAAGTCCATCGCGAACCTGCCATTTTTTGTCACGACGGTATGACAATCCCAGTCAATGATCAGCAACTCAAAATATACAAACATTTGATATATAAATAATAAATAATGGCATAGTACCTGCATTATCCATCGCTTGAAAAGCTTGAAGGTCTTCGGAAGGAGGTGAACCCCATTAAGAGGGACCTGAAGTCAGCCTAATGAAGTATGAAGGATTTAAAAACTAAAAACTTTATGGGAGGAAATGCAATGAAGATGAATAAAAAAGGTTTTACTCTTATCGAGCTCCTTATCGTGGTGGCCATTATCGCCATCCTGGCCGCAATCGCAATCCCGCAGTTCGCACAGTATCGTATCAAAGGCTATAATGCCAGCGCACTGTCCGATCTTCGGAA
>JBGQDI010000164.1:0-5844 GCA_041495765.1 Nitrospirota bacterium
GTGCAGCCGCATATCGGCGTTACCTTTGCCAGCACCCTTAGGACCATCCTGCGCCAGGACCCGGACATCATCATGGTAGGAGAGATCCGTGACCTCGAGACGGCGGAGAATGCGGTCCAGGCCGCGCTTACCGGCCACCTGGTTTTTTCGACCCTGCACACGAACGATTCCGCCAGTTCCATTACGAGGCTCATGGAGCTGGGAATCCCGTCGTACCTTCTTTCATCCTCCATCATCGGCGTTATGGCACAGCGGCTCGTGCGAAAGATCTGCAAACACTGCGAAACGACCCATGACCTCTTGCCCGAAGAGGCGGAGGCGGTGGGGCTGGCGTCGGACCAGTTCACGAAAATAACGGTCAAGTACGGTGAAGGCTGCGTGCAGTGCAGAGGCACCGGCTACAGCGGCCGGACCGGCATCTTCGAGGTTATGGAAGTGAACGAACGGATCCGGGCGATCCTCCGGGAAAAGATTGACGCGGAAACGATCGCAAAATCGGCCATCGCCGACGGCATGGTGGTCCTGCGCGAGGCGGCAGTCCGCAAGATGCTGAAGGGTGAGACCACCTTTGACGAAGTGATCCGGGTCACGGGTGAGAAACAGTAAGAAGCAGGGTTCAGGGTACAGGGTCCAGTAGCCAGGAAAAGCGGGAACCTTCCTACTTCCTGACACCTGAGCACTGGTCCGTGGACCCTTGACCCTGACCCCTTGACCCTGTACCCTAAACCCTAAAAAAGCATGGATACTTTCACTACATTCCTTTCGACCTACGGCGTGTTCCTGGGCCTGGCCTGCATGACGATCCTGATCGCTGCATTCTTCGCAGCATCGGAGACCGCGATCGTGTTCGCCAATAAAGCGCATTTGCGCGAGCTTGCCGATGCGGGCGATGTCCGGGCAGCGGCCGTTCTGAAACTGCTGGAGCAACGGGACCGTCTCCATGCAACGCTGCTGCTGGCCGAGAACCTTTCGATCACGGTCGCGGTGGCTATATTTGCTGCGCTCGCAATGCGCCTGTTTGAGGACACCGTAACGGCAGTAGCGGTCACGGCCGCGTTCATGAGCATCGTGATCGTGGTCTTTGCCAAACTGGCGCCCAAGGGACTGTCGGCACGGAACCCGGACCGTCTCGCTCTGGCCGTAGCACGCCCCCTGGAGACCGTCATGATGCTGTTCGCTCCTGCGGCACGGCTGCTGGCATCCGCTGCGGATTCGTTCGCAGGCCCCGGACCCCAGGGCCTGACCTGCACCGCCGTGGTCACTGAAGAAGACATCAAGGCCATGATCAACCTCGGCGAAGAAGGCGGCACGCTGAACGAAGAGGAAAAGGAACTGCTCCACAAGGTCTTCGAGTTCGGCGACACCCTGGCATCGGAGGCCATGCGCCCCCGGACCGAGATTGTGAGCGTGCCGACCGATGCCGTGCTCGAGGACGTGTTCAGCCTCGTCTCGGAATACGGTTATTCCCGGTATCCGGTGATCGAGGACACGGTGGATACCGTGGTCGGCATCCTCTATATCAAGGACATCCTGGTCGCCATGGCAGCCGGAGATGTGAAGCGCAGTGACGTTATCAAGAACTTCATCAGGCCGGCGTATTTTATCCCGGAGAACAAACGGGTCAGCGAACTGCTGTCCGAGATGCAGCGCGAACGGTTCCAGCTCGCCATCGTGATCGACGAATACGGCGGCACTTCCGGCCTGGTGACGCTCGAGGACCTGATCGAGGAGATCGTTGGCAGCATTCACGATGAACTGGAGTCGGCCGAAAAAGAGGTCGAGATCGTTGACGAGAAGAACTTTGTCGTATCGGGCCAGTCGGCCCTCGACGAAGTGAATGAGCTGCTCGATACGAAGCTTCAGTCTTCCGATTTCAATACGCTGGGCGGGTTCGTGTTCGGCCTGTTCGGCAGGATGCCGAAAGTCGGGGAACTGCTCAAGTACAAGAACCTCAAGCTGGAGGTCCTTGAGCTTGACGGCAGGAAGATCAGCAAGGTGAAGATAACAAAACTGTAGCATTGCGGATTGCGGATTACGGATTACGGAATGAACTTTTCAGGAGGTATGTGCGTGCGAAAGAAAGTTACGGTAGTGGGAGCGGGCAACGTCGGGGCGACCCTGGTGCAGCGGATCGCCGAGGCGCGGTTGGCCGATGTGGTCATGGTGGATGTGGCGGAGGGCGTTCCGCAGGGCAAGGCGCTGGACCTTATGGAGTCCGGACCGATCATGGGATACGACTGGAAGATCACGGGATCCAACGGGTATGATGAGACCGCTGGTTCCGATGTCATTGTCATTACTGCCGGACTGGCACGGAAGCCGGGGATGAGCCGCGACGACCTCCTTGCCGCAAATGTCGGGATCGTCAAGCAGGTAGCTGCAGAGACCGGCCGGCGTTCGCCCAAGGCGGTCATGATCGTGGTCACCAATCCCATGGATGTAATGGCCCACGTCGCCATGAAGGCGACGGGCTTTCCCCGCGAGCGGGTCTTCGGCATGGGCGGGGTCCTCGATTCGGCTCGGTTCCGGACGTTCATTGCAATGGAACTGGGGGTGTCCGTGGAGAACACCCACGCTTTTGTGCTCGGCGGGCATGGTGATACCATGGTGCCGCTGCCGCGATATTCGACGGTGGCCGGCATCCCCATTACAGAGCTGATGAGCGCTGACCAGATCAAAAGCCTGGTTGAACGCACGCGGAACGGCGGCGCCGAGATCGTTGCACTGCTTAAGACGGGCAGCGCCTATTATGCGCCGGCGGCAGCGACGCTCGAGATGGTCGAGGCCGTGCTGCAGGACCGGAAAAAGATCCTCCCCTGTTCGGTGCAGCTGAACGGCGAATTCGGCGTGACCGGGACCTTTGCCGGTGTGCCGGCGAAGCTCGGCGCCGGGGGTGCGGAGCAGGTGATAGAGATCAAATTAAGCACCGACGAAAAAGCGGGATTCATGAAGTCCGTTGATGCAGTGAGGACGGCATGCGAGAAATTCACGTAGACGAGATCCGGGACCAGGTCGCGCAGATCTGCATCGAAGCGGCATACCACCTGAGCGACGATGTGCTCACGGCGTTCGATCGGGCGATCGAGACCGAGACTGCACCGGCAGCGCGGGAAATCATCGGGCTGCTGAAGGAAAATGCGCGCATCGCGAAGGATGAACATATCCCCATCTGCCAGGACACGGGTATAGCCATCTTCTTTGTCGAGATCGGCCAGGACCTGCGGATCAAGAACGGGTTCATTGTCGATGCCATCAATGAAGGAGTCCGCAAGGGCTACAAAGAGGGCTATCTGCGGAAGTCGGTGGTCGATCCCCTCACGCGAAAGAACACCGGCGACAACACGCCGGCGATCGTATATACCGAACTGGTCCCCGGGGACAAGCTCAGGATATCGTTCATGCCCAAAGGAGCGGGCAGCGAGAACATGAGCGTCATCCGCATGCTGCGGCCCACTGAAGGCATCGAGGGGATCAAGAACTTCGTGCTCGAGTGTGTGCAGAAGGCGGGGGCCAATCCCTGTCCCCCGGTCGTGATCGGCGTCGGCATCGGCGGTGACTTCGAGAAGGCGGCGCTCATTGCGAAAAAGTCGCTGCTGCGCGCCATCGGGAGCCCGAATGCAAAGCTCGAACTGGCATCCCTCGAGGAGATGCTGCTCAAGGCAGTGAACCGGACCGGCATCGGACCCGAAGGCCTGGGCGGCAAGGTGACCGCTATGGCGGTGCACGTGGAAAGTTACCCCTGTCATATTGCGAGCCTGCCGGTGGCGGTGAACATCAACTGCCACGCGGCGCGGCACAAGACGATCATTCTCTGAAATGCGGAATGGAAAGACATGGCTCAGGGTCCAGGGGCCGGGGTCCAAGGGTGTGTCATTGACGAATTCGGAATATGGAATGTCCTGAATTGCGGATTTCGGATTGAGGCGTGCGGAATGACCGACCAAGGCCTGTATGGATACAAGGTGACCAATGACAGAACCCATTAAAATAACAACCCCTCTTTCCGACGATATTATCGAGAAGCTCAAGGCAGGGGACCGTGTGGTCATAACCGGTGTTATGTACACCGGGCGTGACATGGCACACAAGTACATGGTCGAGGCGCACCAAAAGGGTCAGCCCCTGCCGTTCGAGCTCAAGGGGCAGATCCTGTACTATACGGGGCCCACACCCGCCCCTCCGGGACGGCCTATCGGATCAGCGGGACCGACCACCAGCTATCGCATGGACAAATACACGCCTTACCTCCTGGAACAGGGGCTTAAAGGCATGATCGGCAAAGGGCCGCGCGGACAGGCAGTGAAGGACGCGATCATCCGGCACGGCGCCGTTTATTTCGCAGCCATCGGCGGCGCCGGCGCGCTTATCTCGAAGGCGATACGCAAGGCAGAGATCATCGCTTACCCCGAGCTCGGGACCGAAGCGGTAATGCGGCTTGAGGTCGAGGAGTTCCCGGCCATCGTGGTGAATGACATGCATGGCGCTGACCTGTATCGGATCGGTGTGGAGCAGTATAAGGAAAGCGGCACTGCAGAAGAAGATGCCTGCTAGAAGAACAAACTCTAAAAATGACTGCTCAGGTCAACATATTATCCGCAGATTGCGCAGATTAAAACAAGCCTGAATTGTATTTTAAAATCTGCGGCCATCTGAGTAATCTGCGGACAAAAAGGTTTTGTTTTTTTGAAATTATAAATACCCAAGGAGAGAACAATGCCCATCAAGTCAAAGATCAGGACCATCCCGGACTACCCCAAAAAGGGGATCATGTTCCGCGACATCACCACGCTTATCAAGGACCCCGTGGGTTTCAGGCTTGTTATCGACAGCCTGACCCAGCGCTATATCCACTCGAACTTCCAATTCGACACGATCGTGGGAATCGAGTCGCGCGGCTTTATCATCGGCGCAGCGCTGTCTTACGCGCTCGGCAAGGGCTTCATCCCCATCCGCAAGAAGGGCAAGCTTCCTGCCGAGGTCGAGTCCCAGGAATACGCGCTGGAGTACGGCACCGATCGCATTGAGATCCACAAGGACGCGCTTAAAAAAGGCGAACGGGTGATCCTCGTGGACGATCTGCTTGCAACGGGAGGCACGGCACTGGCGGCAGCCGCGCTTATTGAAAAGATCGGCGGCGTGGTGGTCGAAATGGCGTTCATCGTCGACCTTCCTGAAGTTGGCGGACGAAAGAAGCTTCTCGATAAAGGATACAAGATATTCTGTCTGACGGAGTTCGAGGGAGAGTAAGTCGTTCCGAGGGTTACAGGCGAACCCAAAAGACGTATGAAGGATGTGCGATCTTCCTGGAGCATCAATTATTCATTGAGTGAGAGCCAGTCAGAAATGACTGGCTCTTCTATTTCCGACCCTTACCCTGTCGGCTGGATTTGTTGAGCGATAGAGCTTTAACCTGTCCTGAATCTGTAAAAGTTGCAGGTTTTCTCATCCCATTATGATATTTTCTGCATTTATTGATTACCCTTAGATTACCCCGTTTATTACCTGTACACTATGAAAAATTGCATTTATTATACTTCTACCATGTTTACATTCGCAATGTCATATGTATAGTGTATATGCTGCAAGCAGGCAGCGCTTGCAGTCTGTGGACCATGAATGCAGACGGGTTCAGTGAAACTCGGATGACCACGGGAACTCAATATGACTCCTTACGGATTTGTACTTACCGAGATTGCGCTATGATGGGTGATCATATACCTACCGCATTGCAAAGGCAATTGCGCGAGCGGGGCAACGCTTAAGAAGGTAGTCATATGTAAAAGGACAACTCGGCCACAACGTTATATATCCGCCAAAACTTTAAGGGAAAAGGCCAAGGCTGCA
>JBGQDI010000165.1:0-5809 GCA_041495765.1 Nitrospirota bacterium
CCGCGTTGCCTGCAGATGACGAAAAGCTACTCCTGTATCTCGGTAATGATCTTGGCCTGCTGAAGAAGCCGAAAAGTCGCCCGCTCGGCCTCTTTGGCCTTGATGTCATAAATTCCTTCGCGACAGTGCATATAGAGATCGAACGCGAAAAGAGCAAGGTCATCAATGGCAGATTCCAGTGCCACCAGCTCCTCAGATCGGTCCCGGTCCTGAAGCATCTCGACCCCCAGCGCATCGCGGACGATGCCTTTGAGCTGAAAGATGAACCTGACCGCCTGCGACGGGGTAAAGTTCTGCACCGCGCGGATCCTGATCATACTGTCAAGAAAAGAGGAAACCGTATCCGGAAGCATGCCCCTCTGGAGCGCATCGAACAATGCCTCGACGCCTTCGGCATAGTGGTATCCCACCGGGTTGGCGAACTGGGCATTCTGCTTCCGAAGAGGACCGCGCGTACCTTCCGGATAGGTTTCGACCAAAGCCTCGAACCATTGCTTGACGATTGCGGGCTTCTTTTCCTGAAGAATGTTCTTAAGGCTCATTGCATTCGATTCCCGGTGAAGTTCCTGCTAGAAGAAGAGCAGATGCTTTACCGATTCCATTTCCTTCTGGATCTCTGCAAAGGAAACAAACTTCGTCTTCAGGTCGGCACCCATATCCTCGGCATTGGTGATCATGTTGTCTTCGGTAAGACCGAGCCGTGCCATATCTTCCTTGCAGACCCAGACGGGAAGGTCGATCATGAGGCAGCTCTTAATGTGGTTTTCTGTGGTGGTCACCCCATAGACCTTCATTGCCTGCTGGTCTTTTACTGCGTTCAGCACACCGTCGCCCACAAAGACGATGGTCGGGACCACGGAATCGCCATCATCCATGTAGATCTCCGCGGTCTGGCTCGCAATGGCATGGGTGAGCGCAAGACGGGGGTTCTCACTTTTGTATGGCGGCCTTTGGACTACGAACAATAAGTTTACAGCACCCATTTACTCACCTCCGATATGCAGCAACTTGTCGGTTTTGACGGTTTTTGCAAGATACCAGTCCATGCTGGCACGCTTCATGCCTTCAGGCACGTCTTCCTTGTGATATCCGCGAGCTTCGGCACAGGCCTCACACACGGTGACCAGCATGCCCTTGCCCATCAATTCCTTCATGAGCTTTTCATTATGCGAGTAATCTTTGAACGCCTTCTGTCCCTTTTTAGCCATCATGACGGCATTACCGGACAGCCACATATTGACCGTGTGGCCTTTGGTAATTGCAGCCTCGGCAAGCTTGAATGCAAAATCAAGCGACATCGAGCCGACCAATGACGGGAACACTCCCAATGTTAGATCTCCCATGCTATCCTCCTTAACGTTCTCTGATCGGACGCGCGACAGCAGGACTACTTCCCCTGCCAGCGATGCGGCCGCTCGTCCTCATAAATTGAATGGCGGCTCCTACAACCAGGCCGTTTTTTCGTAATCGTTCATAATAAGATCGACGATATCGCCGTAGCTGACGATCTTCACTTTGGAGTTCACCTGTGCAGCGGTGAAACCCCTCGTAGTGAGGTCATCGGCCAGAACAAAATAGTTTGCACCGGCCTTTGACAATACCGGTGAATCCTTGCCGTTCTCTTTGATCACCGCATGATAGATCCCATTGCCAACAAGGATCACACCCATCTTGTCGGCCTTCATCCGCTCAAAGGACTCTTCGGTCCTTCTCCAGTCGCTTAAAAAAATTGCCAGTTTCATCGAATCACCTCCCTGAGAGCACCGTGATAATAAAAAAACAGGGGATTAGTTATTCACTATCCCCTCGTCGTGTTCCGCCTTTTCAGCTTCATTACAGTTCTTGAACCGTGATGGCCTGCTGCGGACAGTTCTCCACGCAGGTCTGGCAGTTGATGCACTCGGACATGTTCTCCGGGTTCGCTTTGCCGCCAGCGATCTTGAACACTGCCTGGGGACATACATTGGCGCACGTACCGTCACCGTCACACTTGGCCATGTCAACTGTTACCATGATCATGCTGATCTGTTCCTCCTCAATCAGGATTAAGCCACATCTACTACCGCCGGACTTTCTAGCGACCCCTCTCCCTGCACTACAGGCAACGGATAGAATAGAGCTACCCGAAAAAAAGAGCGCGATATGCTGAGGGACACCCCTCAGCATACCACCTCTCCGGTATTCCTACATCAGGGGGAAGCGTTGCAGCAAAAAAAATCTAGACGCAGCCGGTCGGCTTCGGAAGACCGGCGATCTTACAGGCCTGCTTTGCCGGTCCGCCCGGATAGAGCTCATAGAGATACTTGGTGTTGCCCTTTTCTGCACCGAGCTTTTTGCCGATCTCTTTTACCAGGATCTTGATCATCGGCGCGATCTGATACTGTTTATAGTAGTCGCGCAGGAAGTTAACGACTTCCCAGTGCTGATCGGTCATGTCGATACCTTCGACCTGTGCAAAATAGTTCGCGACATCCATGCTCCAGTCATCCAGATTCGCCAAAAATCCGTCTTCATCTACCTCGATCGTCTTGCCCTTTATGTCTACTGTTGCCATTGTACATCCCCTTTCGTTAATGTAATAGGGCGCCACGCGCCACTCAGTTGTTGACTTTAACAGTTAAGTTCGCTGCCTGTTGAACAATCAATCGCTTACTTCTTCAACACTTTGACGATACAAAGCCTTCCGTGCCCGTCCATAACACTCTTGGGAACCCCGGAAGACCGATGCGTCCTCAGATCATAACTGAGGATCTCGTCCTCATAATCTACGCCGGAAACCAGAGTTGCCATATCCCTCCCCAGCTCTTCTGCAACGAGTTGAAGACTTTGCATCATCGCTTCTCCCACATTTCTGCTGGTGGGATCCACGATGAACAGAGCGTTGCATCCGTTACATCGTCCGCTGAGCACGGTTTCTATTGCGCTTAAGCGCTTTTCTGTTGGCCTAGGGAGTGTTCCTTTGCAAAACGGGCACGTTGGCTCGACACTTTCCCGTCTTCCCGTTCTCAAAATATGACCTGCCTTCTATGTGGGCTTTCTACGTTGCCGGTGTTCCATAGCTTTTTGAACCATAGCTCTCGCCCACTGAGGGGTACCAAGTGCATGAAGATGCGTATATACGCCCAGTACATTTTTGTAGACCAATCCATCGCCACTTCCATCGATGCCGCCGCCTCTCGTTACGCGGTACGCCATTGATGGCAAATGATCGACATTTACGATCCTTGAATAGTGAAATTCATGACCACGGACGATCGTACCTTTATCAAGGAACCTGCTCTCGGCAACTGTTTCGAGTACCGTATACCCATGTGCCTGCGGTTTCTTTTCAAGAATAAAATCTGCCGGCAATACGTCGGTCATGGGATAGGTCGTTTCGCCGACCGTGAGGTTCCTGCCAAGATAGATCAGTCCACCGCACTCCGCATAGATCGGCAGGCCCTGATCGGCCGCTTCCTTGATCGATCGGCAGAAGCTTTTGTTCGACGCCAGTTCTGCGGCCTGCGTCTCAGGAAATCCACCCCCAATGTAGAGGGCGTCCAGATCGGGAAGTGCTCCATCGGTCAATGCATTGACGAACTGGATCTTGGCGCCTTCCTGTTCAAGCGCCTCCAGATTGTCAGGGTAATAGAACTGAAAAGCTGAATCCCGAATGACTCCGATGACCGGCTGATCCGCTGCCAATCGCCGCCTGTACGTTGGTGCAGCTGCAGGGGCTTCGACGGCATCAGCACTGCTGTTTGCTATCTCCCACAACGCTCCGAGATCCAGATATCGTTCGGCAACTGCCGCAGATGCTTGAATGGCGCGCTCCATATCAGGATGTTCCTGAAAGGGGGTAAGCCCCATGTGACGTTCGGGGAATTCGCCTTTTCGCTGCCGCGGCACCGCACCGACAACCCGTACACCGCTACTCTGTTCAATGGCCTTCCGGACGACCGTTTCGTGCCTGCCGGGTGACACGTTGTTCAATATCACGCCCCCGATATTGACTTCAGGGTCGTATTTAAGACAGCCAAGAACTACCGCAGCGACCGTACTCGATGCCTTCGTGCAATCAACGATCAAAACGACGGGCGTTCTGAGCAGCGTGGCAAGCCGAGCCGTGCTATAGGTTCCCTTTTCATCAAGTCCGTCATAAAGTCCGCGATTACCTTCGATCACGGCCCCATCGCAGCCGACAGAATGTTCAATGAAGGAACGCACCAGCGGCTCCCGCTCCATCATGAAAAGGTCGAGATTGTAGCACGGTCTTCCTGCTGCAGATCCCAGCCATCCGGCATCGATGAAGTCAGGACCTTTTTTGAATACCGCAATGCTCCTGCCCAGCTTTCGCCAGGCAGCAACAATGCCGAGCGTCAGGGTCGTCTTACCCGAACCGCCGCGCGTGGCTGAAATCACCAGCCTCGGCATCATCGGCATTACGATTGCGGGTTAGCCGAACCTTCCGTATGGGGGATCTCAACGGCCGTTCCGCCGAAGTACGAATACACCAGTTTGCCGCCATCGATCAGAACGCGAAGTGCAGCTTTGGTCTCTGCCTGGGTCGCACCTTCAGCCTCCATGGCATTGCTGATGTCCTTGGGTTTCAGTTTCTTCTTTCCCTGACTCTTTTCCACGAGCGCATACACTTTAGCCTGCAATTCTTCTTCAGTCATGTTGTTCCCCTCCGTTAGATTGCTAGAACATCATAAAAACCGGCCCCGGTCCATGACCGGGGCCGGTATGACATTATACTGCTATTCCCACTTGAAGGTCGGGGTCATTCTGAACGTCTCACGTGCAAAGGTGAAATCGTCGATGTGCTGATAGGTGAACGGTATCCCGGTCATCTTGAAGAACCGCTCCCAGCCGATACGCTCGATCCACTCGCCGAAGCGCTCATGCTTGTGGGCATCCTTGGCGTAGACCTCAACGAGATGCTTCACTGCATTGACGACTTCAGGCCAGCGCGGCGGATTGTTCGGAAGGAACGGGATGGCCAGCCGTGACATGCGTGCCGGACCGCGTGCGTTCGAAACCTTGCCGCCCACATAGATGGAGATACCGTCGCCATGTGCATCGGCGAGCGGGAGGGACGGGCACATGGTGTAGCAGTTACCGCAATACATGCAACGCTCTTCCTTGATCTTCACGGACTTCGCTGCCGGATTCGGTGCGATAGCGCCGGTGGGGCAGGAAGCGATGGTCGTGGGGATCTCGCACTGGTTTGCGATGGTCGCCTCATTCACCTTCGGCGGCTTGCGATGAATACCGAGGATGGCGATGTCGGAGCAGTGCACCGCACCGCACATATTGAGACAGCAGGCAAGCGCGATGCGGACGCGGGCGGGCAGGGTCTTGGTGGTGAAATACTCATGGAGCTCATCCATGACGGCCTTCACGACACCGGAAGCGTCCGTTGCGGGCGTGTGGCAGTGGATCCAGCCCTGAGTATGAACAATGTTGCTGATGCCGTAACCGATGCCACCGACCAGATGACCGCGTTTTTTAAGCTCGGCCTGGAGCGGATCAACCTGCGCTTTGTCGGGGAAGAACTCGATGTTATTCCGCGTCGTGAAACGAAGATGGCCGCCGGAGAACTTGTCGGCAATTTCGCATATTTCTCGGATAAAATCAGAGCTCACCAGACGGGGGGATGCCATGCGCACGGTATAGAGCTCATCGCCGGTCTCGGAAACGTGCTTCATCGTGCCGTGGTTGATCTGTTCATGATACTTCCATTTCCCGTAGTTCTTCGCGATCACGGGCGGCAGGAACTTGCTAAAGTGAGGAGCTCCAATATCTGTTATTCTCTTAGGTTTATCAG
>JBGQDI010000166.1:0-5734 GCA_041495765.1 Nitrospirota bacterium
CAGTCGCTCGGCATCGCTTATTCACGGTCAGGAGACTTTACTGCCGCCCACAGGGTCCTGCTGAAGGCCCTTGAGATCGACAGAACCGATTTTCGGACCCTTTATGAACTTGGCATTGCGAGTTTCAAGCTCGGGGATTCGGAAAATGCTGGGCGCCTGTTCCGTGAAGTTGCCGATGGCAGTGCTGAGGAGCAATTGACGATCGGCGCAAAAAGGTATCTTGACCTCCTGTCTTCAGAAGAAGCTGGACATAAGAAAGAGGCGTTCACCTTGGACGTGCTCACCGGGCTCCAGTATGACTCGAACGTTATTCTGGAACCGTCTGACGCGGCAGCCTCGGACGGAAAAAAGGCGGATTGGCGCGCTATCGCGATGGTGAACGCCGCATATCCGTTGATAAAGATGGAACGCACAACCGCCGAAGCAGGGTACCGCTTTTACCAGAGCGTGCACAACAGCATTCAGGGCTTCAATGTCCAGCAGCACAATCTCGGCCTCGGCGCAAAGATCGTTGTTGCCGATGATGTGCGGGCAGGCCTGAACTACCAGTATAGCTATACCCTTGTGGGAGGAGACCGCTACAGCAGTATTCACCAGATCATGCCGTCAGTGTCCCTGAATCTCTCTTCATATCAGACCGCAGAACTTGCCTATACCCATGAGTCAAAGAAGTTCTTCGATAACAACGACTTTATCGGGAATACCGACCGGTCCGGGAACAATAACGCTGTTGGTTTGACCTATCGTCATGAACTTGGCAAGGACCTTGGTGTTTCAGCGGGCTATGCCTATGACAAGGATTTCACATCTGCATCCAATTGGTCATATACGGGTCACAAAGGGTCCGCGGGCGCACACGCGGTATTCTCCGGCTTCACGTTTTTTGCGGGACTGTCGTACACTGCCAGGAACTATGGTGACACGTTTCCCGGGTTTACGGACAAGCGGAACGACCGAGTGCAGGAATATTCATTGAACATCGTCCGGGAAATCTCCAGGCGCATGAGAATCGACCTATCGGAGCTGTATGTGAAGAACCAGTCGACCCTTTCACCCTATGACTACAGCAGAAATATAGTGGGGCTCTCGGTGGTCGTGACATTATGATGAATCTTCTGCGCATACACATCCTCGTTGCGTTCGCCGCGCTGCTCGCGGCCCCGTTCGCTTCCGCTGCCGCGGACAAAGCCGGCGACATTGTCTCCCTGCGCGGCAAGGCCGTCATCAAGCGACTGACTAAAAAAGATATCTCTGCGACGCCGAAGACGCCTCTTCTGGAGTCCGATCAGGTGATTACCCTGGAAAAGTCCCGCATGAAGATGCTCTTCAGGGACGATAGCGTACTCACCCTCGGCGCGAACAGCAAACTCATCATCAGGAAGTATCTCTACAGCCCGGAAAACAAACGCAGTGAATCGATCTATGAGCTCGCCGACGGAAAATTACGGGCCGTTGTCGGAAGTAAGGAGTTCACGGTAACGACCCCAACCGCATTGACCGCTGCCCGTGGCACGGTGTTCATCACCTGGTACGACAAAGGAAAAGACAGCACGGGCGTGGCTGTCATCGAAGGAAGCGTGCTTGTGCAGAGCAGTGACGAGACGATCAAGGGCTCGCGCACCCTGACGGCAGGTCAGATGGTGTTCGTGCCCGTGCATCAGCCCCCGGGAACGCCGGTCCCCATTAATTTTCAGTCGGACATCGGCCGGGGAAGCGAGGTCGGCGTGATCATCGCCGAGGTAAGCGGTGATGCGCCTCCGGACCCTCTTGTGCCGCCACGGGTGTTCGGCGGACGCGACATCAGAGACGTGATGCGGATCTTTCCTGCCGCCCCGCCGCTGGACCAGGCTCCAAAAAGTGTGACAACAGTAAATCTGAATCTGACATTCCAGTAGCACGCGGGGCAATGACATGAAGAAGCTCCATTTCATCATACCAGTTTGCATCTTATTCATGCTCCTGCTCCATTCCTGCAGCGGCGTGGGGCCGACGCGCACGTCACTTGTCACCATCACCGTCGGAAGTTCCTCCAGCGCTGCCGTCCAGGTACAGCCCGCGAACACCTGGGCACGGTTCAAACACTTCATTGCTGGTCTGCTCCAGACCACCATAGCCACCGCAGCCATTCCGTCAGCGGTATCCGATATAAAAGTGACCGTGTCTGCGGCGGATATATCGAACATCATCACACTAGTTCCCGTTGCAGGGCTCCCGAGCGTCACTATCACCATCGAGGTCCCGAACGGAACAAACAGAACGTTCCTGGTAGAAGGGCTGACCGCATCCGGCGTCGCGGCCTACCGCGGCCAGACAACCGCGGACCTTACCGGTGAACCAGTCTCACTCGCGATCACCCTCACTGGAGTGAACTCGCCAACGTTCGCCGGTCTCGTCTCCGCGTCGATCTTGACCATATCGAGCTCACAACTGCAATGGAACGCGGCAGCAGACGTCGTATCTCCGTCTGCCGACATCGTGTATCTAATCTATCAGGCGACAACGCCGACAGGGGAGCTCTTCACAACGCCGACGTATACGAGCCCGCCAGGTGCAACCTCGTTCACGGTCTCGAACCTGACGCCCGGCACCATCTATTACTTCGTGGTCAGGGCGATGAACGAGGCTGGCATCATCGACACCAATATGGTCGAACGGTCCTTTGTCTATCCCGGGTTGTATGTGGCAACGTCCGGAAGTGACACGACCGGAACAGGCACGCAGGCCAACCCGTATCAGACCATATCGAAGGCCCTGACAGCAACTCCGGGGAACGAGGGTATTTTTGTCTCAGCGGGAACGTATACTCCGGTGACCACACTACAGCTCAAAGCAGGTACCGCGTTGGCCTGCACGGGCCCAGGTCATACGACCATCATATACAGGCCGATCAGCGGGTCCCCGGTCGCTATCGCGGGGAACGTTGCAGCGATCATTGATGGCTGCACGGTGACGGAAACCGGATCGCTGGTAGTGAACCCTTTGATCGATGATGCCCTGGGCGCTACGACGATCAATAATACCCTCGTGGAGTGCAGTTTGAACAACACAAATATTGGCATAGCATTACAAAATAATTCCGCGGTTATGAACTCCAGAATGAGCAATTGCGCGTATAATGCGTCGCCTGGATACGGGATCAGCATTACCGGTGGAAGTGCCCTCATTTCGAGCAACACCTTTACCGCAAATATCGGCGCAATACAGGTGTCCGGTGGAGCACCAACGATCACCAACAATATGATCAATAACAACGTAAATGGCATTGTGGTTTCGGGAGGAACTTCAACGATCAGCGGCAATTCGATCGACAGCAACAGCTCAAGCGGGATTTCCCTGACTGGCGGGACGGCTTTAATCAATGACAATCAAGTTAGCACAAACGGTACCGGGATATCGATATCCAATGTCAGCCCTGTGATCAATGGCAATACGATCATAAGCAACGGCACGGGAATATCGGTTATTGGCAGCCCTGCGTCACCCGCAATCAATAACAACAGCATTTATTGTAATACCACTACGGATCTCAATCTTGCCGGCACGATCAGCGTCGATGCAACGGCAAACTCCTGGGATCACGACAGTAAGACATCACCCGTCGGGCCAACCACCGCCACAACGGGTTGCGCAGGTGGTGTTGATATCTGCTTAGGCGGCTCGGTCAGTTATTCTCCCACAATTTCGGCTGTGCCGGTACCACCTGCGTGCAGATGACATTTATTGCAGCACCTACGAAAATAAAGGCTGAATGAATGATCCTTTTCAAAAAACCTCACGTTGTCCTCATCTTCGGTGCCGTCTGTACCTCTCTGTTCCTCCTCCTGCATCTCTGGTCCCCGCGGTTCATTGAAGAGAATATCGAATCCGCATTCCTGGACTACCGGTTCAAGATCCGAAACCTGCTCAAGCCGCCTGTGGTGCCCGAGAGCATCATGATCGTCGAGGTCGATGAAAAGAGCCTCGAGCGCTACGGCCGGTGGCCATGGAGGAGAACGCTCCAGGCACGGCTGATCAGCACGCTTATGACAGGCGGTCCTGCTGTCCTTGCCGTTGACATCTTCTATCCCGAGCATGAAAATGCGAGGGCCGATGCCGCGCTGAGCAAGGCCCTCTCACCGGCATACGGCAAGATCGTCCTCGCGTCGGGATTTGACCTGGATCCGGAAACAGGCCAGGAAACCCCCGGTTACCTGTTTGACAACGCGATAACCAGTATTAAGGACCAGTCGAGACTGAAGACTGTCGTGACCGTCACCAAGGGGAAGATGTCAATCCCGTCCCTGTCGGCAAACACAGCACTTGGGCATGTGTTCAGCCCCGCGGACATGGATGGGAAATTGCGCTGGGAATGTTTGTATGTGAAATATGGGGGCGAGCTCTATCCGTCGCTTTCCCTGATAACGGCCGCATACTCGATGGGAAAGGATGTGACCGCGTTGACCGTCCATGCCGGGCGGGGTGTTCAGCTCGGAGATACCTTCATCCCCTCCGACGCGTCGGGACGGATGCGAATTAATTATCTCGGCCCTGAAAGGACCTTTCATTCTGTATCAGCCGCTGACGTGCTGGATGGGCGGGTACCTCTATCGGTTTTCCAGAACAAGATCGTGTTCCTCGGCACATCAGCGATCTCCACGTTTGATTTCGCAGTCACCCCTTTTTCCGCGCGCATGCCCGGCGTTGAAAAGAACGCCACCGTTTTCGCCAACATTCTGGAAAGGAACTTCATCCATGACGTCCCGGTTTCCGTTGCGTCGCTGATCATCCTGTTTACCGGATTGGCGCTTACGGCGCTGTTCTCCCGATTCCAGGCGTCCGGGGTGATCGGCGCAGCCGCTTTTCTGATGATTGCTTATGTGGTCGTCAACCAGTATCTCTTTAGCTATCAGGGGCTGTACCTGAATTTTGTCTATCCGTTTTTCAACCTGGTCCTGATCGCGGGGTTCTCCGGCTCGTTCAAATATCTTACCGAGGAACGCAGGGCGCACGAACTCAAAGCCATGTTTAGCCGCTATGTTTCCCCCAAGATCGTGGAACAGCTCATCGCGCATCCTGAGATGGCGAAGCTTGGCGGCTATCGCAAGGAGGTTACGGTGCTGTTTTCCGATGTGCGCGGCTTCACCACCTTCTCCGAGCACAGGCAGCCAGAGGAGGTCGTAGCCCATCTGAACGAGTATCTCCGCGAGATGACGAACCTCATCTTCCGGTGGGACGGGACCCTTGACAAGTTTGTGGGTGACGAGATCATGGCATTCTGGGGAGCGCCGCTCGACCAGCCGAACCACGCCGAGCTGGCGGTCAAATGCGCGCTGAACATGTCGAACCGGCTTGATCAGCTTCAAAAGAAATGGCGGGACGAGGGCAAGGCACCGCTGGACATCGGCATCGGGCTGAATACCGGATCAGTGCTCATCGGCAATATCGGTTCTGCGGACAAAAAAATGGATTTCACGATCATCGGCGACCATGTTAACCTCGGCGCCCGCGTCGAGAGGCTCACGCGGAAGTATGATTCACGCATCCTGATCACGGAGTTTACCATGGCCAAGATCGAGCACTTGATCAAAGAAGGGACGCTGTGGCGCGTCGACATGAAGGAGATCGACGCGGTAACGGTGAAAGGAAAGGATGTCTCGGTCAAGATCTTCAGCATAGCATCAAGACCTTCCCCGGAAAAATAATGCATCCCTGCGTCAGGCTCTCCCGCGCCTCGTAACCAGGGCAGACGACCGCG
>JBGQDI010000167.1:0-5728 GCA_041495765.1 Nitrospirota bacterium
CTGCCCTGGTCACGCCTGCTTTTTCATTCCGAATTCCGAATTCGCCATTCCGCATTTCGTTAGTATTTCTCGAAGTCCGGGTCTTTACCCTCAGCGCCTTCTCCTCGGGTTTTTTTCAGGTTCAGCACCACGCCTGAAGGTTTTTTCGCAAACACCTGCGGAGCAGTCATCGGCTGCGACTGCCCCACGGCATGGGCCAAATGGGTTACAGGGATCTCGTCCTTTGCTTTCTGGACATAATCGGCCTTTTCGTGCTTCTTCACCAGAGAGAGTTTCCGCGCTTCTTTCCGCTCCTGGTTCTCCACCTTGAAGAACGAGATCGTTTCCTGGAGCTGCCCGGCCTGGGACGAAAGCTCCTCCGACGTGGATGACATTTCTTCCGCGGCCCCCGCGTTCTGCTGGATCACCTTGTTTAACTGCTGGATCGCGCTGTTGATCTGGTCCGCCCCGCCCGACTGCTCCTTACTGGCTGCGCTGATCTCCTGCACCAGCTCGGCGGTTTTCTGGATATCGGGCACCAGCTTCGTAAGCATGGCCCCGGCCCGCTCGGCAACGTCCACGCTCGACGCGGACAGATTGCTGATCTCCCCCGCAGCCGTCTGGCTCCGCTCCGCAAGCTTGCGCACCTCCGATGCGACGACGGCAAATCCCTTGCCGTGCTCGCCCGCCCGGGCGGCCTCGATGGCCGCGTTCAGGGCGAGCAGGTTTGTCTGGCGCGCGATCTCCTCGATGATCGAGATCTTGGAAGCGATGTCCTTCATGGCGGCGACGGCCTCGGACACCGCCTTGCCGCTCTCGATCGCGTCTGCCGAGGACTTGAGGGCGATCTTCTCGGTCTGCTGGGCGTTATCCGCATTCTGCTTGATCGTTGCGTTCATCTCCTCCACGGCGGAGGACGCTTCCTCGGCGGAGGCCGCCTGCTCGGTGGCGCCCTGCGACATCTGCTCGGAGCCGGCGGAGAGCTGCTGGCTCCCGGCCGCCACGTTGTCCGCGGCGGTCTTGACATCTACCGCGAAGTTCGTCAGGTTGTCGATCATCGTGTTCAGGCTGTTCTTCATGGCATTGAAGTCGCCCTTGTAGTCGTCCGCGATCTTTTCAGGGAGTACCCCCTTGCTGATCCGGTCCATGTAGTCGGCAGACATCTTCAAGGGCTGGGTAAGCGCGTCCAGGGTCTTGTTGATGCCGTCCACGATCTTCCCGTAATCGCCGTCGTGCCGGGAAACATCGGCCCGGGTGTCCAGGTTCCCCTCTTGCGCCGCCTGGGTGAGGGCAGTGATGTCCTCGGAGATCGCGCGCAGCTTCAGGACCATGGTCTTCATGGCCGACAGGAGCTGACCGGTTTCGTCCCTGCTGCCCGCTTCTATCCTGATCCCCAGGTTGCCGGCGGCCACATGATTGACCACGGTGACCGCTTCATGCAGCGGTTTGAGCAGCCTGCGGACGAAGAAATAGACCAGGACGTTCAGCGCCGCCACCAGGACCGCGGCAAGGATGCAGGTGCCGATCACGAGGCGCTGGAATGAAGCGAAAAAATCGCTCTTTTTAATGCCGACATACAGAACGCCGATCGTTTCGCCCTTGGCGTTCTTGATCGGGTCGTACGCCGTAAAATAGGGGATGCCGAGGATGTCCGTTCCCCCGCGGTAGGATGCTCCCTGTTTGAACACAGCATCATACGCCAGTCCCTGGAGCTTGGTTCCGATGGCCCTGCTGCCGTCCGCATTCAGGACGTTGGTGGTGACGCGGGTGTCGTTCATGAAGACCGTGGCAGTGCCGCCGAAGATTTCCTGGATCCTGTCCGGCAGCTCGTAGTTGTTGTTGACCACGTAATTTCCGGCCATCAGTTTATTGTCCTCGATCCTGAAATCGGTCCCCTTGGTCTTCAGGAGTTCCCAGAATGTCTTGAGCCGGCTCTCCTGTGCGGCGTTGGCCTGCCGCAGAAGGTCATTGCGGATCTCCACCAAAGAAATGGCGGCGGTAAAGGCCACGGAGACAAGAATGAGAAACGAGCTCACTATCATGAATTTGTTAAAGATCTTCATATCTTTGAAAAACATGAAAGGCTCCTTTCTTTTTGTTGTTTTTTAATATTTCTCAAACTCGGGGTCTTTGCCGTCACCGTCATCTCCACCGTTCTTTTTCAGGTTCAGCGCTACGCCGGAGGGCCTCACCAGGACAGGGGGAGAAGCCATTGGCTGCGACTGCCCCACGGCATGGGGCAGATGGGCCACGTGGATATCGCCCTTTGCCTTCTGGAGGTTCTCAATCTTTTCGTACTTCTTCACGATAGAGAGTCTCCGCACCTCTTTCCGCTCCTGGCCCTCTATCTTGAAGAACGATATCGTTTTCTGGAGCTGCTCGGCTTGGGATGAAAGCTCCTCCGATGTCGACGACATCTCTTCCGCGGCCCCCGCGTTCTGCTGGATCACCTTGTTCAATTGCTGGATCGCGCTGTTGATCTGGTCCGCGCCGCCGGATTGCTCCTTCGAGGCCGCGCTGATCTCCTGCACCAGCTCGGAGGTCTTCTGGATATCAGGCACCAGCTTCGTAAGCATGGCGCCGGCCCGCTCGGCAACGTCCACGCTCGACGCAGACAGCTTGCTGATCTCTCCCGCGGCCGTCTGGCTCCGCTCGGCGAGCTTCCGCACTTCCGCCGCCACGACCGCAAAGCCCTTGCCGTGCTCTCCCGCCCGGGCAGCCTCGATGGCCGCGTTCAGGGCGAGCAGGTTCGTCTGGCGCGCGATCTCCTCGATGATCGAGATCCTGGAGGCGATGTCCTTCATGGCGGCCATGGCCTCGGCAACAGCCTTGCCGCTCTCGATCGCGTCTGCCGAGGACTTGAGGGCGATCTTCTCGGTTTGCTGGGCATTGTCCGCGTTCTGCTTGATCGTGGCGTTCATTTGCTCCACGGCGGAGGACGCTTCCTCCGCAGAGGCCGCCTGTTCGGTGGCCCCCTGCGACATCTGCTCGGAGCTCGTCGAAAGCTGCTGGCTTCCCGCAGCTACATTATCGGCAGCGGTCTTTACATCGGCAGCAAAACGACTTAGACTTTCGATCATAAGGTTGATGCTGTTCTTGATATCGTTGAAGTCGCCCGCGTACTCCTCTTCGATGCTCGACGATATGATGCCCTTGCTCATCTGGTCCATGGAGCGGGCCGACATGCGCAACGGCCCGACCAGGGAATCCATGGTTTTGTTGATCCCGACAATGATCCGGGCGTAATCGCCGTCGTGTTTCGTGGCATCGGCGCGGGCGTCCAGCCTGCCTTCCTGGGCCGCTTCAGTGAGACTGTTGATGTCCTGCGAGATCGCCTGCATCTTGTTGACCATGGTTCTCATGGCCGAGAGAAGCTGTCCGATCTCATCCTTTCCTACATCTTCGATATGCTGGTTCAACTCACCGGCAGCCAGTTTGTTCGCCACGGAAACGGCCTTGTCGATCGGCCGGATAATGATCCGCCGGACAAAATACAGCACCCCGAATACGAGCAGGGCGACAGCCGCTGCCGTGGTGATTCCCATGACCACCGCGGTCTTTCGAATTCCTCGGTACAGGGCGTCTTTTGCATACCCCAGGGAAAAGGAGCCCAGTACCCGGCCCACATCGTCCTTTATCTCGCCCTCGTAGGTAAGCAGTTCGGACTTGTCCTTCGGTTCCTGCGAGGAGTTGGTCAGGGGGTTCTTTTTCTCGTCATAGAAAACGGCATATTTCACTTCCGGTGTTGCGGTGATCTCCTTTACGAAGCCGTCCAGCGCCCCCAGGTCGAAGTTGTGATAGTAAAATATGCTTGTTTTGGCAATATAGCGGACCATGTCATTGCCTCTTGCATCCATCTGTTCGCGCATCATGCTGTTGTTGGTCCGCATGTTGATCAACGCCATGGCCAGAACCAGCGCTATGATGAATATCAGGCTGCTCGCCAAAAATTTGCTTGCCAGTGAATTGACCCTGGATATTGACCGCGCCATAGTTCCGCCTCCTCGTCCTTAATGAACCGGAATAACCTTGCTTCCGGAGATCCTGGTCAGGTAAATGTTCTCCATTGCCTGGTGGCTCGCTCCGGTGAACATGAAATGCATTCCGTCCTTGCTCGCATTCAGTCCCTCTGCTGCCGCAAGAAAGGATTCTCTGGTCAGATTGCTTCCCGCTTTCTTCAGTATTTCAGCGAACGCCACTGCATCGACATAGCCTTCGAGGTCGGTATAATCGAGCTCACGGTGACCCGCCGCCTGCATATCGGCGCGGTATTGCTTCACCAGCGGCACGGAGCCATCCGTTGGAGAAGGCATTACCTGCGTTATGACCACTCCATCTCCGGCGCCGCCGAGTTCTTTGACCAGAGCGGCTGTCCCCACGAACGATACGTTCAAGAAGACCGGGTTAAATCCTTCCGACTTAGCCCGCTTTATGAAAGCCGCCATCGCTTTATACGTCCCTACCATGATTACGGCCTCGGGATTCTCTTTCTTCAGCGTAGCCAACCCCACATCGATCTCCATGGTGTTGCGCTCAAAGTGGCCTTCTCCCGACAGGGTCATATTGCGCTTGCCGAGGGCCTTTATCACTCCACCCTTCACCGCGAGCCCGTAAGCATCGTTCTGGAACAAGATGCCGATCTTTTTGATCCCCTTAGCCGTCAGGTATCTGACCTGCTCCTCCGCCTCATCAAAATAACTTGCCCGCACATTATAGATGTATTTGTTGACGGGATTGCGTAGAAATTCCGCGCCGGTGAACGGTCCGAAAAAAGGGATCTTTTCCTTGTTGATGATCGGCACGATAGCGGATGCGGTTGGGGTCCCGACGTAGCCGAAAAGAGCAAAGACTTTGTCGGACATGATCAGCTTGTTCGTATTGTCAACCGTATTTTTCGGTTCGTAACCGTCATCGTAGCTTACCAGCCTGATCTTTCGTCCGTGTACTCCCCCGGAGGCATTGATCTTGTTAAAATAGGTCAGTGCCCCGGTTTTCATGCCCGTACCGAGCGCTGAAGCAGGCCCGGTCAACGCATTGCTCATGCCGATGAGGATCTCCTTATCTGTTACTCCCTGTTCAGCTGAGACCACTTGCGCTGAGAACAAAACCATCCCCGCGAAAACGACAAGCAATGCTGTTGACATCAGACATTGTTCCATTTTTTTTGCCATAGTTGCCTCCGTGAATTCTTATCTAGATTTTTGACCCATGCAATCGTTGAGAACCTCGACCTCAATCTGCTTTTCTAATATTTCTCGAACTCGGGGTCTTTGCCGTCGCCGGCATCTCCATTGCCTTTTTTCAGGTTCAGAGCCACGCCGGAAGGCCTACCGGAGGCATGCGGATAAACCTCGGTCTTCGATTGCCCCACGGCATGGGGCATATGAGCCACATGGATACTGCTCTTCGCCTTCTGGGCGTGCTCGGCCTTCTCGAACTTCCGCACGACTGCGAGCTTGCGCGCCTCTTTCCGCTCCTGGCCGTCCACCTTGAAGAACGAGATCGTATCCTGGAGCTGCTCGGCCTGGGCCGAAAGCTCCTCGGACGTCGATGACATTTCTTCCGCGGCCCCCGCGTTCTGCTGGATCACCTGGTTCAGTTGCTGGATCGCGCTGTTGATCTGGTCCGCGCCGCCGGATTGCTCCTTCGAGGCCGCGCTGATCTCCTGCACCAGCTCGGAGGTCTTCTGGATATCGGGCACCAGCTTCGTAAGCATGGCTCCGGCCCGCTCGGCAACGTCCACGCTCGA
>JBGQDI010000168.1:0-5728 GCA_041495765.1 Nitrospirota bacterium
AAGAGACCGATTAACCTTCCGCACTTCCACCAACTTCCGACCAAGTCCATCACTTCTCGTTCAGATAACGAATGCCGCCTTCGGGCGGCAAGTTCGTCATGTGCAGGAAAAACTCCTCTTAAAACCTGAAAACAGTTATCCGCGAATTACGCGAATGAACGCGAATAGAACTTCGGATAAGAACTCTCTGATTGTTCGAGGTCGTTTCTCAGGAAGGACGATAAGCATGATCTTATGCCGCAGGTTTTGCAACCGTACCAGGGGGGAGTTTACGCGGGAAGAGCATTAAACAGAACAGGCGTCAATTCGCCATTGACCTGGCAATGAACCGCTCGATCGCTTTTTTATCTTCGAAAAAGGTGTCCGTGAACCTGATGCCGTAAAGATTTGCGGCCTGCAGTCCGTTCTGAGCTACCGTTCGCACGACCTCGCCATGGGTGCTCACGCGGGTGCCGTCGGGAAGGTAAAAGGAGCAGGAGATCGTCATGCCCGTGTCGAACTTCTGTTCGGTCCTGACCAGCATGCCTGCAGAGCTGATGTTCTCCATGCGGCACATGAAAGGCTTGTTCCCGAACTTGCCTTCGACCGCCACGTTCAGGACAACGCGGTAGGCCTGCCGTGTCGGGACGTTCAGGAGCTCCTGGGTCTTTCGTTGCAGCACGTCCGGCGCGACGGGCATGACCATGACCGCATTGCATTTGCACTGCTTGCTCAGTTCGCGCTGGCCGATGGTGTCGTCGCGGAGCAGAAGAATGGAAACATGCTGGAGGTCCGGGGTCTGACGGATGATGGAGAAAAGCTCATCGGTCCGAAGGCCCGGCATGCTGAGCCTGGTCACGATGAGGTTGACCTTCTCCTGAAAATGGATCTTCAGGATCTCGTCGTTCGATGCCGCCGGAAAGACCGAGATGTCCGTACGCGTAAGAACATTCTGCTCCTGCAGGAGCATGGGCTGCAAGTCATCGGAAATCAAAACTTTTTTCAGGTTCATTCGTGATCTCCCTCAACATCGTGCTGAAGCGCCCAAGGTCTTATGGACCGGGTTTATTTTCGCTTCAGGTGAGAGTATAGCATAGGGAATGACGGATGTCCGGGCCTCTGCAGGGAGAAGTAAGTTTTTTCGTAGCTGTTGCGGAGAGCGGCTGCGTGGGAAGTGCGTAAAAGCAGGGAAGAACGCTGAAGGAACGGTTGGGAGCCTGGCCGACGATGCAGAACAGATCGGGGTTGCGCCAGGGTCTCCGCGCTCTCAGAGCATATCGTTCATTACAATATTCCTTTTCTGCATGAGGGCCCGGAGCTGCAGGATCGCCTGCTTTTCGATCTGGCGTATACGCTCACGGGTGAGGCCGAACCGTTTGCCGATCCGGTCGAGGGTGAGGCGGTTCTCCGTCCTGAGACCGTAGCGCAGCTCGATGATCTCCCGTTGCATTGCCGTGAGCTGCGAGATCCACTCTCGGATATGTTCCTTCCTTCCCGCCTCATCAATGGCCTGGTCGGGCGGCGCCGCGTTGTCGTCGCGAAGCACATCGAGCAGCGTATCTTCTCCCGAGTCACTGATGAGCAGGTCCAGGGAGAAGGCGTCCCGCGTCAGCATGGCCAGGGCCCTGACCTTCTGGAGGCTCAATTTCATTCTCTTTGCAACTTCCGCGGAGGTCGGTTCCTCTCCCTGTTCGCGGGTCAGCGCCGCCACGGTCCGCGAATAGGCGCGCACGACCTCAGTCGCATGCACCGGCAGCCGGATGGTACGCACCTGATTTACGATGGCCCGTTCGATTGCCTGCCTGATCCACCAGGTCGCATAGGTGCTGAACCTGAACCCCCGCTGGTACTGGAACTTCTCAACAGCCCGCATGAGACCGAGATTGCCTTCTTCGATGATATCGGAGAACAGCAATCCCCGGTTGATATACCGTTTGCCGATGGACACGACAAGCCGAAGGTTCGCTTCGATCATGTGGGCTCGCGCTTCCGCATCGCCCCGGGAGATCCGCTTTCCGAGCTCCTGTTCCTGCTCGAAGGTGAGCAGCGGCCTTTTCCTGATCTCCTGCAGATACAGCTTCAGCGCATTCGGTCCTTCGCCCGGCAGACGCGCTTCAGCTTCATCGTCAGTACGTACCTGGTCCGGATCGACCGGGTATTCCTCCTGCTGCACTGCGCGCCGCCTGCCTCCTGTACCTTCCTGAACAGCCGTCATCGTGGCCAGTGGCATCATTCCTCCAGTTTATCGTGTGCGGTTTGCTGCAAGGATCGCGTCACGGTTCAAAAAGGTCAAAGACCCTGCGTTCTTCGGTCATTCGTTGGCAAAGGGGCCGAGTGGATGTAACACGCCACAAATATTATAGCAAGGGATATGCCAACAGAGAGGTAGAACACAGGTCCACAAAAACAAACGCTTATGAAGCATGCGGTGAAAAAAGTCAGGAAGTAGGTCAACCTGGACGGTTTGTTTTGGGTCGGTGAGCCACAATGCGAGCTTGATCCAGCGGATGGTGTTTATGCTGATGAGCGAGAAGATAGGGAGCAGCAGGCTGCTGTATCCTTTTGCCGGTCACCTTTGACAAGACAGAAATGCGTATTATAGTTAACACTATGGGGCCTCGCGCGGGGACACTTTCCCCCTGGAGCGTCCGCAGGGAACCTCCTATCTTTCGCATACCTGGAGAAGAAATGGATGGATCGACCAACGCAAATGGACTGAGCAGCATGTTCCGCCTTGACCGGCTGTATGATCTCGAGAAGTGGATCATCCGCAGACAGATGGCGACCCTGGGCGACCCCCCGGTCACCATGGTGATCGGGAACAGCTGCGAGGTGCATCCGGCAACGGGTAAGCCGGTCGGCACGGTCCGTGTCCGCGACCGGAGAACACTGTTGCACCTGTTCGTGCACCCTGAACTGCACTTCGGCGACTCCTACAGTGCAGGGAACATCGAGATAGAAGGGGACCTGGCCAGGGTCATGGATTCCGTGTTCAGGTGCCTGGCGAGGTCATCGAAGGCCGGTCCCGGCAGCGCATGGAGAGCGGCGATGTTCAACCGGCCCCGCTCCAACACGCTGAGCGGATCGAAGGAGAACATACACGAGCACTACGATATCGGCAACGACTTCTACCGTCTCTGGCTCGACGAAAAGATGCAGTATACCTGCGCCTATTTCCCGGGACCTGCGGTCACCCTGGAAGAAGCGCAGACCGCTAAGATGGACCATGTTTGCAGGAAGCTGATGCTCCGGCCCGGGGAAAGGGTCGTGGAAGCAGGCTGCGGGTGGGGGACCTTTGCACTGCACATGGCGAAGCACTACGGCGTCAGGGTCAAGGCCTATAACATCTCCCATCAGCAGATCATCAGCGCCCGCGAACAGGCGAAGGCCGAAGGGTTGGACGGGCGGGTGGAGTTCATTGAGGACGATTACCGGAATATAACCGGCAAATTCGATGCCTTCGTCTCGATCGGGATGCTGGAGCATGTGGGCACCCGGTATTACCGTGAGCTCGGCAAGATCATCGGGCGCTCCTTAAAGGAAGAGGGGCGGGGGCTTATTCATTCCATCGGGCGAAACCGGGCGGGGCTCATGAATCCCTGGATAGAACGGAACATCTTCCCCGGCGCCTATATGCCGACCCTGCGGGAGATGATGGAGATATTCGAGCCGGCCGGCTTCTCCATTCTTGACGTCGAGAACCTCCGTTTGCATTATGCAAGAACACTGGAGCACTGGCTCACCCGGTTCGAAGGGGCAAAGGACCGCATCGGCGCCATGTACGATCAGAAGTTCATACGGGCCTGGCGGCTCTATCTCGCCGGGTCCATTGCCTCCTTTACCGCCGGAGACCTTCAGCTCTTCCAGGTGCTCTTTGCTCATCCGAACAAGAACGACCTTCCCTGGACGAGAGAACATCAGTATGCAGGGAACGACTCCCGGAGGGAACATGGATTCCTGTGACGTTCTCATCGTCGGCGGCGGGCCTGCAGGCTCCACCCTGGCCGGGAAACTGATTGCCTGCGGTCTCGACGTCCTGGTCCTCGATAAGAGCACCTTTCCGCGGGACAAGGTCTGCGCCGGCTGGATCACGCCCGCGACGGTGGACCTTCTGCACCTGGACCGGGCTGAGTATATGCGCGGCCGGGTGTTGCAGCAGATCAGCGGATTCAGGACCGGCATGATCGGCTCGGAAGGCCTGGTCACCCGCTATGGACGCACGATCAGCTACGGCATCCGCCGTTCTGAGTTCGACCACTACCTTCTTGAGCGCTGCGGAGCGCGCCTGCGGCTCGGGGAACCGCTCCGGAGCATGGAGCGGGAAGGAAAGAGCTGGATCGTCAACAATGATCTGAAGGCCCCGCTGGTCATCGGCGCAGGAGGCCATTTCTGCCCTGTCGCACGGTCCCTTACGGGTGGTCATGAGCAGCGGGGACCGGCGGTGATCGCGCAGGAAGTGGAATTCGAGATGGATGAACAGCAACAGCGAGAGTGTGCGGTGGAGGCGGAAATTCCGGAGCTCTATTTTTACGATGACCTGAAGGGCTATGCCTGGTGCGTACGAAAGGGGAACTTTCTCAATATAGGGCTCGGCCGCGAAGACAGCCACAACGTAACCGGGCACGTGCAATCGTTCGTCGGCCGACTGAAAGAAACGGGGAAGGTCCCGGAGAATACGCCGGCAAATTTCAGGGGTCATGCCTACCGGCTGTATCAGGGTGCGCGCCCTACCCTGGTCCATGACGGCGCCATGCTCATCGGCGATGCGGCCGGACTGGCCTATCCGAAGAGCGGGGAAGGGATCAGGCCGGCAGTAGAGTCCGCCCTGGCCGCGGCAGAGGTCATCCTGTCAGCTCACGGGGACTATGAGCGCGCCGGACTTTTACGCTACCCGTTCCTGCTTGCTGCGCGTCTCGGCAAAGGCGGCGGGAGCTCCGACATCGTGCCTCAGGCGGTGAAGCGGTTCATAACCCGCCGGCTTATGGAAAGCAGCTGGTTCTCGCGGCACATCCTGCTCGACCGGTGGTTCCTGAACGCGCACCAGCCTGCTTTACACTGAAGTTTTCTCCGCTTTCCGCAACCCGTCAAAGAACTTCCGGAACTCTTCCCGTTCATCGGTGATCCTGCATTTGGGTATGGACTTTAAAAAGGACCTGCCGTAGTTCTTCGTCATGATGCGTGAGTCGAGCACGGCCACGGCCCCCCGGTCGGTCCTGGTCCGGATGAGCCTGCCGAAACCCTGGCGGAAGAGCAACGTGGCCTGCGGGACCTGGAATTCCCGGAAAGGGTTCTTGAGCCGCTCCATCCGCGCTTCGATGATCGGTTCATCGGGCACAGCGAAGGGGAGCTTGGCGATCACCACGCACTGCAGCGCATCGCCGGGAATATCGATGCCCTGCCAGAAGGACGCGGTGCCGAAGAGCACGACCTGCGGCGTCGCCTTGAACTGCTCGACCAGGCGATAGGACGGCATCTCTCCCTGGCAGAGGATGCCGAGGCCGGGGAGCTCGCGCCGCATGGTCTCGGCGCTTTTCCGGAGCTGGCCGTAGCTCGTGAACAGCACGAGGGTCCTTCCCTGCGTTATGGTGAGCACGGCATGCAGCTCCGCGTCGAAGCGCTCCTGGTATCCGCTTGCCTGCTGGTCGTCGAGGCCGGGCGATATGTAGAGCATGGCTTGCTTCTCAAAGTCAAAAGGAGAGTCGAGCAGAACTTCCGCGGGCGCGTCCAGACCGAGACGATTTTTGATATA
>JBGQDI010000169.1:0-5698 GCA_041495765.1 Nitrospirota bacterium
CGAAAGAAGGACGCCCGGCGGAACTTCTTAACGCCATGCTCGGTCGTCCTCACTACATTTCGGAAACTCGGCCTGCGGCCTCAGACAGTCCGAAATGCTTAACGTTCGGACTCGGTCGCATGGCTAAATTTCCGCATGGGGAACTGTGAAAGCTTCGGGTCCAAATCTTTTAACCAACCCCGCACGTCCAAGGAGCGGACCTACGACATTTTGGGGCACCCGTTTTGGCCTAAGAGAGCGTCCCGCAGGGCGAACGCGCATGTCTGAGGCCGTTTTGCCCGACAGCGTCGGGTAGGCCGAGTTTGCGCGGTCGAGCGAACGTGGCCTTAGACGGGTCCAAAATGTCGTTAAGGCCGCGAAGGGGATGTGCAAAAAAACGCCGCCTCTTGATCACCTGTGAAAAAACGGGCGTTAACACCCACAGCAAACCCAGAAGACCCTCTTTTGTAAAACCCCTCTTAATTGCTCGACACTTTCCTCCCTTCTTTGTATAATACCCGCCAGAGACCGCAGGTATTTCCACGATGCCCAAGATCCTCATCATAGAAGACAACCAGAAGCTTTCTGAGCTTATCGGCCAGTTCCTGAAGCGCAAGGAGATGGATTGCGAGATCGTGTCCGACGGCATCAGTGCGGTCCGTTCCTTTGTGGCGGCGTCCTACGATCTGCTCTTGATCGACATCGAACTCCCGATGATGGACGGCGATGCGGTCTGCAGGGCGATCCGGGACAGCGCAAAAGGCAGGAATATCCCGATCATCATGATGAGCATGGCCGAAAGGGAGCCGTCCGAAGTGGGGCGGCTGACGCGGGAGCTGACGCTCAGCGGATTTCTGACCAAGCCTTTCTCTTCCGATACGCTCTTTGACGTGATCACCTCGGCCCTGCGGTTCCGGACACCGGAGCCTGCGGCACCGGCGTCCCCTCCGGCGCAGCCGCCCATGCAGGCCGTGCTCGAAACGACCCCTTTTGAAAAAGTGCTGTTCTTTCTGCTGAAGAAGAAGGGGACCGGCGTCCTGACCGTGGCCCGGGGGGACCGGCAGCGGAAGTTCTTTTTCCTGAACGGCGCGCTTGCCGATCTCGAGCTGTCCGCGGCGGATGCCGGGTTCGGCGCTTTTCTCGCGCAGAAGGACCTGATCGACGGCGAAGAGCTGAAGGCCTACGAAGAGCGGAAAGAGCGGTCGGCTTCCGATCCCGAGAGCCTCTTCATCAAGATGGGGTGCCTGACGCCCCGGGCGTTCCAGGAAGAGCATGCGCAGTTCATGCAGGACCGGCTGGTGGAATGCTTCTCCTGGAGGTCCGGCACGGTCCTGTTCGAATGGGGCACCTCCTGCGTCCCTGCCGCGACCGCTGCCGCAGCGTTCATGCCCGCGCTTTTTTTTCGGGGGTTCCTGGCCCACCTGGACCAGGCGACCCTGCGCGCTTTCGTCGAGCAAAAAGGGAAGCTCTATGCGGCGAGGACCGCGGAGTTCTTTGAGCACCAGAACCATCTCGCCGCGGAACTGGCAAGCCCGGAGCTGCTCGATCTGATCGACGGCACCAGGACCTGCACCGCCATCGCCGGATCCATCGATACCGACGACGCAGCCATCGCCCTGTATACGCTCGACTACCTGAAGATGCTCTCCTACAGCACGGCCCCGGCCGCAAGCACTGCCATGCCACCCTTCCCAGTCAGAAAACGCGAAGTGCACCAGGCGGAGGCGCCGGCGGAAATATTCGAGGACCTGGGCGGTGCGCTTTCCGACCTTGCCGAAGAGGTCGGCGCGCTGGGTGAGGTGAAGGGGGCGACGCGCGAGACTGCCGTGACCGGAGAGGCAACGGCCCTGGAAGAGGACCTGAACAAACAGTGGGAAACGATCAAGGGAAAGAACTTCTACGAGATGTTCGGGATGACGCCCAAGACCTTCTCTTTCGAGAAGCTGAAGAAGTCCTACTTCGAACTGACCGGGAAGTACGGCCCCGAGAAGTTCTTCGGCAGTTCAGGCCAGGTCATGGAACTTGCCGAAGAGCTTCTGTCCAAGGCGTCCAACGCCTACGAAACGCTTTCCAACGTGGTGTCCAAGGAGAACTACGACGAGATCCTTTCCCAGCAGGAGCAGATCCCGACCGAGGGAGAGGACAAACAGTTCTACGAAAAGGTCCAGTTCCAGTCCGGGAAAGTGCTGCTGGAGCAGGGCCAGTGCGAAAGCGCCGAGAAGGCCTTCACGAACTGCCTGAACATCGACCCCAATAAAGCGGAGTACCACGCCTACCTGGCGCTGGCGATCTATAACAATATCGCCAACCGGGGGAACCCTGCGGCCGTCAAGCGGGCCAAGGACGCGGTCAACCGCTCCCTGCAGCTGGGAAAACTGGCCATTTCCTATGCGCTCAAGGGCACCATGTACCTCGATGAAGGCGGTGTGAACTTCGCCGAGGCGGAGTTCAAGAAGGCCCTGAAGCTCAACCCGAACAACAAGACCGCGCTCAAACATATGGAGGCGATCAGGCAGAAGCGGGAAGAGGAAAAGAAGGGGTTCTTCCAGAAGCTGTTCACCTGAGCCGGGGAAAAATCGTTCACCACGGAGATACGGAGAACCACTTTTTACCAGGAAGGTTTTTTCGAGAGGTTCGACACCGGGCGCTCAGCAATTGTATTAGTCTGCAACCTGGTATCTGCGAAACACCCACCCCACCTTACCTCCCCTTGGCAAGGGGAGGGACTTTTTGCTGTAGCACCTCCTTGGCAAGGAGGGGTTGGGGAGGTGGTTCCCGATCACGCCGTTCCTGTTTTGAGGTGACGGAATATACAGAGGAGGGTCCTTATGCGGTCCGGATTTTTAGCTGGCGTACTTTTCGTTTTCTTTTTTGCGACGGCGTCCCATGCAGACGATGTCTCGAAGCTGGTAACCGGCGGCCTTGAGGCCTACAAGGCAACGGGCTCCGCTGACGCCTTCGCCATCTGGCTCAAAGGGTCGCCGCTGGAAGCGGACAAGACCACCCTGTCGAGCCTGAAGGACAGTTTTACGCAGGTCGAGACGATGTACGGGAAGATGATCGGCTATGACGTCCTGCGCACGGTCAAGATCTCTTCGCGTACGAACCGGGTCTATGCAGAGATCCAGTATGAGAAGGGCCCGCTCTTCATGTATATCGACTGTTACAGATCGCCAAACGGATGGATCGTGGCAATGATGCGGTTCCATACCGATGCGGACAGGATCCTGTCGAACGAGGCCTTGAACGGGAAGTAGGCGGCAGGCGGCAGAAGTGCGGCGCCCGCGCTGAAAAAAGCGCAGGGAATGCCTTTGATCCACGGGAGACACAAAATGCTCAAAAGATATTCGACTCTCTGTGCAGTTGCTTTTGCAGCCTTTGCTCTGTTCGGATGTGTAACTCCGAAAAAAAATGTCATTATCGATTATGGTCAGCGAATCTCCAAGATCAAGACCATCGGCATCATGGTCCCGGACATCGATTACTACGAACAGAGTATGGGTGGCATACGAGAGAAGAATGACGCGGACAGTGAGCAGGCTAACCGGAACCTGGTGGCTGCGCTCAACAGGGAGCTGGCGGGAAGGGGTTTCGAAGTGAAACTCATCGCGCGGGATGGCGAGTTCAAGCAAAGTATGGACGAGATAAACGGTCTTTTTTTTGCTATTGCCTCCAGTTATCACAGGCATGCCGACACTGAAAATCGTACTGACGGTAATAGGGAGCTGTTCCCGAACAAAGTCGAGTCCTTCGATTACTCGGTCGGACCCCTGGACGATGTTCTCGATCGTAATCACGTTGACGCGCTTTTCCTGGTGGACGGGGTCTGCGTGGGAAACAGCCTGCTCATGGTTGGACATACGGTTGTCATTACGGCACTTGCCGACAGGACCGGTGCTTTCTTGTGGTATGACAGATATCTCGGATACGGGCGAAGTCCCGGCCGGGATGTTCGCGATTTGGATAGCGTAAATAAAATAGTCAAGCGAATGATCGCAAAAATGCCGGAGGTGCCGAAATGAGGGCCTCTGTACTTTCCTTGTTTCTGTGCTGCGTGGTTCTCACGTCCGGATGTGCATCTACAGCGCTTGTACCCGTGACGGACTCCGGCTTCACCGCTCTGGAAAGCGACGAGAAGGGGCTCTGGAAGAGGGCTGAGGAACAGACGAAGCGAATCAATGAGAGCGGCTATCTTTACAGCGATAGGGAGTTGGACGAGTATGTCAACGCGGTAGCGAAGAAACTGCAGCCGGTGCAGGTATACGCACTGATACCATTCAGGGTCCGGGTGCTGAAAGACCCTCACCACAGTGCCTTTGCTCTTCCCAATGGCGCGGTCTATCTTCATACGGGCATTCTCGCTTCCATGGAGAACGAGGCCCAGCTGGCCGCCCTTCTGGGGCATGAAATGACCCATGTAACGAACCGGCACGGAGTGAAAAAGCTCAGGGATAGTAAGAGTACTGCCGCCGTGATGGCCACCGTCATCGTGGCTACTGGAGGGCTGGGGGCCGTGTTCGGGCCTGTTGCATCGGCATCGGTATCCGGTTATTCCAGGGACATGGAGCGGGAGGCGGACCGGGAAGGCTTCATGCTGATGGAGCAGGCCGGCTACGATCCTTCCGAATCGGTCGGGCTCTTTGAGCAGATCAAGCGTGAAATTGAAGAAGATAAAATCGAGGAATCAACGTACTTCGGGTCCCATCCGAGGATCGTCGAGCGGATCGAAAGTTATCGGGAGCTGATTGCGGACTGGAAAGAAAGCGAGCAGCCTCGCGTCAAGAACGCCGATGTCTTCCAGGCACATGTAAAAAAACTGGTTCTCGATAACGCGCAACTCGACATGCAGCTCGGCAGGTACGAGCGCGCCGCATCGGACCTGAAGCGATATACAGATCGGTATCCCGGCGAAGCAGGGGCATACTACCTGTTAGGGGAGACGAACCGGAAGCAGGGCGATAAAGATCACGACAAGAAGGCGATGGAGTATTACCAAAAGGCCCTTTCTCTGGATCCGGGGCATTTTGATTCCCACAAGATGCTCGGTATCATGTCCTATAAGGCAGGGGACAGGGCATCTGCAAAAGGTTATCTGGAAAAATATCTGGCACTGAACGCCAAGGCCTCTGACCGGGCCTATATCGAGGGGTATATCCGTGCCTGCGATCAATCGATCACACCGAAATGAACACAGTTGTGCATTGTACGGAGGTAACACAATGAGAAACTGGATTCTCGTGTTCTTGTTGTTTTTTCTGACGGGCTGCGTCGTCTGGCAGGCGACAGGGGGCCCCTTCGATGGTAAAGACTATTTGCTTGATCTGCCGAAAGGGTGGATGGCGAGCACTGATCCGGAAAACCTGATCATTACCCGGGACGGCCAGGTTTTACAAAAGATCTATGTGCACATCAGTGATATTACGAAAGAACAAAAGGATGCAAAGAAGAAATTAGAAAAGGGGATGCTTCCCCAGGAGGCGTCAGAGGTCATTCTCGATCTGATGAGAACCGATCAGAGCCTGGGCCAGTTCACCATCGTGGAAAACGTTCCTGCGCAAATTGGCGGCAAGGAGGGTTTTCGGCTGGTCTACACGTACCTGCAAGGCAAGGTGCTGTACAAAACGGTGTACTACGGAATGCTGCAGGGTGATCAGTTCTATCGTGTAAGCTACGCAGCGCCAGTGCGCTACTACTTCGATAAGGATGTCGCTGCCTTCGA
>JBGQDI010000170.1:0-5646 GCA_041495765.1 Nitrospirota bacterium
ACGCTGGTTCAATCATTCTGATTGAACCGGAATTTAATAGTAGTTCAGGATGCAAGCTTGATATACTTGTAAAAAGTCCGAAATAGTGTTTTCCCGTCATTTCCGTGGAAACGGGAATCCAGTCTTTGCAACCATATACTTGACCACTGGATACCCGCTTTCGCGGGTATGACGACTTTTTACGAAACCATCATAATTGGTCGCTCTGATTCAGAACCTAATATCCGTCTTCCCCAAATGACCCTATCGGGTATCCAGTGACTTTGAGAACCTCTGGATTCCCGATTAAAACATTCGGGAATGACGAAGCGGTGCGGATATGAAAAATCGGAACGTTTCCTTGTTTTCTATGATTTCAAGCCATTTTAAAAAGCTACATAAAATTTTCTATTTTTGTGCAGCTTGCCTCTTCCCCCAATCCTCGATCTTTTTCCTGATCTCCGGCATGGCCTTCTGCGTCGCCTCTATCCCCGCCTGCATGCAATGCTTCTTCTGGGTGAAATCAAGCATCGCCACGCTGCCGACATGCGGCGCGATAAGCACGTCAGCATCTTTCTTCTTGTAGCGCACGTTCTCGTTGAACATGATGTTCACGGCCTGGAGCGTCACATCGACCAGGTTGGTGATATTGAAGTTCGCCACGTTCTCGCTGATGTCCACGGCGATTACGATGTCCGCACCCCGCTCGCGTGCAACATCGATCGGGATATTGTCCATCACGCCGCCGTCAACGAGCAGCTTACCCTGATGGTCCACGGGATTGAACACGCCCGGTATAGCGCTGCTGGCGTGTACGGCTTTCGCCACCGATCCCCGGTCGATCACCACGCGCGTACCGCGGTTCAGGTCCGTGGCCACAGCGACAAAAGGCAGTTTCAGGTTCTCGATGTTCGGAGTCGTGATCTTCGTCTTCACGAACTCTTCAAGCTTTTCGCCGTTGGCCAGGCCCATGCCGGAAAAAGCATTCATGATGCCGTAATCGAAGATACTGTCCTTCTCCAGCGCGAAGGCGGTCCATTCGAGCTCGAAGCTGTTCAAATCGCTGGCGTAGATCGCACCGATCAGGCTGCCCACGCTCGTGCCCACGATCATGTCGATGGGGACCTTCTCCTGCTCCAGCGCCCGGATGACGCCGATATGGGCGAAACCCCGTGCAGCCCCGCCGCCAAGTACCAGCGCGATCTTCGGCTTCGGCAGCTCGGCAACGAGCGGCGGCTGCATCGATACGCAGGAAGCAAGCATCATGAGGGTAATAACTACAAGTGATATCAGTCTTATTTGTTTCATAGTTACCTTGAAAGTAAGTCTCACGTCTCACTCCACCCCTGGACCCTGGCCCCTGGACCCTGACTCTAATAACTCAGCCACTTCCTCATACAGTTTCTTCACGATCGCGTCATAATCCCTGTCCCCGGGCAGGACTGCTTTGCCGAAGGTCACGGATATTTTTGCCGGCCGGGGAACCGTTCTGCCCGGCGCGAGCATTTCGTAGGTCCCCTTGATGGCAACGGGAACGATGGGCACGTTCAGTTCCTTTGCAATGATGCCGACGCCTTTTTTGAACTCATGGAGTCTGCCGTCACGTGCGCGCGTTCCTTCGGGAAAAACACAGAGGATCTTGCCCTGCCGCAGCACGTAGGCCGAGAGTTGGAGCGCATTATAGAGCCGCGTATCCATGTCCACGGGGATCACCTGGATCAGCTTCGCCGCCCGCGAGGTGACCGGGCCCGAGAAGTATTCGCTTGCGCCGAGGAAGAAGGTCTGTGAGCCGACCTTCCAGGAGACCGCAGCCATGACCGACGGCGCATCGGCCAGGCTCAGATGGTTCGGCGCGATGATGAAGGGACCTTTTGCAGGCAAATGCTCAAGGCCTTGGACCGACAGCCTGCCGTAGACCTTGAAAATGGTCTTCACGAAGAGCTTGATCAGATACCGGCCCGCGTTCCAGACCGGCCCGGCATCGAGACTGAGCGTCTCTTTCACTTCATCGGACGGCTCCTGCGCCAGGATCTCGCCCCACGACAGCCGCACCCGTTCGCCGGCGGCGACCGGCCCTGCGGTCAGCAGTTCCTGGATCTTGACCACTGCGTCCTTTACCGTAAAAACCTCCGCGCCGAAGGACTCGGGCAGGCTGATGCCGAAGGTCTTCTCGATGCTGACCACCAGCTCCACGCGCATGAGCGAATCGAGGCCCAGGTCGAGCTCAAGGTTATCATCGGGAACGATATGCTTCTTGGCGGAAAAAGGCTCGAGGCAGGCCAGGAGCTTTTTGGCCTCGGGCCCGGCAAAGAGGTCCGTGTCCGTCTCCGCCACCTGTTTCTCCGCCCGCTCGCCCTGCTGGCGGTACAGGTCCGCCACCGTTTTCCGCTTGAGCTTGCCCAGACGCGTCACCGGAAGCGGGTCCTTGAAGATCTTGAGCCCCGTGATCCGCTTGTAGGGAGGAAGGTCCTTCGCCAGGTCCTCGATCTCGAAAGCGATGGTCTCGCGGGAATTGGACAGGTTCATCTTCCGAAGGTACTCGAAGTCGGGTACCACGGCGGCCTCGAGCCCACGCTCGCCCTGCATGAGGCAGATCTCCTTGATCTCGGGGATCTGCTTGTAGAACTTCTCGAGCTCGTCGGGGAAGATCTTCTTTCCCGTGGAGAGCACGATCATCTCCTTGGACCTGCCGGTGATGAAGAAGTAACCGTCGCGGTCGCGGTACCCGAGGTCTCCCGAGTAGAACCAGCCGTCCCGGAGGACCTCGGCGGTCTCAGCAGGCTTGTTGTAATAGCCCAGCATCACGTTCGGCCCGCGGATCGCGATCTCCCCCTGGCCGTGCTCGTCGGGGTTCACGATCTTCACCTCCACGTCCGGCACGGCAATGCCGATGGACCCCGCCTTTTGCCTGTCCAGCGGATTGAACGTTGCCGCCGGCGACGTTTCCGTAAGTCCGTAGGCTTCGATGACGGTGAAGCCGAGCCTCACCATGTCCGTGAACACCTCGGGATCCAGCCGCGCACCGCCGCTCGTGAAGAACCTGAAGGTTGGGCCGAACTTCGCGTGCACCTTGGCGAACACTTTTTTCCCGATGTTCACGTTCAGATATTTTCGGAGCAGCCCGTTCAGGAAGAGCAGGAATCTCACCATCTGGCGCACAATAAAAGGCTTCTTGTGGATCTCGTCGAAAATGGCGCGCCGCAGCCCTGCCAGGAACTGGGGAACGCCGAGCATGGCGTGCACGCCGGTTTCCTGCATGCATTGCATGATGTCCGGGCCCTTCAGGCTGTTCATATACGTCACCGTGGTGCCCTGGGAAAGGGGCAGTATGATGCAGGCCATGGACGGATAGGTGTGGTGCAGGGGAAGAATGCAGAGAACGTTGTCCTCGATCCGCAGGATGTCAAGCTTGATCAAGGTGAGCGCATTCGACGCAAGGTTGCCGTGGGAGAGCATGACGCCTTTGGGATCGCCCGTCGTGCCCGAAGTGTACAGGAGCGCAGCAAGTTCGTCTGCCGACGGCGGAGGAGGCATGAGCGCGTTGGGATGGGCGGTGAGCAGCGCGGAGAACAGCAGTCCTTCGCCGGGGTCGAAGGAGATGACCTTGAGACCTCCGCTTTTCGGGAGTTTGTCGCGGCAGGCAGCGGAAACGCAGATCGCTTTTGCACCTGAGCTCGCAAGAAGCACCGCGACCTCTTTGTCCGTCAGCTGTGCGTCCATGGGCACGATCACCGCACCCAGCGAAACAACGGAAAGATAGGCCAGGACCCATTCCAGCCGGTTCTCCGACAGGAGCGCCACTCGATCGCCCTTTGCGATACCCTGCCCGCCAAGCCCCTGGGCAGCCGAGGCGATGGCGGCAATGAGTTCGCGGTAGGCATACCGCTGGTACCGGTCGCCGACCTTCATCTGGATGGCGGTCTTGTCGGGATAGCGGAGCGCCGTCTGTTGGATGCGCGTCAGGATCATGTCAGCCTCTTCATGCCGGAGTAGTTGACTGAGCAGAGAATATAGCGGCGCCCGGGGATTGTCAACGAGGATCTCTGCAAGGGGGGCCTGGGCGATCCCCCTTGGCAGGAGACTATTTTATTGCCTCCTTCGCATCATGGTCGGCCTGTTTCCATCCTTTTTTGGCGGCCTTATCGACAGCCTTCACATCCTTCTTCGCCTTTTCATGGACGGGCTTGAACGTCTTCTTGGCGTTCTTGTCGACATCCTTCACCACCTTTTTCATCCCCTCGTGCACTTCCTTGAAACCTTCCTTTGCATCATCGGCAAAGACCAGGGCCGGGGACAGGAATAAGAAGAGTGCAACGATGATCGCGAGTCTCTGCATGTCAGCCTCCTTGCGGCAAATTGATCGGACAGGACAATTTACCGTGGAGAGGGGAAATTGTCAATAATGAGTATCTGGTTAGGTGTTTAGGCTGAATGCTGAAGCTTATAAGGGGAAACCGATAGCGACATCTTGTTTGTTAATTACCGTGATTCTTGTCCTTGCAGTCTTCAACCCTCAGCCTATCAGCATGACTTTTTTTGACCGCTTCAGTCTTCAGCCTTCAGTCCATCAACCTGATCACCTACAATGCTTCTTGACTCTCCCACCCGTTTTGCCTACACTTGGAATACGAAGCGCTTGCAGCACGCTCACCCCAAAGGAGACGCCATGCCGAAACTGCCGAACCAATACCTCACGAACCAGAAGCGGTACAAAGGGCTTATGAAAGCACTGGAGAACCTGGGCAAAGCGGCAAAGGCAGCTGGACCGCTGAACAAGAAGACCTCGGAACTGGTCCAGCTCGCAGCCGCCGCCTCGGTCCATTCCGAAGGCTCGGTGCATTCGCATACGCGGCGGGCGCTGGCGGCAGGCGCGAAACCCGAAGAGATCCGCCATGCCGTGGTCCTGCTCACCAGTACTATCGGCTTCCCCTCGGTCTCGGCAGCGCTCACCTGGGTCGATGATGTGCTTGAGAAGAAGCGGCTTGTGTAATCCTGGCGCACTACCGCAGCTTAGGAACAAAGGCGTCTCTCGCAATGGCCGATGAACGGGCCACTCTGAGCTCGCAAAGAGCGCAAAGGGAACCTTGCTTCAAGATCCTTTTTCTGGTTTAAAACCAAAAACCTGAGTTACTTAAGCTTTTCCTTGCGTCCTTTGCGGGCTTTGCGAGAGAAAAGTTTTTGCCTTTTTAGTAAACGATACTTATGAAGATCGATATCTATATGGCCGAAATGTGCGGCTCCTACCACAAGCTGCGGGAGAACATCGAGCGCGCATTGGCCGAGCTGAAAACTGCTGCGGACATCGTCTATCATACGGTCTCGTACGAGGAAGCCATAGACAAAGACATCAAGGGTTCGCCTTCCATCTGGCTGAACGGGAAGGATGCTTTCGAGGGCAGCAGTCTGCCCGGGATCATGTGAAGGACCTTCATGGATGAGTCCGGGCGACTCAAAGGCGTGCCATCGGTAAACATGCTGAAGCAGGCGATAGAGCGGGAAAGGTTATTTCCGAACACATGAAGCATCTCGTATTCATAGGCGACTCATTGACCGAGTGGGGCAATTGGCAGCGTTGGTTCCCTGACTATGCCGTGACCAACCTCGGGATCTCTGGCGAAACGGTGGAAGGCCTGCTCGCCCGGAGAGACCGCATTCGCGCGCAGATCG
>JBGQDI010000171.1:0-5631 GCA_041495765.1 Nitrospirota bacterium
GAATGTCCGCAGGGCATCGGGGGGTCCTTCTGGGACGGCGTCAAAAGCGCCAGGGGAGAAGTGGTGGTCATGATGCCCGGGGACGGGGAGAACGACGCTACCGAGATCCTCCGGTACCTGCCGCTCATGGAGCAGGTGGACATAGTGATCCCCTATGTTTTCAACAAACAGGTCCGTTCGATGCTGCGAAGGCTCATGTCGAACCTGTACCGCGGGATCATCAATATCACCTTCGGTATGACTTTGAACTACATGAACGGGACCGTCCTGTACCGCACCAGTATCCTGGAGGACATCACTCTGAAGGGGAGAGGGTTCTTCTACCAAACGGAGCTCCTGATCAAGTGCATCGGCCGCGGCTATCTGTTTGCGGAAGTGCCCTATGCGTTGAGCCAGCGAGGGGCGGGAATATCGAAAGCAACAAGCCTCAGGTCCCTGAAGAGCGTGATGAAGGCCTACCTGGGACTTGCGGGCGAAGTATATCTTTCAAAAAAAAAGGACGTGCCTTTTGCAGCAGCTTCTGCCACCGCCAGGCGGTGGAAGGTCATCGGCTGACGGAACGGGAACAAAAGGCCGGAAATTAAACTATGGAAAAGATCAGTGCGGACAAGATCATTCTCGACGGCCATAAGTTGGCGTGGCACCGGGATCGGGTGGAGGCGTGGATGCGCGGCGAACGGGTCGCGCCGATCACCATCGACTGCGCCCTGACGCGTGCCTGCACGTTCAAGTGCGTGTACTGCTACGGTCAGCTCCAGGCCAATGACGAGAAACGGATGACCAAAGACGTCATTTTCCGTTTCCTCGACGATGCTGCGGAGATCGGTGTCAAGGCCGTGAGCTTCGTGAGCGACGGCGAGAGCACCTGCTCTCCCCATCTCTACGACGCCATCCTTCGCGGAAAGAAGAACGGCCTGGACATGGCCCTCGGCACCAACGGCTATCTTTTGAAGGACGAGCGGCTCGAGGACATTCTGCCGGCACTTACCTACCTTCGGTTCAATATATCGGCTGCAGACCCTGCCCGTTATGCCCATATCCATGGGTGCACGGTCGCTGAATACGAAAAGGTCATCACCACCATCAGGAAGTCCGTTGCCGTCAAGCAGGCGCGGGGTCTCGATGTTACCCTGGGGCTCCAGATGGTGCTGCTCCCGGAGTTCGCAGACCAGATCATTCCGCTCTCAAAGCTCGGTAAGGAGCTGGGCGTCGATTACCTCGTGATCAAGCATTGCAGCGACGACGAGAACGCGAGCCTGGGCGTCGATTATTCCAAATATGAGAGCATGGTGGACCTCCTGAAGGAGGCCGAGACCCTTTCCACGGACAGCTATCTGGTGCGTGCAAAGTGGTCGAAGATCCTTTCCGGCGGCAAACGGGTCTATTCGCAGTGCTACGGCCCGCCGTTCATCATGCAACTGTCCGGCTCCGGCCTCGTCGCTCCCTGCGGCATGCTGTTCAACAGCAAGTACAGCAAGTACCATATCGGCAACATTGCGGAAACCTCGTTCAAGGAGCTTTGGAAGAGTGAGCGCTACTGGGAAGTTATCCGGCTCATCGGCTCGGAAAAGTTCGATGCGCGGACCATGTGCGGTTCGCTCTGTCTCCAGCACAAGGTGAATGAGTTCCTGTGGGAGCTGAAGCAGGGTGCGTCCCTGTCCGCGGATGAACAGGGCAAGCCCCCGATGCATGTGAACTTCATCTAGTTCAGTTTATTTGCATGATGGCGAACCTTGAAAAAACGTACCTCACCTCACTGATATCGAGCCTCCCCAACCCATGAAGATACTTTTTATCTGTCCGCCATTCAGTCAACACAGCCAGAAAGACAAGGGCATGCCCATTGCCCCGCCGGTGCTCGAGTATCTTGCCGCCCTCACGCGGCGGTTCCTTCCGGAGGCGTCAATAACGCTGCTTGATGCGAAGCATGAGCCTTTCGACGCCGAAAGGGTCGACGCCGATCTGGTCGGGATATCCGTACTGACCGCCCAAGCGCCCTGGGCCTACCGGGCCGCCGATGCGCTCAGAAAACGGGGCATCCGGGTCGTTTTAGGCGGGATCCATGTGACCGCCCTTCCTGCCGAGGCAGGGGAGCATGCTGATGCGATCGTGCTCGGGGAATGCGAGAACATCTGGGAGGGAGTGCTTCGGGATGCCGGACGGGGACAGTTGAGACCGGTATATCAGGGGGATCTGCCTTCCCTGGACCATTTGCCCCCCCCGGTGACGGACCTCTGGAAGAATACCTACATGTTCGGGTATTTTCAGACAGCCCGGGGCTGTCCCCACCAGTGCAGTTTCTGCTCGGTCCACAAGTTTTTCGGCAATAAGATCAGGCTTCGTCCCATCGATGAGGTCATCGCGGAGGTGGCAGGGAGCAGCAGGCGGCTTTTCTGGTGTATCGACGATAATGTCTGGGGAGTGAACCCGAAGCGTTCCATCGAGCTGTTCCGCGAAATGGGGAGCTCGATCAAGGGAAAATGGTGGTTCGGTTCCGGGGACCTGCGTACGGTGCAGCAGCCGGATGGCGACGAGTTGCTGCGGCAGGCGCGGCGGGCCGGGCTGACTGCCGTGATGCTGGGCTGGGAGACCGAGAACGCGGCGAGCCTCGAGGAATACCGCGCTACGACCAAACAGGGCAGCAACCGCAGGGACGCGATCCGCAGGATCCGGGACCATGGCATCGATGTGATGCTCTTCATCGTGGTCGGGGGCAGACGGGACACGAGGAAGGACTTCGATGACATCCTGCGGCTCTGCGACGAGCTGAAGGTCTCCGCCCACCCGGTCATGCTGACGCCTCTGCCTGACACCGAGCTTTTTGAGCAGTACCGGCCGTACCTCTATCCGGACACGGATTGGGACCACTATGACGGGAACCATGCGGTCTTTGAACATCCGACCATGAGCGCTTTTGAGCGGGAAGCCGAGTTCATCAAGCTTCGCACGGCCATTTTTACGCCGGGACGCATCCTTGGGCGTATTCGTCAGGTCTCGTGGAAGGGGTTCCCCATGAGCCATTTTTCCTCATTTATGCTTCAGTATCCCCAGGGGAGGGCCTTTAAGGATTATGCGAGCCGATGGATGCGTGAACACCCCGAGTTCTCCTGAGCGCGCATTTCGATCCGCACCGCGGCCACCTTCACCGTGACATAAAAAGTTGAAATTCAGGGTTTCTTGCGCTATTATGCTCGTGCTTCGCAGTGACCGAGGGAGCGGGCAGGGCATGAGGCATATGCCGACTGGATGCCGATCGCCGACGGGACATCGGGCCCCGGCCGGCGGGGGAGCCATAACGAGAGGAAACGAGCTTGAATTTTACCAGGATCGTACATCACTATCAGCGGATCAAACAAAGCAGCCCATGGAACATTCTTCTTATCTTGCTTCTGACGGTCCTTTTTACTTTTCTTGCGATACGGGCCTCCGATGAGTATCGCTGGAGCGACTGGGGGTTCGGCGACGCACAGACCATGCTCTCGCTTCGCCAGTGGGAAGAGGGGGGCTGGTTCCATAACTATTTCCTCTTCAAACCCCAGGGGTATGCCAAGGCCATTGATCAGCTCGACGACCCCGAACTGCGCCACCATGCGCACGGTACCTGCCCGGGCAGTTCTCCCCGCGTAGGGCCCCGGCTCCTGTACACGCATTATCCTGCAGGCTACCTGATCCCCTATGCGCTCCTGTTCAAGGTCGGCCTGGATTCCCTGTTCGCCGTACGGATGCTCTCCATTTGCTTCTCGGTCGGCGCGCTGGCCTTGATGTACGTTCTTTTTGCGAAGATCACCAGTCCCCGGCTGTCCTTTGTGGCGGTCCTCTTCTACGCCTTGTCCAATGCCTACCTCGGCTATGCCGACAGCCTGGCGAACCAGCCCATCGACGATCTTCTGCGCTTCGGGTTCATGCTTGCGGTGGTGCTGGCGACGCGGGCGGAATCCCTGCAGCGCAGGAACAGGTGGATGCTGGCAGCATGGGTCCTGGAGTTCTGCCTTTCGCTCACGTCCTTTGACTCGGTCTTCTTCATCTATGCCTGGCTCATCGGCTGGGACCTGCTCGAAAAGCGCGGTTTTCAATGGAAGACCTATCTCCTCTTCTCACTTGCTCCCGTGACCGCCCATTCCCTGCAGTTCCTCCAGAATGTCTGGTACCTGGGATGGAGCGATGCCTTCATCGATATCAAGGACGCTTTTCTCCTGAAGAACGGGGCAGACCAGGGGTATAATCTCGGCCAGGGCCGCTTGAGCACCATCGGCATGTCACTGTTCATACTATTCAATAATCTGTTCAACCCGGGGACGCTGCTCCTTATTGCGGCGTCGGTCTACGCTTTCTATGCTACCCTGCTCCGGGACAAGGACCGGGAAATGCCTTCCCTGCAGCTTTTGCTCGTCCTGTTCCTGTGCGGGCTGTCCTTCATTGTGGTCCTGCCGCACGCGGCTCGCATGCCCTACGAAGCGCGCCAGATGCTTCCCTTTGTCTCACTGATCGCCGGTGGATTGACCTGGTCTTTTCTGAAGCTCTTTAAGAAAACGCTTCACGGGGAAGCGGGACCGGAAGGAAGCTCATCCCGTTCAGGGAACCTGTGGTTCGCGGTCCCCTATGTGCTGCTCTCGGCGGTCGTGCTTCTTGCGTTCTGGTTCTCTTTTCTTTCCAGTGATCACACCCCGGTCTACGAACTCCGGGAACAGAAGGAAGAGATGCAGTTCGCAAAGGAACTGAACAATCTGCGGACACGGTATGAACCGGTATATTTCGACATCGGCGCGTTCTCGATCTACTGGGACCCGCGTTACGTCCCCGGGTATCCCCAGATCCTTCCGCTGACCGAGTACTATGCAGGGAGCCGTGCCATCCTTTGTTTCAATGGGGCTGACGATCTGGCACGTGACGTGAATAGTATGGTGCACAAAAGTCCGGACCGTTTTTCGCCGGTCCTGCTCAGCCGCGATCCAGCAGTATTCGAGCCTATCCTGGCACAGTTAGTACAGGACGGCCTGATCACGGGGGTCCCCGAGCCTGTCGCATCCATGGGACGCTATGCCCTGGACCTTACTGACTATATTAAATGGGGGGATAATGAAAACCATTCGCATTCCGGAAAGCCATAACTACCTGGCAGTCTTCCTGACCCTTGCCTGCAATCTTCGCTGCAGCTACTGCATCAACAAGTTCGAGACGGGCCACCTCGAAAAGAACCGGCTCACCGGCGAGCAGTGGGTGCAGGGGCTGAACCGCATTGAGTCGCGGGACGATCTGCCCATCTCGCTCCAGGGCGGTGAGCCGAGCCTCCATCCGGATTTTTACCATATCCTGAACAACGTCAAGCCCGAGCTGAACATCGATCTCCTGACGAACCTGCAGTTCAATGCCGATGAGTTCATGAAAAAGGTCGATCCGAACAGGATCAAACGGAATGCTCCCTATGCGTCGATCCGCGTGAGCTACCATCCCGAATCCATGAAGCTCGAGCCGCTGGTGGAAAAAGTGCTGAAGCTCCAGAACGCGGGGTACAGCATCGGCATCTGGGGGGTCCTGCACCCGAAACAGGAAAAGGAGATCCTGCGCGCCCAGGAGTACGGGCGGTCCAAGGGCGTCGACTTCAGGACCAAGGAGTTTTTAGGAGAATATAAC
>JBGQDI010000172.1:0-5605 GCA_041495765.1 Nitrospirota bacterium
GAGGTCATGCGGTACGGCGAGTACTCGAAGGCCGGGGAGTTCGCGTACGACCGGCCGTTCCTCTGGGGCTCGAAACGCACCGGTCCGGACCTCGCGCGCGTCGGGGGCAAATATCCGGACCAGTGGCATGTGATCCACTTCGACAATCCCCAGTCGATGTACGCGGAATCCAACATGCCGGCGTACGGCTGGATCAAGGACAACAAGCTCGACCCCGCGTGCATTGAAGCGCACATGAAGGCCAACGACTTCCCGTATACCAGCGAGGAAATTGCGCAGCTGAAGGACAAGAACGAGCTCGATGCGTTGATCGCGTATATACAGGCCATCGGGTCGGCGGTCAAGAGACTCCCCGTTGCTTCGGCTGAAGCAGCGGTCAAGTCACAGCACATGCCGAACCCGCTCGCCGGCGACGCGGCCGCGATCGGCCAGGGCGCGGCAGTGTATAAACAGCACTGTACGGCATGCCATGGCGACAACGGACAAGGCGGGATAGGCCCCAGTCTCATCGACAAGACATTTCTCTATGTCGCGGGTGACATGCCCGATGACGATTACTTCGAAGTGATCAACAACGGCACCAGTCATGGCATGGTCGAGGACGGCCGGACTGCAAAAGGCGGGATGCCATCTTTCTCCAGCACGCTCGAGAAGAATAAAATATGGGCGCTGGTTTCCTACATCAGGTCCCTCCAGGGGAAAAAATAAGGAGATACCATGGCTGACGAAATGGACAACATACACGACTTTGAAGCGAAGGACACCGCGGGAAAAATACCCCTCGGGTGGAAGCTCCTGTTCTGGGGCCTGATCCTCTGGGGCATTTATTATGTGGCCGCGTATACGCCGGCCATCAGCGGCTGGTCGCAGGAGCGGGCCTACACGGAATCAATGAAACCCTGACCCCCCAACACAGGGACCGGCGGGCAGGACTTCTTGCGTAATCATCTTGTAAACCTGCTCGCCGGCTCCTTTCTTTACTCATTCAATATATTTTGTCGGAGGTTTGTTATGGATATTTCTATCGTTGCAACAATTGGCTTTACCACACTAGCATGCATCGGCATCATTGTGCTTTTCGTAAAAGCTTCAGGAAAAGGAAAGGGCGCAGCCAAGAATTGATAAAATCATAAGAAGTCATTTTGCCACAGAGTACACCGAGATCACCGAGGTAAGTCTTAAATAAAGCAATTTATTTTCTCCGGGCACTCTGCCTGCACCCTGCGCCAATGAGTGCGTATGCGCGAATGCAGGGTGTGACCTCTGTGGCTAAAAATTTTATGAATCTATCAATCATTAATACAGAGTCAGATAACAGGGGGCCATTTCATGGAAAAACAGGTATGGGCATACGGGCTCTTCGGGCTCGCCTTGGTCGTGCTCTTCGTGATCATTCTCGCGCACTACTATTCGAAGAAGCGGCACAGCGAGGTCGAAGAAATAAAATATAAAATGCTCGATGATGACTAGAAAGTTCCACCGGCTCAGACGGATATCGAGGTCCATTCTTCTCATCATCCTCATCGGCCTCCCCTTCCTTCGGATGAACGGGGAAAGCGCGTTGCGGTTCGATGTCCCGACGCTCCGCCTGCTGTTCTTCGGGACCGCGATCTGGATGCAGGATTTCTTTATCGTTCTGATCGCAATGATCTTTCTTACCTTTCTCGTCCTTTTCACCACGACCCTCTTCGGACGCATCTGGTGCGGGTGGCTCTGCCCGCAGACGGTCCTGGTAGACGCCACCTCGTTCATGGACTCGCCTCGAAAACGGGGATATGCGGCCCGGGGCGCAGCTTCGGCAACAGTCGCAGCAATCAGCTCGATCATCGCCGCAAGCCTCATCGGGTATTTTGTTTCGCCCTATGACCTCGCTTCCCTGTTCAAGACCAACGGCGCACCCGTGACGATCGTTGTCGGTTCCTGGGTTGCCCTCACCGCCATCCTCTTTCTCGATCTGGTCGCCGTGCGAAGGAGTTTTTGCGCAACGGTCTGCCCGTATGCTAAAATGCAGGGCGTGCTGTTCGATGATCGGACCCTCGTGGTCGCGTTCGATGACCAGCGCGCCCAGGAGTGCAAGGAATGCCTCGCCTGCGTAAAGGCCTGTTCGATCGGGGTCGACATCAGGAAGGGTCTTCAGATGTCCTGTATCCACTGCGCCGAATGCGTGGACGCCTGCACGGAGCGGATGGCCAAGCGCGGCCGCCTGCCGCTGGTCAATTATTTTTTCGGCGTCCCGGGCGGGCAGCGAACGGGGGCGCGGGTAAATCTTCTGATCTTCGGCGCGCTTTTCGCGAGCTCGTTGGCGTTCCTGATCTATCTTTCCCTCACGCGCATGCCCTTCGATATGAACGTGCGCCTGAACTATAGTGGTGATGCAAAGGTCCGGGCGGACGGCGCCATGACGAATTCCTATGAACTGTCTCTCAGGAACATGGGGAACTCGGACCTTGAACTCTTCTTAAGCGCGTCTTCTCCTACGACTGCTGACAACGCCATCCGGATATCACCCGAGGTCGTGACGCTCAAGCAAGGGACTGATATAATGAAAGTACCGGTCTTTATAACGCTCGTGCGGACAGCAGTCGCGGGAAATCGTCCTGCGATGGTGACGCTGATTGCCAGGTCGAAACAACTCGACAAAAGCATATCCAAGACGATATTATTCATGGTCCCTGGTAACTGAAGAATTAAATTCTTCTCAACATGAAAAGAACTTTGCCGCAAAAAGGCTCGCCCTGCATTCGCGTAAACACTCATAGGCGCTGGGTGCAGGCAAAAGGCACAAGGGTACTGCCTTTACTTCTTGCGAATTTTGCGCTTCTTTGCGGCCAATCGGTTTGGTCCTGGCTTGCCCGGGTTAGAAATCAAATTCTATTCAAAAGGGAAAGACAATCTTGCCACAGAGTACACAGAGGGCACAGAGAAAAGCTTGAAAGTAGTTTAAAAACGTAATTTTTTCTTTTCCGATTCCCTCTGTGTTCTCTGTGATCTCTGTGGCTAAAGAGCTTTTCCGGTTTATACGGGTTAGGTATAATAAATAGAAAGGTGCTCACATGCGTTTATTAACTGTACTTATAGTTGTGGTCAGCGTCCTTGCCCTGACTGCCACCATCGCAACTATTGTTGTCGGCACGCGAAGTTTTGAAGGGACCGTGGTAGACAAGCCTTACGAAGCAGGCATAGCATGGGACGAAGTTCGCAAGAACCGGGAACGTCTCGGGTGGTCAGTAGCCCTGCAGGAAACGACGTACAAAACCGGAAAGAACGACTTGATCGTCATGCTCCGCGATAAGAACGGTTCCTTGCTTTCCGATGCAGTCGTGGCCGTTGCTCTCAGCAGACCGTCAACAAGAGCGTTTGACAAAACCTATCCCGCAAATAAGCTACACGATGGACGATACGTCGCTGCTATCGACCTTCCGCTCTACGGGAACTGGGACGTGACCATCGATGTCAGCCGCAAGAATGAACGCACCAGCTTCGATAAAATAATCTCTGCGAAGCAGGACGATAAATGAAACGATTTTATAACACTCTGCTCGCGGGCTGCCTGTTCCTTGTTATTGCAATTGCTTTGATCGTGCCCCCTGCCGCTTTTGCCGGAGAAAACCCTCAGCAGTGCGATATTCAGAAGGCTTCCTGCATCGCAAGGACCAGCGACGGGGCTTCGATAGAATTTGATGTCCTTCCCAAGCCGGTATTGGCAATGATCGAGAGCACCTTCGTGGTCATGGTCACCAGCAACGGAAAGCCGGTCCCGGACGCGCAGGTCCGGCTCGACCTCTCCATGCCGCACATGTTCATGGGCAAGAACCAGCCTGTCATGAAACACGTCAAGGACGGGAGATACGAGGGCAAGGGCATCATCACCCGATGCGCAAGCGGAAGAAAGACCTGGCAAGCGGATGTTACCCTGGGATCAAATGGAAAAACCGCTCACGCATCATTCGTGTTCGAGGTGAAATAGCGTGGAAACAGGATATACCCTGGCGCTCTTGACCGGCGTCATCGGCGGCTTCGGCCATTGCATCGGCATGTGCGGTCCGATTGTGGCGTCCTATACGCTGGCGCGATCGCAACGCCCCCTCTTGCTCATCGACCGCGTGACGCCCCACTTGCTGTACAACAGCGGCCGGATCACCACCTACGCGCTGATCGGCGCAATCATGGGGCTGTCCGGATCGTTCCTGAATGTCGCGGGCAGGCTTGCCGGCATCCAGAATGTCGTGGCAATGATCGCGGGCGTGATGATGGTCCTGATGGGCCTGAGCATCTCGGGCATCATCGGCAACACCGCGTGGCTTGAGGTCCATAACTTTTCCGTGCTCCGGATGGCTCAGCGCGTGCTTAAGTCCCCCTCAGCGCTCCGTTACTATCCCCTCGGCCTCATCCTCGGCCTGCTCCCCTGCGGCCTTTCGTATACGGTCTTCATTGCTTCCGCCGGGACCGGCGGCCTGCTTCCCGGCATGCTGACGGCGCTCCTGTTCGGGCTCGGCACGCTGCCCGCGCTTATCCTCTTCGGGACCGTCATGTCCCTCCTGAGCGCTGCGCTCCGCAGCAGGATCTACCGCGCAAGCGGGGTCCTGGTCATCCTCATGGGGATTTACTACCTATATCGAGGAATCAGCCTGTATGCCGACCTGTGATCACTGCCTGCTCGACGTAGCGGAACGAGACGCAGTCCGCGAGGAGATAAGCGGACAGGCAAAGGTCTTCTGCTGCCACGGGTGCAGCGGCATCTACCGGCTCATCCGCAGCGAGGGGCTGGAGGACTTTTATGTTGGACGGAGGGAATGGACTCCCGGCCCGGCGGAAAGCAAGCCGCTGGATGTTTCCGCGTTCCTGGCCGGACTGCGGCCTGCGGGCAATGAGATCGAAACAGACCTGATCATCGACGGCATTCGGTGCGCATCCTGCGTCTGGCTGAACGAAAAGATCCTGCTCCGGACCCGCGGCATCTCGTACGCCAGGGTCAATTATGCCACGCACCGGGCAAAGGTCCGGTGGGACCCCGCGCAGCTCGACATCAGCGCCATCCTCTCTCGCATCAAGTCCGTGGGGTACACGCCGAAGCCGTTCCTGCCTTCGGCCTATGAGGAAGAACAGAAACAACAGGCCAGGGACCTGCTCCTGCGCTTCGGCACCGCCGCGTTCTTCTCCATGCAGCTCATGTTGTTCTCCGTCGCCCTCTATGCAGGCTATTTCCAGGGGATCGATGAACGGACCAAGAACGTCTTTCATTTGATCTCGCTGGCGCTCACCACGCCGGTCCTGTTCTACTCCGGGTGGCCGCTCATCCAGGGTTCGATTCGCGGACTCAGGAACCTTACGTTCAACATGGACGTGCTGATCGTTGCGGGGTCTTTGTCCGCGTACGGGTACAGTATCTGGCAGATGCTGACGAACGGAGAAGTCTATTTCGACACCGCTGCCATGATCATCACGCTCATCCTGCTCGGAAGATATATCGAGGCAGGCGCAAAGAGGAAGGCTTCTGAGACCATCGGCCGGCTGATGCAGCTCAGTCCGAAAGAAGCCAGGAAATTGGAAGGACCGTTGGACGAGCTTTCGCGAGCAGTCCGGCTGGTCGTGCCGGTATCGTCCC
>JBGQDI010000173.1:0-5573 GCA_041495765.1 Nitrospirota bacterium
CGGATGATGCATATCGTCAACGGCGATTTCCGTGCCCTCGTGGTCACCGCCGAGGTTGCCGGCAGCCGAAAGCTCCCCGTTGCTATGCAGCGTCAGGTGCCTCTTGCTCTGCCGCATCAGGTCCTGTACGGCTGCTACCTGGACGAGGGTTTGGTAAGGCTGGTCCTGAACGTGGAGGCACTGGCGGTCCATTTTGAGAAAGTGGCAGTTCGCGATATCGTGGCCAGCTTGTCGCCTGAACCGAGAGAGCCCGGTCCAATAAAGACCTGGTCAATAACGACAGAGCATTCCTTGCCCGGACTCCAGGATAGCCGTAGCAATGCTGTAGAAGCAGCAGGGGATGAGGAACGGGAGCAGATGGCTGTTCCGTCAGGTACAGAACCTCAGCCCGTGGACGCCGCGGCACCGGAACGGGAAGAGCAACGGATCGACACGAATAAACTTCGGTCGGAAGAAGAGGCGCGGTCCCGGGCAGTTGAGCAGGCGCGCACACAGGCAGAGGCTGACGCCCGGACCTTAAAACAAATGGTTCGGGAAAGGGCGGAGAAATTGAGATCGGAAACGGCGGCGCTCGCACGTGCAGAGGCGGAGGCCAGGGCACAGGAAGCGGCGCGCAAGAAAGCGGTCCAAGAGGCAGAGAAGAGGGCGGCGGAAGAAGTGCAGCTCCGAGCCGACGAAGATATTCGGAAGCAAGAACTGAAAGTCGCACAGCAACTGATGGAAGCGAAAACGCGGCAGCAGGAAACGGAACGATTAGCCAGGGAGCAGGCCAGACTGGTGACTGAAGCGACCGGACAAAAAAACGAACTTGCTGCAGCCGGTGTGCGAGAGCGCGGGGAGCAAGAAGAACGCACGGCGAATGACGCTGTTGCAATGAACCGAACGATGCCAGGCCAGCCGGCGATGACGGAACTCTCTCCGGAACCGTTACCCCGGGAAGGCCGGCCAACAGCACGGAACCGAGGGAAGTATGGTGCAATCGCGGCAGTGATCGTCCTTCTCCTCGTAGTCCTCAGCTCCTATTTCGGATCGCCCAAACGCCCGGAGCCGCAGGGGACGTTGATGCCGGAAAAGACCGGGAAACCGGCAGCGGCAGGGGCGAAAGCTCTGGAGACTGAAAAGGAACCGCCGCTCTACCTTGCAGTACCGCAGAACAATGCCACATCCTCATCCTCCGTATATATCGTGGTGAAAGGCGACAATCTCTGGAATATCGCGCTGCGGTTGACCGGGAACGCGCTCAACTACCCGCACGTAGCACGGGATAACAGTATTGCCACGCCCGACCTCATCTTCCCGGGACAGAGGATACGTCTGATGCAGCAGCAAACGGCCGGAACCGGACAAGAGAAGATTGCGCCATCAGCTCTCCATTGAACCGTAAGATTCCCCCATCGATTTGCTTGCATTTTCTGGCTCATTATCCTATTCTCGTGAACAGAATTGATAAAAATCTATGGCCTGTGCACAATGGTCCCAGGGAGAGATCATGAACAAGATCGGTAATAAGGAACCGGAAAAACCTCAGGAACAGGAACAGGGCAGTGCGTTGCTGAACATCGGGAAGATCATTTTTCTCATTGCAACATTGGTTGCGGCGTGGTTCATTCTTGAAAGGTTGATGGGGAGTAAGTAGAATGGAACCGGCGGACGTGGGGAAGCGGATAACGTCATCATTATGCGGATCGGCATCCTTTGTTTTGGCATATCCATGACCGTAAATAGAGATGCTATGTCAAAAAGATTGAAGAAGATGTCTTGGATCATTGCCGCCTCATCTTGATCGTCACTACGTTACCGCCTGCCTCGCAGGGCGGTACGGGGTTCGCAACGGTCGCCGAAGGGGCTACTCTCATTTTGACAGGAAGAACTCCGCGCCAGTGACTAACTCGAACGAGGTGCTTTCAGCTTGTATTGGGGAGTAGGAAAAGAGAAGACAACGCTTATAAGCAAAAAGGACTATTCGCTTGACGGGAGAGGAGTCTTTAACCTATACTCGTGCCGTCGATTCATGGCTTTGCAAGAGCCGGGTTAGCGACAAAGGGGAGCGGTATGGAAGACGCACTGATGGACAGGTATCGCCTGCGATTTCCTGATGACCTCGAACGCATTTATCAGGACGAGTCTTTTCACCATTCCCTGAAACAGCTCCGGATCAGCATTATCGTCGTTGCGCTGGTCTATGCGCTCTTCGGCATACTTGATGCGCTGGTCACGCCTGACGTAGAATTCCAAGCCTGGTTTATCCGCTTCGCCATTGTGGTCCCCGCCTCGCTGTTCGTGATCATCTTCTCCTTTTCGTCGCACTTCAAGAAATATCAACAGATAACGGTCAGCGCACTCGCTCTGGTCGGCGGCGGCGGTCTTGTCGCGCTGATCGTCATTACAAATATGTCGGCTTCCTATTTTCATTTTGCCGGGCTTCTGCTGGTCATCATGACCACGTATACCTCCTTTAAACTGCGTTTTCTCTACGCGACCATCACGTGCTGGACCATTATCGCCCTGTATGAGATCTCCGCCCTCTGGATAAGCCATACGCCGCTGCGGGTCTTTCTGACCGACAACTTCTTTTATATCTCCGCGAACCTTATGGGCATGTTCACGAACTATCAACGAGAGCTGTATGCCCGGAAAGAGTTCCTGCAAATGCGGCGCATGCAGGAAATGGAACAGCAGAAGCACGCCCGGGAAAAGGAACGCCTGCACGAGACCGTGGAAAAGGCCGCACGGTCGCTCACCGAGAGCGAGGACCGGTTCCGGACCCTGGCGGAAACGACGACAGCCGCGATCATCATTCACCGTGGAGGCACGTTCCTGTATACCAACCCCGCAGTCCAGAAGATCACCGGCTATACGACGGACGAGCTGCTCGGGATGGATTTCTGGGCGATCGTGATCCCTGCGTACCGGGATGTGGTGCGGGAGCGGGGCCGGATGCGGATATCCGGCGGAGAAGCTCCGGGCGAATACGAATTCAAGATCTTGACAAAAAGCGGAGAAGAGCGCTGGGCTACCACGACCGCGGGGTTCATTGAGTATGAAGGGACTCCGGCGATCATCGCGACACTTTTTGATATTACGGACCGCAAACGCGCAGAGGACGAGAAAATGAAAATATATGAGGAGCGGATACAGGAAGAAAAACGGCACCTCGCGGAAAAAGAGGCGATTCTTATGGAGCTTCATGATGGCGTCGGCGGCATAACGACGAACATCGGGATACTGTCGGAGCTGGCGCAGAAGTCAACAGATAGGGAAAAGATCCAAAAAACGCTGGCCACCATCTCTCAGCTTTCGCGCGAGGGGGTCTCCGAGATCCGCGGCATAATGAGAAGTATCGATATCAGCGAGATGAGCTGGCATACCCTGGCGGCGGAGATTAGAATCCAGGGGACCAATATGTTGGAACCGCACAGTATTGCCTTTTCCCTTGATACGTCGATCGACATTGTTGCGGTGGAACAGCCGGGCAGCTTAGTCTCTGTCAATGTGTTCAAGATCTGCAAAGAAGCGTTCACGAACATCATTAAGCATGCGCAGGCCACCTCGGTCAAGAGTACGCTGAGTATTGCGGGGAGCGGGCTTACGTTCACGGTCAGTGACAACGGGATCGGATTTACCGAGAAGAGCTGCAGCGGTCGTGGCTTATCGAACATGCGGAAGCGCGCATCGGAGCTGGGGGGGGAAGTACTCCTGTCCTTTGGCAACGGCACCCGGCTGGACCTGAAAATTCCTCTCCCTATACAGGGATCGGTATACAGAAACCAGCAAGGTCTTTAAGTCTTTCCTTGGATTATCACCGTCACTTTCTTTCCGTCCGAAGTCCTCGAAACTACCGGTTCGATGAACAACGGTTGCATGTGGTAGTCACTTCTCGACCGTTGCTATTTTTCTGAAAAACGTATTCATTCCTGTCACGATCGAGAAGTGACTCTTAAGGTCCTATAACCAGCTAGCTTTGCTCACGCATCGATCTGCCTCAACCAACGGAGACGGCACAGAGGCTATCCCATTCGCGGAGAACACACGGTCAATGTCCAGGATGATGAAATGATCGTTCCGGTTCCTGATCCCTTTGTTGTCGTTGCTCCTGCGCCATGGGACCATCTGCTTTCACTGATTCGTCAGTGGAAATGCCCGATCGCGGTCCGCTGCAGACGTGCCTGCGTCGGGGCGGCATTGCCGCCTCCTGACACGTTCAGCCTGAAAAACCCGATAGCGGATTGCAGCTGCTCGGCCTGCGACGAAAGCTGCTCCGCCATCGTGGACATCTCTTCAGCAGCGCCGGCGTTCTGTTGTACCACGCGGTTCAGTTGCTGGATCGCACTGTTGATCTGGTCCGTTCCCCCGGCCTGCTCTTTCGAAGCGGCGCTGATCTCCTGCACCAGCTCCGCCGTCTTCTGAATATCGGGCACCAGCGTTGTCAGCATGGTCCCGGCCTGGACGGCAATATCGACGCTCGAACCCGACAAGGTGCTGATCTCGGCTGCTGCTGCCTGGCTCCGCTCGGCAAGTTTCCTGACCTCCGCGGCAACGACGGCAAAACCCTTGCCTGCTATCCCCGCGCGCGCCGCCTCGATCGCCGCGTTCAGGGCCAGCAGATTCGTCTGGCGGGCGATCTCTTCGATAATGACGATCTTGTTTGCTATTTGCTTCATCGCGGTCACCGCGTCGGTCACCGCCCTGCCGCTTTCCTGCGCATCGACCGACGACTTGCGGGCGATCTTCTCGGTCTGAACAGCGTTGTCGGCGTTTTGTCTTATCGTTGCGTTCATCTCTTCGACCGCCGAGGACGCTTCTTCGGCCGAAGCTGCCTGTTCCGTCGTCCCTCCCGAGAGTTGTGAGGCGCCAGACGACAACTGCTGGCTTCCCTCGAACACTCCATTTGATGCGCTTTGCACATCGGCAACCACGTCGCGAAGCTTTTTGACCATGGAATTCATGGCCTGTCCGAGCTTGCCCACCTCATCGTTGCTCCTGACATCAACGGCGAGGTCCAGGTCACCGGAAGCGAGCTTTTCCATCGAGTCCTTGAGCGATGCAAGGGGCTTTACAATGATCCTGCTGAACAGGAGGTAGACGATACCGGAAAGGATCACGCCGGCACCGAGACAGAGCACCACGATGATCACTCGCGCCGTGCGAATGGCTTCGTCGACATACTTGGTCGTGAAAAAAAGACGTGCAGTGCCGATCCGGTCCGTACCCTGCATGACCGGGCTGGTGAATTCCAGCAGGTTTTCCTTCTCCGCCGGCTCCTTGCCGGCACGTGTCAGGGGATTGCCTTGTTTGTCCTGAATGACCGCAAAGGCCACTTCGGTGTCCTGCGAGATGTCTTTGACATATCCTTCGAGGTACGTAAAGTTATAGGACAGTATGGGCTCGGCCGATATGGCGGCCAGGAACTGGGTCGTGTTCTTGCCTTTTTCTTCCAGCGCCCGCATCAGCGCCCGTTTCTGGCTGATCCCGAGCACCACGACCAGCGAGACGGTCACCAGAAGCAGTACGAGCCCGATGCTTGCGAGAAACTTTTCCGTCACGGTCAAATTCTGAAAGCGTGTCCTTTCCGC
>JBGQDI010000174.1:0-5513 GCA_041495765.1 Nitrospirota bacterium
ACAGGCCGTAAGAAGAAAGGTAAAGAGCAGGGTGGAAAAATGTTTTTTCGAAACAGGCATTTGTCATCCTGACCGGGAATTTCCGCTGTTCGGCGGCGCCGCGAGTGTTTTTGTATAATATAGGGTGCAAACAGGCATGTCAATAGAAGTTGTCGACCGAGGTGACAAAACCGGGGCAGCCAGCGAGGGAAAGGGATGTTTTACGCGATGACAGGTTAGTGGCAGGTTTAATGCCCTTACAATTTTAGAAATTGGGGAAGCTTTCCCTTGGCGGTAGAGAGCCTGAGGAGGAATCGGTCTTCCAGCGAGGCTGACGGATCGGCATAGCCTGCTGCCGGCGGAGTATCGGGGCTGTAGACCAGCATGTGGAAGACCACCGAGGTGACCGGCGTGTCCTGGAGCGGAAGGCGCTCGATGTCGGACACGAACTCGATCCAGCGATCGGCCATTTCGATGAACAGGGCGGTGTCCTGTTCCTGAAGATAGGCGGACACCGTTCTTGCCGGTGCCGGCACGAGGCCGGTGCAATGGTTCATTTCCGGGAGAACGATCTGCGATCGGCCGTCCTCGAAGACCCTGCCGAGCGGGAACAGACGGCAGGCAAGCGGCCGGGCACCGTAGATCGTGCAGCCCGTCTCGGTCCAGAAATGACAGGCAGGGTCCCGCGGCAGCATGACGAGCGGGAACCCTTTTGCGCGGTCCGTATCGAGAACATCAAGCAGGTCCTCGTAGGACCGACCCGTTGCTTTACAGATCCTGGCGATTTCGTAGGGGTTCAGGACGATGGGAGCGGTCGCTTTGCAGCAGGTGGAGCTGCACCCCGCTGCGCCGCAGGTGAGCTGCAGCAGGTCGGTATCCCGCAGCACCCGGGCATCGGCACCGGCAACTTTGATCGAGTGTGGTGAATTCGTCATGACACTTCAAGCCTGAAAAGTTTGGACACGGATCTACACGGAAAAAAGCCGGATACTAGGGGCTTCTGCTTTTAAACTCAAGCCCTATCCGATCCTTCCGAGTAAATCCGTGTCCAGGGGTTTTGTCTTTTGGTTACTTCCCGATCAGCCGTCCGCCCGCTTTCGTGTGCCACACCACGAGGATGGGGCTTGCCACGAAGATCGAAGAGTAGGTCCCGACGATCACGCCCATGAGCAGGGCGATGGAGAAGTCGTGGAGCACGTCCCCGCCGAACAGTACGAGCGGAATGAGCACCAGCACCACGGTCAGCGAAGTGACGATGGTGCGCGACAGCACTTCATTGATGCTGTTGTTCACCAGCTTCGGCAGCGGATCGCGCCTGGCCTTCTTCAGGTTCTCCCGGATCCGGTCAAACACGACCACCGTATCGGTGAGCGAGTACCCGGCGAGCGTCAGGAGCGCCGTAACGATCAGCAGGTTGATCTCCCAGTGCAGGATATAAAAGATACCGAGCACGGCCATGATGTCATGGAAGGTCGCGATCGCGGCTGCAACGCCGAACTTGAACTCGAACCGGAAGGCGATGTAAATGATGATCGCGAGCAGCGCGACCACGAGTGCCCTGAGCGCGTCTTTCTGCAGGGCCTGCCCGATCACGGGCCCGATCTCCGTGATCTTGATGCTGTCGGCATCGTAGGGATTGCTCGGGAATTCCTGTTTGAAGATCGTCTGGATCTTGTCCGACGTCCCCTCCGACTCACGCACCTTGATCAGGATCTTGTTCCCTTCGCCCACTTCCTGGATCGTTGCCCCCTGGAAGCCGTTCTTTTCGAGAGCGGCGCGCGCCTGGTCGATCGGCAGGGGTGCCTTGAAGCTGAGCTGCACCGTGGTGCCGCCCACAAAGTCGATGCCGAGGTTGGCCTTGTGCCGGCCGATCTGCACGAGGCCCACCAGCCCCAGCGCAATGAACAGGGCCGAGACGGTGAACGAAACGTTCTTCCAGCCCATGAAATCGATATTGGTCTTACCTAGAATATGAAGCATTTTTCCCTCCGAGTTCGGCCACGAAAATTAGAGATTGATCTAACTGCTGAGATACGAGATCCAAAGAGAAGGACTTGCGACCCAATGCATTGCTCTGTGTCGCTGAGAAGCGCCTGCTTCCGGCTCCGTGCCTCCGTGGTAAATGTAAATTTACCTGGTGTTAAATGCTTAACTTCTCCAGCTTCCACTTGGTGTTGATGATGTCGAAGATCACCTTGGTGCCGACCAGCGCGGAGTACAGGTTAATGATGATGCCGAGGCTCAGCGTCACGGCAAAACCCTTGATCGGGCCGGTTCCGAACATGAAAAGCACGGCTGCAGTGATCAGCGTCGTCACATGGGAGTCAAGGATCGTCAGGAACGCCTTGTCGTACCCGGCGTCCACGGCGGGCCGCGGCGCTTTCCCGGACACAACCTCCTCCCGGATGCGCTCGAACATGAGCACGTTGGAATCGACACCCATACCGATCGTGAGGATGATACCTGCAATGCCCGGCAGGGTGAGCGTGGCATTCAGGAGCGCCATGGCGCCCAGGAGCAGGACCAGGTTCAGGATGATGGCATAGTCCGCGATCAGGCCGGACATGCGGTAGTAGAACGCCATGAACACGACCACGAAGAGCACGCCGAACAACGCGGCGCGCACGCCCTTGTTGATCGAGTCCTGTCCGAGCGACGGCCCTACCGTGACGTTCTGGATGATCCTCATCGGGGCAGGCAGCGACTCACGCAGCACGATCGCCAGCTTTGCCGCTTCTTCATGGGTGAAATTGCCCGTGATCTGGGCGTTGCCGCCGGAGATCCGGTCCTGGATCCGCGGGGCCGAATACACGACATTGTCGAGCACGATGGCCATCTGCTTGCCCACGTTCTCGCCCGTGACCCGTCCAAAGATCTCCGCTCCCTGGCCGTCGAAGGAGATGGAGATCGCCGGCCTGCCTCTGTCGTCGATGCCGACCTTTGCCTCTTTCAGCCGGTCGCCGGTGAGCTTGGTCTGCTTGTAGATCAGGTAGGGAGTTCGCACGATCTTGCCCGACTGGTCCACGTCCTCGCCGTACAGCACTTCGCTGTCTTCCGGGACCTTGCCTGCAAGGGCTTTCTGAAGATCGCCCTCAGTGTTGAGCATCTTGAACTCAAGCCTGCCTGCGGTCTTGATGAACGCGATCGCCTCCTGGGGGTTCTTGATGCCCGGAAGTTGCAGGGCGATCTGGTCGTTTTCCTGTTTATAGATCAGCGGCTCCGCCACGCCGTACTTGTCGATGCGCCGGCGGGTAATCTCCAAAGCCTGCTGCACGGCATTCTCCTTCAGGCGCCTGACCTCAGCCGGCTTGAGCCCGTAGACCAGCTCTCCCTTTGCCCGCGATTTGAACTCAAGGACGGCATAGGTGTCCTTGATCAGTTTTTCCACCTTTTCATCCAGAGTGTCGGCAAATTTGGCCGTGATCTCCTGGCCGGTCCTGGTGAAGGTGGCGGACAGGCTCTGCAAGGCCGCCGTGGTCTGAAGGTCGGCCGCAATGTTGTCGACCGATGCTTCCACGGCCTTTGCCGTTTCCACTTCCATCACGAGGTGGCTGCCTCCCCTGAGGTCCAGTCCCAGCGAGATCTTGGGCACGCTCTGGTGCCACCACTGCGGCAATTGCGCCGACAGCGGCGTGGACGGCAGGAACAAAAACACCGCGACCACAACCGATAAGGCTATGAGCGCCATTCTCCATCGAATGCTTTTTTTCATTGAATCGCCTCCTGCTGAATTCTTAAATAGGATCCAGCCGCAAGGTCGCGAAGACCGCGCGGCAAAACATACTTACTCTTTCGGCTTCTCCTGGCCTTCCGTGACCACATGGGCAACGGAACCGCGGATGACCTTGATCTTGACCCCGTCAGCGATCTTGACCGTCATGGTCTCAGACCCGGACGATGCGTTCTCGACCGTGCCGTAGATGCCGCCGATGATGACCTCATCGCCCTTTTTCAGTTCTTCCACCATCTTCTTGTGCTCTTTCATCTTCTTCTGCTGCGGGCGGATGAGGATGAAATAGAAGATCGCGAAAATGACGGCCATCATGATGATCTGGCCCGTTGCGCCGCCGCCTGCCTGCGCTCCTGCTTCGCCGCCCTGCGCTCCCATTGCATATGCTGTCGCTATGAACATGTGTAACCTCCTTAAGAATAATTCAAGATTCAACATTCAAAATTCAAGGTTCGTCTCCGTTCCTTTGAATATTGAATTTTGACTGTTGAATTCGGCTATTCTTCCAGCCGTCTTTTCGCCAAAAACTCTTTTTTGAACTCTGTGAACCGCCCCTGCTCGATGCTCGTTCGGACGTTCCGCATCAGGTTCAGATAAAAATAGACATTATGGATCGTGCCGAGCCGCAGGGCAAGCAGTTCGCCCGTATTGAACAGATGCCGGATATAGGCCCGCGTAAAGGTCCTGCAGGTATAGCACCCGCAGGCCGAGTCGATGGGCTGCTTGTCCCGCTCGTACTGTGCGTTCCTGATCACGACCCTGCCGAAGGAAGTGAAGAACGTGCCGTTCCTGGCGTTCCGGGTCGGCATGACGCAGTCGAACATATCGATGCCGCGGTCGACGCCCTCAACCAGGTCCTCCGGAGTGCCGACGCCCATGAGATACCGGGGCTTGTCCTCGGGGAGCAGGGGGGCCGACGCATCGATCATTTCGTACATCAGCGGTTTGGTCTCGCCCACGGACAGGCCGCCCAGGGCGTAGCCGTCGAAGCCGATGTCCAAAAGCCCCTCCGCCGACTGCTTGCGAAGCTCCGGGTACATGCCGCCCTGCACAATGCCGAAGAGTGCCTGGCCCGTGTCTTTCTTTGCGTCCTTGCAGCGTTTTGCCCAGCGCTGCGTCCGTTCCACCGATTCCCGCGCATAGTCGTGCGTTGCGGGAAAAGGGATGCACTCGTCGAAGGCCATGATGATGTCGGCCCCCAGCGCTTCCTGGATCTCCATGGCGTACTCGGGCGTCAGCAGGTGCTTGGCGCCGCCGTCCACGGGCGACTGGAACGTCACGCCCTCTTCGGTGATCTTCCGGAGTTCCTTCAGGCTGAAGACCTGGAACCCGCCGCTGTCGGTCAGGACCGCCCGGTCCCAGGCCATGAACCCGTGCAGCTGTCCGAAGTCGCGTACCAGCTCGTGGCCGGGCCGCAGGAACAGGTGATACGTGTTCGACAGGATAATCTCGGCGCCCATGCTCTTCAGGTCTTCCGGAGAAAGCGTCTTGACCGTAGCCTGCGTCCCCACCGGCATAAAGACCGGCGTCTGTACCGTGCCGTGCGACGTAGTAAGTTCCCCGCGCCGTGCCGAGGATTCAGTATCCTTTTTAATCAACCTAAAGCTGAATGACATTATTTAGTACGGATTGCAGTTTTTTTAATCCGCAATCCGAAATCCGCAATCCGAAATCGAATCACATTCTCTCCGGCGCATTCACTCCCAGGATCGTGAGCGCGCTCTTGATCACCGTCTTCACCTGCTTCATCAGGAAAAGCATGGCTGCGGTCCGGGTCGCGTCCTCGGTGATGACGCGGTGCTTG
>JBGQDI010000175.1:0-5496 GCA_041495765.1 Nitrospirota bacterium
CCCCTCCTTATCAAGGAGGGGCTACATATACTTCCTCCCCTTGCCAAGGGGAGGCTAGGTGGGGTGGTTCACAGGTTATTGTTGTTCATTAATGTCTATACTCTTATGAAACCGTTAATAAGTCAGGCCAGATATATGTATTTACATCTGCGGCCATCTGCTAAATCTGCGACAATATTTTTACTTATGTTATTCCTTTTCCTTCTTCATCCCCCGCTCGCGGAAGCTCATGATCGCCGCCGCGGCCACGGCGATGGCCGTGACCACCGTGAATGTTGCGGACCGGAACAGCCTGCGCTGCGGCACGACCGGGTGCTCGGGCTGGCCGTAGACCGACGGCCGGTCGAGGAACAGATAGAATACGTTCAGGCCGCCCGCCTCGTCATACCCGTAGATGTTCGCCTTGTCGTATCCCAGGCCCTTCAGCTGGAGCAGACGCGCGTCGGCTTTCTTCTTCAGCTCCTCCACCTCCCCGAAAGAAATGGAGCCCGTGGGACATGCCTTCGCGCAAGCCGTACCCAGTCCGTTGTGGATACGGTCGTTGCAGAGCGTGCACTTGTGCACCGTACCCGTCCGTTCGCTGAAGGAGATCACGCCGTAGGGACAGGCGGGGATGCAGTACTTGCAGCCGATGCAGACGTCCTGCTGCACGAACACGTTCCCCATATCGGTCCTGACAATGGCCTTCACGGGGCAGGCGTTGAGGCAGCCGGCGTCCTTGCAGTGCTTGCAGGAGTCGCTCGAAAAGAACCAGCGCCCTCCGACGCGGTCCTCGTTGAACTGTTCCAGGAAGCGCACATGACGCCAGTCCGTGGCCGAAAGGTTCCCGGTGTTGTCATAGGAGTTCCCGGTGAAGTTGAACGCCACCGGGTAGGGCCGGTCGGGCACCTTGTGAAAGTGCGAAGGCTCGCCGGGCAGCCCGTTCCATTCCTTGCAGGCGACCTGGCAGGCCTTGCAGCCGGTGCAGATCGAGGTGTCTACGAACATTCCCTTTGCCATCACGCGCCTCCCTTCTCACGCTTGCCGGCGTGGACGTTGCAGGTAAAGACCTTGCCTTCGTGGATCGAGACGTTGGGGTCGGCCACGAGCGCCGAGAGATTGTTCACCACGTCGCCTTCGGCATGGGCCTGCCAGCCCCAGTGCCAGGGAAGGCCGATTTCATGGACCGTCTTGCCGTTGATCAAGAAGGGCCGCATGCGCCGCGTTACGAGCGCCCGTGCCTGGACCCTGCCGCGGGCGGTCTCGATGGTCATGAACTCGGCGTTCTGAATGCCTTTTTCCGCTGCGAGCTCCGGCGAGATCTCGCAGAAGAGCTCGGGCATGAGTTCCGCAAGCCAGGGCAGCCAGCGCGTCATGACGCCGGTCAGGTGATGCTCGGTCAGGCGGTAGGTCGATACCACGATGGGATACTTGGGGTCTGCCACCTCGTGATAGGGATTGCCGGGGATCTTCCAGGTCTTTGCCACCGGGTTCGCCTGCTGTTTGTACAGCAGGTTGTGGACCGGCGATTCGTAGGGTTCATAGTGGGTCGGCAGCGGTCCGTCCACCAGGCCTGCCGGTGCAAAGAGCCAGGCCTTGCCGTCGGCGCGCATGATGAAAGGATCGTTCCCCGAAAGCCAGTCAAAGGCGATGCCGTTGTCCTTGCCACGGAAGGACGGCGATTTTGTGGGCTGAAAATCGATGCCCTCGCCCGAAGGAGCGACCCATTTCCCGATGATGATCTTGCCCGTGGGGTCTTTGAACTCGCCTTTCGGGTCCCAGTAAATGAGCTTCTTTTTTTCCGACCACGGCCTGCCCTGCAGGTCCGCCGATGCGCGGTTGTACATGATATGCCGGTTGGCGGGCCAGGCAAAACCCCAGTTGGGTGAGATCCAGTTGTCTCCCTGGCGGTTCCGCGCTTTGTTCACGCCTTCCTCGGGGATGACCCCGGTGTAGATCCAGGCGCCGCAGACGGTGGACCCGTCTTCCTTGCAATTGGCAAAGGAAGGAAGCGGCTTTTTGTCCGCCCAGGTGTAGCCGTTGATCTCCTTCAGGACCTTGTATGCCGAAGGCTCGTCCTTGATACGGAAACCGGCGACCTCGGCGGGTTCGGGCTCGTAATCCCAGAAGAGGTTCTTGATAGCCCAGTCGCGCTCTTTGGCCGAGTTCGCATACATCTTCTTCAACTGTTTGCCGAGCTTGTAGGTGAACCAGATGTCGCTCCGTGCGTCGCCCGGCGGGTCCGCCGCCTTCTCATGCTGCTGCAAAAGCCGCTGGGTATTGGTGAAAGAACCTTCCATCTCAGAGACCATGGCAGCCGGAAGGAAAAAGACCTCGGTCTTGATGTCCGACGGCTTTACTTCGCCCTCGACGACCTCGGGAGAATTGCGCCAGAAGGCCGAGGTCTCGGTCTCGAAGTAGTCACGCACCACCATCCAGTCCAGTTTGGCGAGCGCTTTGCGCTGGAACCGCGCGTTCTGGCCGCCTACTGCCGGGTTCTGGCCCATGACGAAAAAGCCCTTGATCTTATTGTTCATCATGTCCACGAACATGGGCAGATGGGAATGGTCGCCCGTGATCTTGGGGTGATAGTCGTAACCGTAATTATTCTCCTTGGTGGCGGCGTCGCCCCACTGTGCCTTGAAGTAGGAGACCGCGAACTTGGGGTAATTGCCCCAGTAGCTTGTTGCAAGCGGCACGGACTCGGTCAGGATGAAATCCTTGAGCGTCTCATGTTTCTTCCGTGCATCAGGCATGTTCAGATACCCGGGCAGCGAATGGTAGAGCGTTGCGATGTCCGTGGAGCCCTGGATCGTTGCGTGGCCACGGAGCGCAAGCACGCCGCCGCCGGGCCTGCCGATGTTGCCGAGCAAGGCCTGCAGCATGCCGGCACAGCGGATGATCTGGACCCCCACCGTATGCTGGGTCCAGCCCACGGCATAGACGATGTTCGAGGTCTTGTCGGGTCCGGAATTATTGAGCAGCGTCTCGGCGACCTGGAGGAACTTCTCCCTGGGGCAGCCGCAGACCTTCTCGACCATCTCGGGTGTGTATCTCTTGTAGTGGCGTTTGACGATCTGAAAGACCGTGTGCGGGTCCTTGAGCGTAGGATCGGTCTTCGGCCTGCCGGGCACCTTCTGCAGCAGGAGGTCCGTGAAGGTCTTTGCTTCGGTCACAGATGACGCAGGCGCCGGGTTCCTCTGGTAGGACCAGGTCGCGTTCGAATAGGCTTTCCCGTCCTCGGACATGCCCGAGAACAGGCCATTCAGTTCGTCGGTGTCCTTGAAATCGGGATTGACCAGCGTTGCGGCGTTCGTGTAGTTGGCCACGTACTCCTTAAAGAAGGGGTCCGTGTTCCAGCGTTTGCTGTTGATCACATGATTGATGATGGCGCCGAGGAACGTGATGTCCGTGCCGGCGCGGATGGGCGCATGGATGTCGCACAAGGCCGAGGTGCGGGTGAAGCGCGGGTCCACATGCATGAGCACCGCGCCGTGGTCGGTCTTTGCCTTGAGGGGCCAGCGGAAGGCCACGGGATGGCACTCGGCCATGTTGGAGCCCATGATCATGACTGCATCGGAATTAACGAGATCGCGAGGGAACGTGGTTGAACCGCCGCGACCGAAGGAGACCCCCAGACCGGGGACCGTGGAAGAGTGTCATATTCGCGCCTGGTTCTCGAGGTAGACGACCCCCAGGGCGTGCATCAGTTTCTGATGCGTGTAATTCCACTCGTTGTCCATGGTTGCGCCGCCCAGGGATGCTACGGCGTAGGTGTTCATAACCCGTTTCTTTACCATGCCGCCCGAGCCGTCGGGCATATCCTGATCGATGTTGAAGTTCTCGTCGCGCGTCTTTTTCGTGAGCTCCGCGATGCGGTCCATGGCCCAGTCGAGCGGCTTGTCCTCCCAGTGGTCGCTGCCCGGCGCCCGGTATTTCACCGTGGTCCAGCGCTGGTCGTTGTTCACGAACTGGTACGTGGCCGCGCCTTTGGGGCAAAGCGTTCCCTGGTTGATCGGCGAATCGGGATTGCCCTGGATGTCGATGATCTTGCCCTGGTCATCGACCATCACGATCTGGGCGCAGCCCACCGAGCAGTAGGGACAGATGCTCGGCACCTGTTTGCCGGACTTGATCGGCACGGTTTTCGCCCCTGAAGCTGTATCGGCACCGAGATTTACTGCCTCCGTTGCCGCTACTGCACCAAGTGCTCCTGATGAGATCTTTAGGAACTGCCGCCGCGTGACGTCTTTCATTTTGGTCCGGCCTCCTCTCGCCTGCTGAAGGTTGGTTAAGGGTTTTCCTATTCGTCAACAATTGGAAAACTGCTACTAAATTACTCATGACTTTCTTTAAATTTTTAGATGAACTATCTATAAAGAAGTGTATAGCAAAAGCATAGCGCGCCAAAAATGGGCTGTCAAATTTTTAGGCAGGATTATGCTATGACTGATCCATTGCTGAAGACGGGGGGAGTACGACCTTTTCAGTAAAAAACCGCTGCCTCTGTCGTATTTTTCATTTAACCTTTATTCCCTCCCGGTGTCATAACTAATAACGGGTACAAAATACCGGCAAAGCAAGCGGGAAAGGAAGTGATGAACATGACCTGAAACGCCAAGGAGGACCTGATAAGGAAGTAACCATCGTTGTTTGTAAAAGTCCATCAGAAAAGGAGATCGATCAATGAAAAACATTATGAAAACAGTGCTAGGAGCAAGTGCAGTCATGCTGTTGTCAACGGCGCTCTATGCCGGTCCGACCGATGATCCGGTCATTCAGCAGCGGGAGCAGAACCAGCAGAAGCGGATCGACCAGGGAGTGAAGAGCGGCGAACTGACTCCCCGCGAGGCCGGCAAGCTTGAGGCGAAACAGGCCCAGATAAAGCAGGATGAGGTGCGCATGAAGTCCGACGGAAAGCTGACCGCAAAAGAACGGCGGAAACTGAAAGCTGAAGAGAACCGGTCCAGCAGGGACATTCACCGGAAAAAGCATAATGACAGGAAAGCGGACGTAGGGCAGTAACCCACCTTTATCATACCCGGGGAACTGCAGCAGGTATACATCACCTTCAGGGGGAAACGTCAGTCGGCGTTTCCCCCTGTTGTTTTAAAGCATTCTCTTATATACTGCCAGTGTCATTTCTGATAGACTTGCGCAACGCCTTGCAGAGCAGGACTTTCGTTCCCCGTCATTGGAATAATGACAATGCGAGGTCAAAGGCCTTTCTCGCAAAGGACGCAAAGAACGCAAAGGAAATCTTTGGTTCATTCGTATTTAAGTTGAAAGGCCTCTAAAGCCGAAATTCAGGATCAAAAACCTCTTTGGATGAGAAAGGGGGAAGTTGGGAGAAAAGGGGTTACCTTCTTAATAATATGACTTGATCCCCATTTCGCCATCCTTCTCCATTTCTCCTGAAAGGTTCTTCTTCGAGTTTCTGAAGCTAAATTCGACACTTCAACTATTGTGTGAAAGAGCCATATCATCTGTCGGAAGGGATCGATGGAAAGCGTTTAC
>JBGQDI010000176.1:0-5426 GCA_041495765.1 Nitrospirota bacterium
CATCGACCTGGGAGGCGCAGTGAACGACACCGCAGGCCTGACCTGGACCACCGGAAACTCCACTGGCGTGGCAGGGACAAAGGACTGGTTCGTTTCCTCATCAATGCCGACCTCTACCTTGGCGCCTGATATCTATACAGCACAGAGCGGCACCATTGGAGACAGCGAATCCACCTGGATCCAGACCTCCATCAACGGACCGGCCAGTTTTTCCTTCTATCAAAAAGTATACTCGGAAATGAAGTATGACGTCCTTTCATTCTACATGGATAGCATGACATCAGCAAAGACTAGTATCAGTGGGCAACTCCCCTGGCAGCAGAAAAGCTATATTCTGAGCGCCGGTACGCACACGATGCGCTGGATCTATAAAAAAGATGCACACAACGGTAACGGATTGGATGCAGCCTGGCTTGACAAGGTCGTTGTAAGCCCCTACACCGCAGTAGCGCTTGTGCAGCCTGTCGGAAAGGAAAAGTACGCGGCAGGTACTACTCAGAACGTCATTTGGAACGCGCCTGCAGCAGCAGAACAGTATCGATTGTTCTTGTCCCAGGACAAGGGCAGGACCTGGAGCGCGCTTACCACCACGCAGACCATAACCACTGGGGTCCATCAGATCACCAATCCCTGGACCGTACCGGTCGTGCCTAATAATCCGAACTGCGAGATCAAAGTCGTTGCATACAACGCTGCCAACGTTGTTGTCGGGACCGCATTGAACAAGGTGCCATTCACCATCGAAACGGTCAGGGTGACCTCCCCGAACGGCGGCAATATCATCAATCCCAGGATCGTGTTCCCGCTTACCTACACCATATTCGGCACGGACAATACGGCAAGCGTGACCTATTCGTACAGTCTGACCGGAACGAGCTGGATCTCGATCGCAACGGTGACCGCACCATTGACACAAGGCGACTACTCCTATAACTGGAATGTTCCGTTCCAGACCTCACTTCAGAAAAGCTGCAAGGTCAAGGTCCAGATCAGGAACGGGGCCGGTGCGAGCATGGGCAGCGACATCAGTGATTTGGCCTTCAGTATTCTTCCCACGTACAGCATTTCCGGGACTGTCAAGCAGAGCGGTGCGGCTTTGCCCGGAGTCACTATGACCCTGGGAGGGAACGTGGCTGGCACGGCCACGACCGATAGCTCAGGGAAGTTCACCTTTGTCCACCTCCGGCCTGGAGGCTACACGATCAGTGCGGCAAAGAACGGCAGCGTCTTCGCTCCTGTTGCTGCGACCGTCCAGGTCACCACGAGCAACATTACCACTGCTAACTTTACCGGGACCCTGTCCTCGGCGATCCTGTATACCCTATCCGGCACGGTGAGCGGACTTACGGGAACGACCGCGAACGTGAGCCTGGTTGGCCCGGTGAGCGGCGTCGTCATGACCTCCCTGTCCGGGACCTATGCGTTCACGAACCTTCCTGCGGGGAATTATGCATTGTCTCCTGCAAAGAAAGGGTACACCTTTGATCCTGTTGGCAATGCGGTGCTGTTGAGCGCGGACCAGAACGGCGTAGACTTTACCGCATTAGCAGATACGTCGGTGACCTACACCGTTGCCGGTAAGGTTACCTTGAGCGGAGCTGTCCTGCCAGGGGTAGTGATCAGCGTCGCCGGGGACGCTGATGCGGCGGGCGTAACGGATGCCCTCGGCAAATTTCTCATCAAGGGGCTCAAGAACGGGAACTACACCATCACGCCCAGCAAAAAGGGGTATGCCTTTACTGCAGCAAGCATGCCCATGATCATCGCAAGTGCCAACAAAACCAACGTCAACTTCACGGCTGCCGTAGCAGCGGTCGCGACAGCCAGCGGCACCGTGGCCGTCGGTTCACCGATCTCGAACGCAACGTTCACGATCAAGGACGTTAGCGGGAACTTTGTGACCGGCGTCACGGACATTAACGGTACCTATACGGTCGAGACCACCGGCCTCACGCCGCCATTCCTGCTGCTTGTAACGACCGCCACCGGCAGCAAATTCTACGGGGTGAGCGCTGACGGGAACTCGGACACGGTCATCAATATAACTCCCTATACGGACCTCATCATCCGGTCCTGGTACGATGCGCAGGGCATTCCCATGGACAGCGCCTTCGATGCTCCTGGCGCAAACCTTCCGCCTTCGCCCGGGGCGGTGGGAGTCATCGGTTCGGCGGTCAAGAACATGGTCCAGCTCTGGCTGAACCAGGCTGATGTTGCGGCAGGCAACTTCAACCTTATTTCCACTCCCTTCACCGCGAACGGCATCGGCGTGGACGCCGTACTGGCCCAGTCGATTGTCGATCCAGCCGGCGGCGCGGTCATGGTCTCGGACGGGACCACGACCCAGAACTCGACCCTGTCCACACTGAGCAGCGCTCTTACGATATCCACCACGACCGCAGGCACTGACGGGACCACCAGCAGCAACAACTCCACCGTCGTGCCGGTCCTGACGGCGCAGCAGGATGCCCTGGACGGTATTACGGCGATGATGGCGAGCTTTGCGAACAAGGTCAATACCAAAGGCCTTTCCTTGCTGGCGAGCGATCTGCTGCCATTTCTCGATCCTAACGGGCTCTTTAGCGGCGGCTCGCGGAGCGAGTGGGCCCAGCAGGTTGTCTATGCCTTTAGCGGGAAGACCCTATCCTTCTCCGGCATCGCGATCAAGTCGTTAGACGACGCAGGGACCACAGCCGACACGGTATTCCAGCTCTCCCAAAGCCTGTTAGGCCAGACCAGCACGTCGTCGAATGGATTCTTCTTCAAAAAAGTGAATGGGGCCTGGTTGCTGTCAGGAGACCAGCGCATCGCAAATGTGGAGGTGCGGGCGAACATGGTCATGAGCAAGGGGCCCTTCCCCCCGAACAGCCAACTGGTCGTGGAAGTGAATATCGACGCCCCCCGTTCTTCGCCGACGGCGACGACCATGAGAGGGGTGACCATAACCGGCGGCCCCTGGACCGATGCCCCGTTGTCCTACAACGGACAGAATGCCGCACCCTGGGACAATTCCTTGAAATTCGACTCATTCAGTATCAATGCCATGAACCCGGCGATCTCCGGAGGGGCGTTGTTCACGACCGTGATAATGCCGTGGAGCGGTCCCACCGTGACCTATACGCAGGCGATTAACGCGATCACGACCGAGACGGTCTCCATAACCAACCTCACTGGCTCAACCATGGCGGACGCGCATCCTGGTACGCCGTTGACCGTGAATTGGACGCTGCCGAAGACCTTTGCCGTTGGTCATATAAGATTAGGTACCGTGGCTTACACCGGGGTGCCGAATGACCCCGGGACCGTTAAGTGCGATGACCAGGGTGAAGTAACAGTGCTCAGCAGTACCTCGACCACGGCCCAAGTCACGATCCCCAATATTTGCAGCGGCGTGGGCACTGCCCAGGCAGAGATCTATCTCCAGGTCTTCGGCATTAATGGCGAGATGACGACTGTGTATTACTCATTCCAGTAAACGATCTGATGTGCAAATGATGAACGCAAAGAGGCCCGCGGGTTGCCGCGGGCCTCTTTTTTATTTTTAAACACCGTTTTTCTTCGTCTATTCTCCCGTCAATCTACTTGCGAATTCCTCCCCCAATACCACGATAGATTCTATATCCAGATAGCTTGGCGCTGTCCTGTCCAGCAGCAGCTTGCACTGGGCCGGGAAGTTCTCTTCGGCAACAGCATCATAGAAAAAAAGCAATACGGGATAGTGGGGGAAGAAGCGGAATTCGTATGCCGCATCATGGCTGCCGCTGATCTCGCTGGGCAGGCCCCCCAGCTTCTCGCAGGCTGTTCTTAATCCGGCAACGTTCCCGGTAAAGTGTTTGGCGATAACGTCCTCCACATGGCCTGCCCAAGCCTTGTCCTTTGCATGGGATGCCGGCACGGAGCTGAAGGTTATCCATTCGCCGGCAGGCGCAGGCGGGTCGGGCATGCAGAGGTGATTGTAGATCAGGATCGAGACCCAGGGCAGGGGTTCTGCTCCCGACGGGCCTGTTATCTTCTCCTTTGTAATACGATACGGTTCGTTCAGGAAGGTTAGTTCCAGGCTCTCGGGGCTTACGAGTGCCGTGCCGAAGAGAATGGCGGTCTTCCTGAGGTCAAGTGCCTGAACCTTCGGCTGCAGCGACCGGAGCGCTTGCTCGTACACGGTCCCGGGCGAATCGCTTTTGTCGGTATCTGAACTTTTCAAGGTTTCGCGCGCCGAAGGTGTCACCGTGGGGCAGTCATCGGGGGAGGCCTGGTGCGAGGCCAGACGTGCTGCGAAACCGAAGCAGCTTACGGTCCCGCATTTGCCGCAGTTCGTTTTGGGGAGGAGCTTGTATATTTCGACAGCAGTCATCATGATTCGTACCTTAACGCTTTTTGAGAAGGCTGTCAATTCCTGTATGGCCCGTCCCCTCGTTCTTGACTTTCCCCCTCATCACCTGTTACTATCCCGCATCAGTAGTACAGGGGAGGTTTCCATGGAATGGTCGGACAAACTGGCTGTCGGCGTAGCCACGATAGACAGCCAGCACCAGGAATTGTTCAAAAGGATCAATAATCTCGTGCTTGCCATCAAACAGCACCGCTGTAAGTCCGAGATCGACGGCACACTGAAATTCCTCGATGATTACGCGCGGGTCCATTTTGCGGAAGAGGAAAAACATATGCAGGAAATGGGCTATGGGGGCCGCGAAGCCCAGGTCGAGGCGCATAAAAAGTATCTGGCAGCGCTTGCTGAATTAAAAGCCGAGGCCGCCTTGCCGCGCATAGCCGGGAGCTCCTACGATCTTTCGGCGACGACGAACCAGGTTGTTGTGGATTGGATCGTAGACCATATCCTGAAGCTGGACATGCAGTTCGGGGAATATTTGAGAAACCGGGGAAAATAATTTCGGATTTCGGATTGCGGATTTCGGATTAAAACCGCAAAAGGAAGGTCATTTCCGCTCTGAGGCCCGCGTTTGGTGTTCGCAGTTCCAATCCGAAATCCGCAATTGAGGCAATCCGCAATTACTTATCCAACACTTCCCGTACTTTTCCCAGAAGCATGGTCGGTGAGATGGGCTTCATGATGAAGACCATGTCTGGATCGAGGATCCCTTTTTTGTGGATGATATCGGCGGTATAGCCGCTGGTGAAGAGCACGCGTATCTCCGGCCGTTTTTGCTTGATCTCCAGATAGGCATCCTTACCGTTCTTTTTCGGCATGATGACGTCAAAGACGAGCAGGTCAATGGCGGTGCTCTGCTCGTTGAACTTGTTCACGGCATCCTCTCCGTCCTTCGCTTCGATCACCCGGTAGCCGAAGTTCTCGAGCACCATCTTCGTCAGTCGGCGGACCTCGCCGTCGTCTTCCGCGAGCAGCACCGTTTCTCCTCCCCGCGCTTCCAGGACCGGGGTCTTTTTATCCGCTTCAGGACCGGTTGTTA
>JBGQDI010000177.1:0-5415 GCA_041495765.1 Nitrospirota bacterium
CCCGCTCATCCCGCGGGAACGCATTACGGCCGGAGGTGCGACACCGGCAGGCTTCGATGAGCTGATCTCGACGTCAGACTTCATCACGCTTCATATGCCCTTGATAGAAGAGACGCGGCATCTGATCAATGAGCGAGCGCTGCGATTGATGAAGCCTCACGCGGTTCTGATCAACACCTCGCGTGGCGGCGTTGTGGACGAAGCCGCTCTGGTCCGGGCATTGCGGGAAGGCGGGATTGGCGGCGCGGGGCTGGACGTCTTCGAACAGGAGCCAGTCAGCCCCGGCAACCCTCTGCTGAAGCTCGATAACGTCGTCCTCACTCCTCATATCGCCGGCTACTCCGACATTTTTCACGACTGCTTCTGGCGTTATTCGGTTGAAACCGCGCTGGCGCTCGCCAATGGTCTGTGGCCCCGCTCGCCACTGAACCGCGCGGATATCACTCCACGTTGACAACTGGCCGAGGCCGATTGGCGCGACGAACCCGGGCAAAGCTGAACTTGAAATTCCACACTTCTACTGTTACCCTACAAACTTATTGAGCCTCGCAAAACTGAGTGACCTGATGCTTCAAGATCACCCTTGTGGCGCAGGCTTTAGCCTGGCTTTAGCCTGCTGGGTCGAGGCTGGTCTCGACCCCTCGTGGCCCGTCGGGCGCCGACACGAGTCGGCGCGGCGCGCATGAGTGCGTGCGCCACGTCCGGATCTGTTACTGTTTTGTGCGAGCCTCATTAAAAACACAATGGCTGGCTTCCAAACGCTAAATACGCGAGGAGTCGCGGAGGAGGTACATGGCATCCTCCTGGACAAGATTCTATCGTGTGAGCTGGGACCGGGCCAGCGCCTCGACGTGGCGCAGATCTCGGTGCAACTGGGGGTGAGCCGGACGCCGGTCAAGGACGCTTTGCAGCGTCTGTCCGCACAGGACCTGGTCGATATTCATCCGCGCCGGGGCACGTTCGTCACCCAGATCAGTCCGGACGATGTGAGAGAACATTCGAGGTTCGCGAGGCTCTCGAGGTGAAGGCCTGCGAACTGGCGGCCGGCAAACTGAGGCCCGGGATCGCGGACACGCTCCGCGATCTGAACCGGCGCATGTTCGAGCCGGATCTCCGATTTGTGGACCATGCCGTGCTGGACAGCGAGTTCGAGAACGCACCGTCCGAGATCTGCGACCAGGTGCGGCCTCTTTTCGTGACTCCCAAACATCCGTCCCATCCCCTGGCCGCGCGCCCGGACCTTCCCGCTTCCGTGCGCAGGTCTGTTACCCAGGCGGTTCTGCAGCTCGGCAGCAGGGGAACCGTTCCCGGGGTACTGAAGGCCGTCCGCCTGAGCGACCCGGTGGCCGCTGACTACGCCAGGGACTACCGGGAACTGGAAGAGATCGACACCGAGAAACTATCGTCCGAGAAACCGTTATGAAGCTGTTCCTGCCAAGAAGGCTGTATGCGCGGCTCATGGTGCTGGTGCTGACGATCCTCGTCTCCACCATCGTGACCTACAGCTGGTTCACGAGCGAACGGCAGGCCGAGCTCCTGCGCCGGGCCATGATCGAGCATGCAACGATCATGGCCGAGAACGTTTCAGAGAGCTGCGCTCATTATCTCGTGCTTTCCGACTATGCGGGACTGGACGTCGTGGTCCAGAAAACCGTCCAATTACCCGATATCCAGCGCATCCAGATCTGCGAAAAGAGCGGCAAGGTCCTCTCCGATGCGCTGCATCAGCCCCTCGCGGAAGCCGTCCCAGGAGCGGTCCCCTCCCTTGCCACCTTGAACGTTCCCGGCCTCGCGCAGACAGTGATAGACCTCGAGAATAAGGAAGAGATGGTCGTCTGGCAGCCCATCAGCGCGGGCAGCCAGCTCGGATGGCTCAAGACGACGTACAGCATGCGGTCGGTGGCGGACCTGCAGGCGGCCATCTGGCGGAATACGGCCCTGCTGGGAGCCGCCTGGATCGTACTCAGCTTCGTGCTCTTCTTCCTGGCACTGCGCTCCCCCCTGGGGGCCATCCGGCAGCTGACCGTTTTCGCGCGGCGCCTTGACGAATCAAAAGGAGAGCAGGTGTCCGTCGGGAACGATTCTCTCGAGATCCGGCAGCTCGAAGGTTCGCTGAACTATGCATCGCAGAAGCTTTTTGCCACGGAGCAGCAGTTGATCTCCGAACAGGAGCGGCTTGCCGTCACGCTGCAGAGCATCGGCGACGGCGTCATCGCCGTGGACAGGGCGAACGCCGTGGTCCTGATCAACAAAGCGGCCGAACAGATGACCGGCTGGACCTCCCGGGAAGCGGTGGGCATGCAGCTGCCGGTAGTGTTCCGGGTCCTGGACGAGCACGGGTCCGACCCGCTTTCCAGCCACCTGCAGCAGGTCCACGATGTTCTTACCCGTCTGGAGCTTCCGGCCCGGTCCGTGCTGATCGCGCGAAGCGGCACCGGACGCAGCATCGCCAATAGCGTCTCGCCGATCATCGACGGGGAGGGCAATTTCATCGGCGTGGTCCTCGTGTTCCGCGATGTGACCGAACGCGAAAAGGCCGAGGCCGCTCTTCAGCGGAGCGAGTATAACTACCGAACGATCATGGAGCAGGCCGCCGAAGGGATCTCCATTGCCGATCTCGACGGCAATTACATCGACGCCAACGGACGGATGCTGGAGATGCTGGGCTATACCCGCGGGGAATACCTGCAGCTCAGCATGAAGGACGTCATTGCAAAGGAAGAGCTCGCTGCAACGCCCCTCAAGTACGCTGAGCTTCTCGCCGGAAAGACCGTGGTCAGCGAGCGCCGCATGCTGCGCAAGGACGGCTCTACTTTCCCTGCCGAGATCACGGGAAAGATGCTGCAGGACGGCAGGCTTTACGGGGTCACCCGGGACATCACCGAACGCCGCCGTGCGGAAGCGGCTCTGCGGGAGAGCGAGGACCGGTATAAACACCTCATCGAATCGGTCACGGACTACATGGTGACGGTGAAGCTCGAACAGGGAAGGCCGGTCTCGACGGTCCATGGCCCCGGGTGCGTCGCCGTCACGGGCTACGCACCCGGAGACTACGGACGGGACGGTGGCCTCTGGTACCGCATGATCCACCAGGACGACCGCCAGGCCGTTCTCGATCAGATCGAAAGGATCACCGCAGGCGCGCGGGCCGTTCCGCCCCTGGAGCACCGGATCACGCATAAGGACGGTTCCGTCCGCTGGGTCAAGAACGCGACCGTCCCCCGTTACGACGCGCAGGGGACGCTCATCGCCTACGATTGCCTTATCTCCGACATCACGGAGCGGAAGAAAGTGGAGGAACAGCTGCGCCAGGCGCAGAAAATGGAAGCGATCGGCCAGCTGGCGGGCGGCGTTGCGCACGACTTCAACAACATCCTGACGGCGATCATGGGCTACGGCCATATCCTTCACATGAAGATGAAGAAGGACGATCCCCAGCGGATGAATGTAGAGCACCTGCTCGAATCGGTGGACCGCGCGGTCCATCTGACGCACAGCCTGCTCGCCTTCAGCAGGAAACAGATCATCACCCTGGCCAACGTGGACCTTACCGAGATCATCAGGCGCGTCGAGAAATTCCTGCGCAGGATCATCGGAGAGGACATCGAGCTGAGAACGGTCTTCTGCCCGCAGGCGCTGGTGATCTACGCTGACAGCGGGCAGGTCGAACAGGTCCTCATGAACCTGGCGACCAATGCCCGCGATGCAATGCCGCAGGGCGGCCGTTTTGTCGTAGAGACCGATCGCGTCGTGTTCAACGCCGCCGATATCCGGTCCCATGGCATCGGCGACCCGGGCGTCTATGCCGTCGTCACGGTGACCGATACGGGCGTGGGCATGGACGAGGCCACGCAGAAACGGATCTTCGACCCCTTCTTTACCACGAAGGAGGTGGGCCGGGGCACGGGGCTCGGCCTGGCGATCGTCTACGGCATCATCAAGCAGCACCACGGGTACATCAACGTCTACAGCGAACCGGGCAAGGGGACGACGTTCCGGATCTACTTCCCCCTTCTCAGCATTGACAAGGAGCAACGCAGCAAAATGCCGGCAACGCCGGCGGAGGTCCGCGGCGGGACCGAAACGCTGCTGCTTGCCGAGGATGACGACGGATTGCGAAAGCTCGCGAAACAGATCCTGGAAGAATTCGGGTACACGGTCATTGATGCGAAGAACGGCGAAGAGGCCATCGAGCTCTACGAGAAGAACCGGGAGAAGATCAGCCTGCTGCTCCTCGACATGATCATGCCCAAAAAGAGCGGCAAAGAGGCCTATGACGCCATCTCCCGTCTCTCCCCTGGAATAAAGGTCGTTTTCGTCAGCGGCTATACGGCAGACAAGATCTATACCGATGGGCTCATCACCCCGGGCACGGATCTCCTGCTGAAGCCGTTGACCCCGAGAGAACTGGCAAAAAAGGTACGGGACGTGCTGGACAGAGCGGCCCCGACGATGCCGCCTGCTGGAAAATAGTTCTCCGTTCTTCTCACCGATCGCGACCTGCCATTCGTCGGGACCTGCCGTCGATCCGATCAAAAAAGGAACGATCGCGACCTGATACTTTGGAACGTACGCATTAGGTCGTATTGTATATTCCGGGGACAGTGCTAGTATTGATCATGGCCGGTGCTAGGGTCGTCCGATCACCCGGAAAGGAGGAGAATATGCCGGAACTGGGAAGAAATGCTTTGGAGAGAGGAGGTCCATATGGATGCGGCGAACAAAAAGGTGGATATCGAGTTCGTGTACGATGCCCCCCAGGCGAAGAAGGTCTCTGTTGCCGGCAGCTTCAATAACTGGGACCCGAACGCTTCACCCATGAAAAGGAACAAGAAGGGCCAGTGGAAAACGGCGGTGAAGCTCGTCCCCGGCAGGTATGAGTACAAGTACTTCGCCGACGGGTCCTGGATCACGGACCCGCACTGCCGGGAAGTGATCGCTAACGATAAAGGCACCACGAACTGTGCCATCAGCGTGACACCGGGAATGGCGGCTTAGACTGTGGCGATCTTGACCATCCCGTCGTGCCGGTTGCTCTGAAGCCGGTCTCGCGGACGAGAGGGACGAGAGGAAGGAAGGAGAATTATCCTTGCCTTCCTTTTTTATTTTCCCTTTTCCGTGGCGTTACCCGGTCCGTTCACCTTTTGCATGATGAGTGCTCCATTCCCCCTTGTGGTACAATCGAAGTAAGACTTGGTACCGGCGTTTACACGGAAAGCGGCATAGCATGAACAATCAGAACATCGCACGGCTTTTCAGCGACATCGCAAAGCTTCTGGAGATCAAGGGGGAGAACGTCTTCCGTATCCTTGCCTACCAGCGGGCCGGCCAGAACATCGACGAGCTCGCGGCGGACGTTGCGACTCTCACCGACGAGGAGCTGACCGCCCTGCCGGGCATCGGCAAGGACCTTGC
>JBGQDI010000178.1:0-5350 GCA_041495765.1 Nitrospirota bacterium
CACCACCGCCTCGTCTTCTGCTTTTTCGACAATGACATCGACCCTGCCCCTCTTGATGATGTAGAAGGAATCGCCGGGCTCCCCCTGCTTGACCGCGGTCTCCCCGGCGGCAAAGGACTGGATGCTTACCTGCTGCACCAGTTTGGTCAGTTCGGCTTCGCTCAGCGGTGCAAGGATCTCGACCTTCTCCATAAGTTTAAAGATCTCTGCTGCCGTTTTTTCCTCGTCCGCCCGGCACGACTCCATGGTCACCTGCCTGACATTGATATTCCGGATGGGATAAGGGATCTCGATGTTATTGCGTTTGAAATGATACCAGAGAAGGCTCATGATCTCGGCCTCGACAGCCACATACCGGGAAAAGTCGGTCAACGCATAGCGGATCTCGTAGTGCACTGAAAAATCGCCGTAGGATACCACACGGACCAGCGGCGACGGCATCGTGCTCACTCCGTCGACCTTCGCAAGGACCTCCAGCACGACCTGCTTTACCCGGTTCGGCGGGATGGTGAAGCTGACGCCGACGGGAAGTTTGCGCACGAGGGTCGTGTTCGGGAGGCTGTAATTGACCACTGCTTCGCTCAGCACCTTGCTGTTCGGGATGAACACCTCATTGTTCTCGATGGTCTTGATCCTGGTGGAGCGGAGCGTAATATCGAGCACGCGGCCTTCATGTCCGCCGGCCGCGATCCAGTCGCCCTGCCTCAGCGGTTTCTCCAGATGGATGGTGAGGCCTGCCAGCATGTTTGCAAGCGTGCTCTGGAAAGCGAGACCAATGGTGGCGGTGAGAACGGTGGTCGTGGCGATCAGCGAGGTGACATTGATATCGAGGATCTCTTTCAGCAGGATTAGGGCGACGACCAGCACGATGAAGACCGTGATGATGTTCTTGAACGCGGCAGGAAAGCTCCCCCGTTTCAGCCGTACGACGAACAGGTCCCCGTAAATATAGAGACCGACCCGGAGCACGCCGAAGATAAAAATGAGCCAGGAAAAAAAGTCCAGATGTTTTGAAAAACGCGGATAGTAGTCGTGGCCGCCGAGCAGGAGAAAGACCTGGACGGACACAAAGAAGGCGATGATCTTCAGGCCCGGGCCTACGGGTTTGAGCAATGCCGACTGCCGGGTAAGGAACCCGATGGCAACGATACCTCCGGCAAAAAGAACGATGCTGAACAGCGTGGCCCAGAGCAGTGATCCCGTCAGGTCCTGTAGCAAAGACATGTGAGCACTCCTTTTTCGAGCGATCGTGACTCGGAAGACAGGCCCTGTCCGCCTCGTTACCGGCCCGTCAGCAAGGCAAAAACCCTGCTCCGCAGCTCGTCCAGGCCGAGGCCGCTGGTAGCTGAGGTAGGAATGATCCGCTCGGTTATTCCGAGACCGGCGCCGACATTCTGTTCGGCCCGCAGGAACTCCTGGCGGTTCAACTTGTCGGCCTTGGTAAAGACATACAGTGCCGGAACATTGTAATGTTTCAGCCATGCGATCATGCGGGCGTCACGCTCATCGGGCTCGCGCCGCATATCGAGCAGGACCACAACAGCGCGCAGTTGGTGCGTATCGCGCAGATATTCCTCCAGCATGGGCGCCCAGGTATCGACCACATTGCGCGGAACGCGGGCGAACCCGTACCCGGGAAGATCGACGAAATAGAACTGGTCGTTAATGACGAAAAAATTAATGAGCTGGGTCTTGCCCGGCGTGGCGCTTGTCTTGACCAGGTGTTTGCGGTTCAGGACAGCATTGATGAGCGAGGATTTCCCGACATTGGAGCGGCCGGCAAAGGCGATCTGCGGCCTTCCGTCTATGGGGCATTGTTTCGAACCCGGGGCGCTGATCACAAACTCGGCTGAGAGTATTTTCATAGGGGAGAATCCAGAAATCAGAAGCCGGAAGTCAGAAGGAAAAAGCCAGGAGAGAACCGCACTTTACTGGATTCTGTCTCCTGGCTCTTGAATACGCTATCGTTACGCTATCTTTTCGTAGATGAGGAGCGGCTCTGCCCCGTCGTTGATCACTTCTTCACTGACGATGCACTCACGGATTCCGGGCTGCGAGGGGACGTCATACATGACATTCAGCATCACATCCTCGAGGATTGCGCGAAGGCCCCGCGCACCGGTCTTCCGCAGGATCGCTTTCTTCGCGATGGCAGCGAGCGCGGTATCGGTGAAGCGAAGTTTGCATCCTTCGAGCGACAGTAGTTTCTGATACTGTTTGATCAGCGCGTTCTTCGGGCGCGTCAGGATATCGATAAGCGCATGCTCGTCGAGCTCCTCCAGCGTGGCCACGACCGGCATCCGGCCGATGAACTCGGGGATCAGTCCGTATTTGAGCAGGTCCTGAGGCTGCAGGACCGCCAGGGTTGCCCCCAGCTTCCGCTCCTGTTTGCTCTGGATGTCTGCACCGAACCCCATGGTCTTGGTGCCCACACGCTGTTCAATGATCGTGTCGAGCCCTACGAAGGCGCCGCCGCAGACGAAGAGGATGTTCTTCGTGTCAACCTGGATGAACTCCTGGTGCGGATGCTTCCGGCCGCCCTGGGGCGGTACACTGGCCACGGTCCCTTCAATGAGCTTCAGCAGGGCCTGCTGCACGCCCTCGCCCGAAACATCACGGGTGATGGACGGGTTCTCGGCCTTGCGGCTGATCTTGTCGATCTCGTCGATGTACACGATCCCCCGCTGGGCGCGTTCAACGTCATAATTGGCGTTCTGCAGGAGCTTGAGGATGATATTTTCCACGTCCTCGCCCACATAACCCGCCTCGGTGAGCGTGGTCGCGTCGGCGATCGTGAAGGGCACATCCAGGATCCGCGCCAGCGTCTGGGCGAGAAGGGTCTTGCCCACGCCGGTCGGTCCGATCAGGAGGATATTGCTCTTCTGCAATTCAACCTCATCACCGATCTCCTGTTGGATGCCGATGCGTTTGTAGTGATTATGCACTGCCACGGAGAGGATCTTCTTGGCCCGCTCTTGGCCGATGACGTATTCATCGAGCGTCCGTTTGATCTCCGCCGGCTTCGGCAGCCGGGGCAGCTTCGCTTCCTTGACGTCTTCCCACTCCTCCGCGATGATCTCGTTGCAAAGGTCGACACACTCGTTGCAGATGAAGACCGAAGGGCCGGCAATAAGCTTCTTTACTTCTTCCTGTCCCTTGCCGCAGAACGAGCACTTGAGGGGGCTCGTATGTTCTTTTTTTTCCGTCATTACTTATTTCTCCTTCGCGGCCCGAGGCAGTTTCTTCGCAATGACCTCGTCAATCAGGCCATACTGCTTCGCATCCTCGCCGGACATGAAAAAATCCCTGTCCGTGTCCGCATGGATCTTTTCGAGCGGCTGCCCGGTATGGTTCGCCATGATCTGGTTCAGGGTGTCCTTCATTTTCAGGATCTCCCGCGCATGAATCTCGATGTCCGTCGCCTGCCCCTGGAAGCCACCCAACGGCTGGTGGATCATGATCCGGGCATGGGGAAGGGAGAAGCGTTTCCCTTTCGCTCCAGCGCAGAGCAACAAGGCGCCCATGCTCGCAGCCTGGCCGATGCAGATGGTCGAGACCGGTGACTTGATGTAGTTCATAGTATCATAGATCGCCAATCCTGCAGTCACGATGCCGCCAGGCGAATTGATGTACAAAAAAATGTCTTTATCGGGATCATCGGCTTCCAGGAACAACAGCTGGGCGATCACCGTATTGGCAACGATATCGTCAATGGCCGTACCCAGAAAGATGATCCTGTCCTTTAATAACCGGGAATAAATATCGTAGGCGCGCTCGCCCCGGCTCGTTTGTTCGATCACCATCGGGATCAATGACATACTTGCTCCTTCATCTCCCTGCGTCCGCTCAGCACACCCGATCTGCGCACGCAGGATGCTTCCTTGCTCCCTGTGTTCTTCATGCGACTAATTATAACTCTTCTTCGCCCGGGAAAGCAATAGGCTCAGGGTCTTCTCCTGCACCAACGAGGACCGCAAGTTGTCTATCCCGCCGTCGACGGAATCGTAGTACTTCCTGATGGCCTCTACGGGCTGTTTTGACGAACGCGCCATTGCGGCGATGGCCGAGGACACCTCCGCATCGCTTACTTCAACCTTTTCCTTGTCTGCGATCGTATCCAGGATCAAGACCCCTTTGACACGCTGCTCGGACAGGGCCTTATGTTCCGCTATGAACTTTGCCGCATCAAAGGATTTCACATCCATCCCTTGCCGTGCCATGCGGGTGGCCTGTTTGCGCATCATGGACTGCAGCTCACGTTCCACCATTCCGGGCGGGACCTCGAACTGGTGACTGTCGATGAGCTTCGAGAGCAGTTCTTCGCGCTGCGCCGAGGTATGCTCGTCGCGTTTTCTCAGCTCCAGGTCCTGCTTGATCCCTGCCTTGAGCTCGTCCAGGGACTTGTCACCGCCGATGTCCTTGGCGAAATCGTCGTTCAGTTCAGGCAGCACCTTCTTTTTGATCTCTTTCAGGGTGACGGTGAAGTCCGCATCCTTGCCCGCCAGCGCTGCGCTGCTGTAATCTTTCGGGAAGGTGACCTTGATCTTGCGAGTATCGCCTTTGTTCATGCCCACCAGCTGATCTTCGAAGCCCGGGATCAGCGAATTCGTGCCGAGCGCAAGCATGTGGTCCGCTGCCTTGGCGCCGTCGATGGACTTGCCGCTGTCGTCGAACCCTTCAAAGTCGATGATGGCCGTATCTGTCTTATCGAGCGGCCTGCCCTCGACGACCTCGAGCTGTGCATACATTTCCCGGAGACGGTCCAGCGTCTGGTTGAGCTCCTCGTCCGTGACCTCCAGGCTCTGTTCCTTCACCTCGATGCCGTCGTAGGTGCCGAGCTCAATCACCGGCCGGACCTCGACGGTCGCAACAAAGGTGAGTGAAGCGCCCTTGGTGAGCGGGGAGACATCGCTGATCTGCGGCACATCCACGGGATTCAGGCTGTTCTGTTCCAGGGTCCGAAGATAGTGCTCGCTCACGAGCCGGTTCAGCACTTCGGACCGCACCTCGTCGCCGTAATGCTTCTCCACGACGGCCTTCGGCGCTTTGCCGGGCCGAAACCCGGGGATCTTTGCCGTCTTGGAGACTTCCGCGATGGCCCGGGCAATTTCCTTATCCACGGCTTCCGGTGAAACTTCGATCGAGATCTTTTTTTTCAGAGTTCCGATATCTTCTACAACAGCTTTCATGGCTTGTCCACCTTTGCTTAAGCGTTCTTATGAGTTGGGGTCTTTGTGATCGTTCAGATTGTATGAGCGCGTGCGGGAACGTCGTTACTGAGGTTGCCGGAGGCTGAAACGTGATTCCGCACAGAGAACAACTGGTGCGAGAGGGGGGACTTGAACCCCCA
>JBGQDI010000179.1:0-5348 GCA_041495765.1 Nitrospirota bacterium
CATGCCCACCGGCTGGCTCAGCCCGCCTGTGACCAGCGCGTCGACGAAGCCGTGCGGCAGGACCGGCGCCGCCGCCGCGGGCTCTGCCCGGAGTCCGGACGCGAGTATCCCGCACAATACGAGGGCGCGGACGGCGGTGATCTTCGTCATGTCGATGATCCGCTGCAGAAGTGGCGCGAGAGCGCCTTTGACCGCTCGGCCAGACGCTTCGCCTCGGCGGAAAGCCAGGTCGACCCTTCCCGTCCTGCGGCAACGATCACGTGTCGTCCTTCGTACCGGACACCGTCCCGGGTCTGGACGCCTGATACGGCGCCATGCTGCGTCAATATCTGCTGCACCGCTGTATCAAAGAGAACATCCACCTTCCCGTTCAGATGCTCCCGGATCTTTCTCAGCACCTCTTTGCACAGATCGGTGCCGATATGCCTGATGCGTGCAGGGATCAATTCGAGGCCGTAGCCGGCGGCTTTTTTCCCGAGTCTTGCGAGGGCCGCCTCGTCCTGGCCGTGGATGGCCCCGCCGGCGCCGAATGATTGATAGACGGCGTCCGCCTCGTCGATATAGGCAGCAAGCACATCGGACGAGAGATACTCCTTCAACCTCCCGCCAAAATCAGGGGTGAGCGTAAGTTTCCCGTCGCTGTAGGCACCAGCTCCGCCCCAGCCGCAAAGGATGCTGCAGAGGCCGCACTGAACACAGGGGATGGAGGAGGACAGCATGGGACAGGCGCGGGAGGTGATGTCGCTGCCCTTTTCGACCATGAGGACCCTGAGATGGGAGTTCTTGGACAGTTCAAGCGCCGCAAAGATGCCTGCCGGACCGGTGCCGATGATAATGACGTCGTAAAGGGAAGTCATGGTACGATCTCCGTTGAAATCAGAACAGTATGACGCACCGACGGCCGCGTTTGATCTTTTTTCCTGCCGGGAAAGCCTGGCAGGTACAGCTCAGCTCAAATGCGTTCCCCGGTGATCCGGTCAATGAACGCCGCTTTCCGCTTCCAGAAAGTGCAGCAAAAAAATGGGTTTGCCCGCTGTCCTTATCAGGGAATGGTATTTCGACCAAAGCCCCGCCGCCTGGTCCCGGTCTCCCTGAGCCAGATTCCCGAGCATACCTGCGGCCAATACGTATTGCATCCGCGAGGGCGTACCATCTTGTTCTGTCTCCAGCAGGCGTTTTGCAACAGCCGCCATTTTCGCGCCATCCCTCTGGCCGATCGCTTTGAACAGCGACACGTACATCTTTTCTACTGTTGAGAAACGCGCTGCAAAGGGGCCTGCCTCTAATTTTTTCCAGAGGGCGGCTGATTCCTCTTTGCTCAGATAGGGGCTCGTACTTTTTGCGGCATTGAATAGAAAGACCCTTCTGTTGGGATCCTCCATGGTTTGATATTTGAAATACATGCCCTTGAGCGCTATGGCACACTGCATGGTCTCTTCATCGACATCACCATAGCGGGGAAGCGCCGTATCCCTGAGATAATAGTCACGAAGCGCCATGGCAGCCTGGACCGACTTCGTTTTTTGATAGAAGGACGAGAGCGTGACATCGGTATCGGAATGCTGTGCGCCGGGCCTCGCCAGCATGTCGGCTATCGGCAGCGGTTCGGAACCGAGCTTGATGAGCTCCTGTGCATTAGTTCCCAGGAACCGCGTCCGTGCGGCATTCTGATCCAGGACAGGATAATAATCGGAATTCGCGCGCAGCGGGTAGGCCTCAAAGAACGGCATCAGCATTTTCTTATCGCCGATCCTGCGAGAGTCAAGGTCCTGCATTTTTGCAATATGCACGCGTTCCAGCTCAGCGGACAGAAGGGGAAAGGAGAATAGGGCGGGATCCATCCTGGAAAGATCTCCGGTATTCGTTGCAATGATCAACAGATCGCCATAGTTGGGCGCATAGACGACAAAGTCTGAAAAGTTCGACGACATTGCCTTGAATACGGAGGCGACCAGGTCCAGGTCGATCTCGTAGAGCTGCAGCCACTGGACAAACAATCCCTGTTCGTTCATATGGCGGTTGACCAGCCCGTAAAATTCAGCCGAAAAAAGTCCTGCCACCCCGCTGACCCAGGGATTTGACGGCTCCGATACGATGATATCGTATTTTTTGTTATGGGAGGAGAAGAAGGTCTTGGCATCGTCCAGGGTGATCGTGCTTCGGGGATCGGTATATGCCAATTCGACGTTGCGCCCGAACAGTTTTGCCGCTTCGACCATCTCTTTTTCGATCTCTATGGTGTCTACCCGGTTCAGCCGGGGATTGCACAAGAGCGTGTGGGTGGTAAGGCCGGACCCCATTCCGATGTTCGCTATTGTTCGCGCAGCCGGATAGTATGCCAGGGGAAGCGCTGCCGCGAGCACCATGGTGGACTCGTCCGCCGAAGCCGGTTGATTGGGGTCGATCATGATGGATGCATCGGGCTTGCCGTTCGTACGAATGCTCATCTCCGCTCCGTCCAGAACGGTGATGCTGACCGTGGCGGTCTTGCCGTCTTTATGAAAGGGCACGGTATTGTTATCGGATCTTATCAGATGGCCGGTCCGGTACACACCCGACGCCATTTTATATGGATCGAGTTTTACGAACAGCAGCGTCGCAAAGACGGCGCACAGACAAAGAACCGCGGCCGTGATCAAGACCCGCCGGTTCACATACTGGGCCTTCAGGCGCCAGAGAAGGAACAGGCCGAGCGCCATGTCCATGCCGGCGCCCGTGGCGATCAAACCCTTCAAGCCGAGGATCGGCATGCCGAAATGGATGGCAAAGAACACGCCGATGATGGCGCCCACAGTATTCATGGCATAGACCGCGCCGACGCTCCGCTCGCCGTTTCCTTGCCTGAGCAGCGTATACGTGATCAGCGGCAGGGTCATGCCGGCACAGAATGTCGCCGGGAGCATGATGGCCAGGGCGATCATATTACTGGAAAGATTGAACAGGGCGTATCCCGTGTCCGTCTTCGCCAGGGTCGAGATGAGCCATTGCATGACATCGAACGACCGCTCATACAGCGGAAGGGTGGCAAGGGCCAGCAGCCCCATGGCGATCTGGACAACGACCAGGAATCGCACCGGGTCGGAAACGGAATCAATACGGCGCTGGATCCAGAGTCCGCCAAAAGCGAGGCCGAAGATGAAGGCGCTCAGCATCAGCTCGAAGGCATGGGTCGAGCTTCCCAGGACCAGGCTCAGCATCCGGATCCAGCCGATCTCGTAGAGGAAAGATGCGGTGCCGGTCACGAGCGATGCGCAGAGAAGAGACCAATACCAGGCGGCATTCGCTCCCGCCTCCGTCTTCTCAGACGGGATCTCCCCCTTTATTGAAGAAGCGCCGCCCTGCCCGGCCATGCGCCAGACCACGGCGGCGAGGATGATATTGATCAGGCCGGCGATGCTGATGGTCCCCGGCAGCCCTACCATACGGATCAGGAAAAAACCGCTGGCGAGCACGCCGACAGCCGCGCCGATGCTGTTCGTAAAATAGAGCATGGCGATCGATCTGCCCGGCGTACCGGGAAATATGCGGAGCAGTGCGGCGCTCATCAGCGGAAAGGTCATGCCGAGCAGGACCGACTGGGGCAGGATCAGTAAAGCAGAAAGCGTCCATTTGAACGTCTGAACAGCAGCAGGAGAGCCGATAGCGGGTATGATCGTGGCATAGGAATATTGTACTGCCTGGTTAAATATCGGATGAAAGACGAGTGCAAGGATGCCGATAGCGCCTTCCGCAAGAGCGTATCCCCTGAGCAGGTTCTCCCAGCGGAGCGAATATCTGCTGCAGAGCCATGACCCGATCGTCAAACCGCCCATGAAGATCGCCAGCACGAGCGTCTGTGCGTATGCGGCATGCCCCAGGAACAATTTCAGATAATGGGTCCATATGGACTCATAGATAAGGCCTGAAAAGCCGGAGAGCGTAAAGATGACAAAATACAACGTGCGGCGCGTAGATGGTGTCTGCATGTCTGCTTAAGCTCCGTAGGTGATCTTCAGGCTCACGGTGAGCAACTGCTAAGAAAAAAAGTCGCTTTCTAGCGGGCGCGGTCGAGACAGGAGCCGTGGATCTTACCCCGTTGTCGATCCTTATCATTACCGAATGAAACGCCTGTTCAGGAGCTCGTTTGTCTTTTTCGGTTCGAAATCATTCTTGATCTTCAAGAAGGTGCGAAAGTTCGTGAACAGCCGGCGCGCGCTGTCGGGCGATTTGAACAGGAGCGGCACGAACTTGCGCGTCCAGTTCCTGCCGGTATAGAACTGCTTGATGAAATGTTTATACAGGTCGTCGAGCCGTTCTTTCGACCCGATACCCTTCGGCACGAACACGAAGTTCAGACAGTTCATGAGCTCCCATTTTTCCTCGAAGGTCCCCTCTTCCCGGATGTTCTGGTAAATAGGCGAGCCCGGGAAAGGCGTGAATTTGGTCATGTTCATGTCGTCCAGGCCCAGGCCGTTGATAAAGTCCGTCGTCATCTTCACCGTCTCTTCGGTCTCGCCCGGAAGCCCCATCATGAACAGGCCCTTGGCCCTGATGCCCGCCTTCTGGATACGCGCGACCGTGGTCTTCATCTCGTTGAAATCGACCTTGGTCTTGTGGCGCGCCAGGATCTCCGGTGCGCCCGACTCGATGCCGAGACTCACCATCCAGCAGCCCGACGCCTTGAGCATTTTGAGCAGCGGGTCGTCGATATGCCCTACGCGCACGGCGCAGTTATAAGTCATGCCCAGCGGTTTCTGGAGCAGGAGATTGCAGAACTTCTCGATCCGCTCGCGGTTGAACGTGAACAGGTCGTCATAGAAGAAGACATGCCTGATGCCGAAGTTCTTTTTCAGGAACGCCATATGCTCGTAAAGATATTCAGGTGAATTGAACCGGAAGCTCCTGCGGTATACCGACCGGTCGCAATAGGAGCATTGATAGGGACAGCCACGGCTCGAGATGATCGTTGCCGTCGGTGCTTTGGGATAATTGAACAACGCAGCCTCGAACCGCTTTGGAAAACCCTCGAGCCGGTGATAGGCCGGGAACGGAAGACTGTCGAGCTCGACGAGATCGGTGCGAAGCCCATTGTCCCTTACCTCCGTGCCTTGTCGATACACCAGCCCCTGGATAGAGCCCGGCTCTGCGCCTGCGGCGAGCTCCGCCATGGCCTTCTCGCCTTCGCCGGTCACGAGAAAATCAATGGCCGGGTACTGCTCGAGGATCTTTCCGCGCAGCGCTGACACATGGACACCGCCGACGATGGTCCTGATATGCGGTGCCGTCTGCTTGACAGCCTCGGCCTGGCGATAGGCATTCAAAAAGCTCGACGTAACGGCGGTGAACCCCACCATATCCGGTTTGAACTC
>JBGQDI010000180.1:0-5322 GCA_041495765.1 Nitrospirota bacterium
ATCGACCGTGCAGTTCATGGGCTCCATGGTCGCGTGGGAAAGGAAAGGAAGCTGGTACAGGGCCTCGACCTTGCGGCCGGCCGCGTCGAGGACCGTTTTGGCATTGCCGTCGTTCCGCGCCACGATGCCGGGAGTGTTCAGGCTGTCAACGAAGGTCTTCCGCAGCTGTTCCGTGCTGAGGCCCGGATAATTCTGATTCTGCCAGGCCGGCTTGAGGGCTTCCCGGCCCTTCCATGCCTGGTCGATCGTGTCCGCCAGGACAGCCATCCCGGAGTGGATCGGGAGGACCGCGCGGACGCCAGGCGAGGCCAGGGCACCCAGCTTGCCGTCCTGAGCGATAGTAGCACCGTAGGCCGGCGGCCGGGCGATGGCGGCATAGAGCATTCCGGGCACAAAGGAATCGATGCCGAACTTCGCTTTCCCGTTCACCTTGTCGTCCATATCGAGCCGGGGCATCTCCTTGCCGATGTACCGGAACTGCCCTTCTTTCTTGAGCATCGGAGTCTGCGGCACCTCGAGCTTCGCCGCCTCGGCGGTCAGTTTTCCATAAGTGATCGTCTTCTTGCTCTTGCCGTGCCGGACCGAGCCGAGATCGGCGGTGCACGACGTGGCCGCTACCTTCCACTTCTTTGCAGCCGCACTCACCAGCATCTCGCGCGCCGCCGCACCCGCTTTTCTCAGGGGGTCGTACATGTGGCGTATGCTGGAACTGCCGCCGGTGGCTTGCATGCCGAAGGCCACATCCTTGTATGCGTCGCCTGCCGGGGCGACCTCCATGCGGACGTTCTTCCAGTCCGCGTCCAGTTCGTCGGCCACGATCATGGGCAGCGATGTGTATACGCCCTGGCCCATCTCGGACTTGTTCACCGTAATGATCACGGTGTTGTCGGGCAGGATGCGGAGCCACGCGCTCGGCTGGAAGGCCGGTTCAGCCTTTTCCATCTCCGCGGCAGAGAGCAGGCGATAGCCGGTCGCTGTTGAGACCACGGCGATGGCCAGGCCCGTACCGGTCATTTTCAGGAAATCCCTTCGCGTAAGGTCGGTCTTCATTTTTTTCCTCCTGCGGACGCGAGCCGAATGGCGCTCTTGATCCTGATGTAGGTGCCGCAGCGGCAGAGGTTCCCGTTCATCTGTTCCACGATCTTCTTGTCCGAGGGATGGGGATCTTCAGCAAGGAGCGCCGCGGCCTGCATGATCTGGCCGGGCTGGCAATAGCCGCATTGCGGCACCTGTTCCTTGATCCAGGCGCGCTTCACCGGATGGTCCTCAGGCAGCCCTTCAATGGTCACGATCTTTTTGCCCTGCGCGGTCCCCACCGGGGTCTGGCAGGACCGTACCGCTTTGCCGTCCATATGTACGGTGCAGGACCCGCACATGCCGATGCCGCACCCGAACTTCGTGCCAATCATCTGCAGCCGCTCCCGGATGACCCATAAGAGGGGCACGTCTTCCGGCACATCGATGTCGTGTTTTTTCCCATTAATGTCCAGATGTATCATAGAAAACCTCCATTTGAAGCATTGGGGATTGATTGCGCTGGACCGGACCACAAAGGCTGATGTCCTATTACTCTTGTTCTGAATTTGATCGTTTGATAGATCCGGATGTGGTGAAAACAATTCGTTTAAAATATAGCTCGAAAAAGTCAAAGTGCAAGTTTGCACCTGGAAACATCCTAATACTTTATTCGTAGGAAGATGGGCGGCAGAGGGGCTTTCTTCCCGGCATGATTGCTGAAAGCCCTGTCCGAATAAGGACGACTTCATACACTTCCGGCGGGGTGCTATAGTTATTCAAAGAGACTGCCATTTCCAGATCCCCGCAGAAATGAGGAAAGCCATCTATGGCAAAGATACGCGGCACCCGTGAGGCCTTCGGAAAACCCGGCATCGAGCCTCGGTGGACGCAAGGCGGCAAAGAAGGGGTCGGTACGGCTTATTCCGCGACGAGCCGCGCCTGGTTCACGCTCTGGAACGGCGTGGTCACCGAGGTCTACTATCCTACCATCGACCGGCCCCAGGTACGCGACCTGCAATATCTCATCACGGACGGGGAGAGCTTCTTCCATGAAGAGAAGCGGCACCTGAACAGCCATACCCGGCGGCTCTCGGACTACGCCCTTGCCTACGAGATCACGAATACCGATCCCGAGGGCCGGTACCGGATCGTCAAAGAGGTCATCACCGCACCCCATCTTCCCTGTCTCCTGCAGCATACGCGGATCGAAGGGGAAAAGGAATTTCTCTCCCGCATCAAAATGTACGTGCTCTGCGCGCCCCACCTCCAGGTCGGCGGCATGGGTAACAACGCTTTTGTGCTTCAGGTGGCGGGCAGGGAGGTCCTGGCAGCGGAGAAGGACGGCGTCTGGCTGGCACTTGCCGCCACGGTCCCGTTCTCCCGGCTCTCGTGCGGCTACGTGGGCAGGTCGGACGGGTGGACGGACCTGGCCCACGGGTACACGATGGACTGGGAGTTCGACCTTGCCCGCGAAGGCAACGTTGCGCTGACGGGTGAGATCATCCCCGGTGAGAGAAAAGAGTTCACGCTCGCCCTGGCTTTCGGCGACGGCCGGCACAACGCCATATCGACGCTCCTGCAGGCGCTCGGCATTCCCTATCAGCTGCATCATCAGCGCTTTGTCGAACAATGGAGCAGGCCGGGCAGGAACATCCTGCCGCTCAAGAAGGTCTGCTGCGACGAGGGGAACCTCTATCACAGCAGTTACAGCCTCCTGGTCGCCCATGAGGACAAGAGCTATCCCGGCGCTTTCATCGCGTCGCTCTCCATCCCCTGGGGCGAGTCCAAGGGAGACGAGGACATGGGCGGCTACCACCTGGTCTGGACGCGGGACATGGTGAACACGGCCACGGCGCTCCTGGCCGCGGGAAACAAGATAACGCCGCTCCGGGCGCTCATCTATCTTGCAGCGACGCAGCACGAGAACGGCGGCTTCTCCCAGAACTTCTGGATCAACGGCGAGACCTACTGGGGCGGGACGCAGCTCGACGAGGTTGCATTTCCCATCCTGCTGGCCTGGCGCCTGAGCCAGGACAATGCCCTCGGCGATTTCGACCCCTACTACCTGGTGATCCGGGCGGCGCGCTTCCTGATCTCCTACGGCCCGGCAACGCAGCAGGAGCGGTGGGAAGAGGCGAGCGGCTATTCCCCTTCGACGCTTGCCGCGAACATCGCAGCGCTCATCTGCGCCGCCGGCTTTGCGCGGCAGCGGGGCGACACCCCGACCGCTCTCTATCTCGAAGAATATGCTGATTTCCTGGAGTGCCATGTCGAGGTCTGGACCGTCGCGACCGAAGGCACGCTCCATCCGTCGATCCGCGAGCATTATATCCGCATCCATCCGGTCGGGATAGACGACCGCCATCCTGACGAGGACCCGAACCACGGTATGCTGGTCCTGCACAACCGCCCGCCGGGAGCACGCTATGAGTTCCCGGCAAAGGAGATCGTTGACGCGGGATTCCTCGAGCTGGTTCGCTATGGCATCAGAAAGCCCGATGACCCCGACATCGTGCGGTCCCTTGCGGTCGTCGATTCCGTTCTGAAGGTAGAAACGCCTTACGGCCCCTGCTGGAGAAGGTATAATCACGATGGATACGGTCAGCGCGACGACGGCGGCCCCTACCAGGGATGGGGAACGGGGCGGGCCTGGCCGCTTTTGACCGGCGAGCGCGGCCACTACGAGCTTGCAGCAGGCCGGAACACGGAGCCCTATGTACGGGCGCTCGAACAATTCTCGAGCCGCACGGGCATGCTGCCTGAGCAAGTGTGGGACGAACCGGACCGGCCTCATCAGCACCTGTACCTGGGAAGGCCCACGGGCGCCGCCATGCCGCTGGCCTGGGCCCATGCCGAGTATCTCAAGCTGCTGCGCTCGGTCCATGACGGAGCCGTCTTCGACCGCATACCGGCAGTGGCGGACCGCTATCTCGATGACAGCAAACGGTACAAACTGCTGGAGATCTGGAAACTGAACCGGCAGCCCCGATCCATGAAAAAGGGTTATACGCTTCGGGTACAGGCGCACGAACCCTTCCGGCTGCGCTGGACCAGGGACGAATGGAGAAGGACGGACAACACGCTCTCGACGCCGACGGCGCTGGGCATCGAGTTTGCGGACATTGTTGTTCCTGAATCGCAAGAGGCCCCGGTCCGCTTCAGGTTCTTCTGGGTTTTGCGGGGCGCATGGGAAGAGCATGACTACGAAGTGGCGGTCGTCGATGGACGTGACAATCGCGGGAGATGATGATACATTCTGACCAGGAACCTCCCGGTCGCCATTTGAAAGGAACTCTTATGAACGATGTCGTAACGCCTGAAGAGCTGGAAACCATGATGAAGGAAAAGGACGCGCCGAGGGTACTGGATGTAAGAAGAGCGTCGGACCGCGAATCGGACCCGTCAGCTATCCCGGGCGCTGAATGGAAAGACCCCGAGAAGGTTGCGGAGTGGGGGAAGGACCTTGGGAGCGGCGAGGTCGTGGTCTATTGCGTACGCGGCGGTTCGGTCAGCAGGTCGGTGCAGGAAAAACTGCGCGAGAAGAATATTAACGTCAGGTTCGTTGCAGGCGGGTTCGAGGCGTGGAAGCAGTCCGGTAAGCCGGTGAAAAAAGCCTGAAGCAGTGTGATCTTTCTGTAGCAGTTATTAACGGTCTCATAATAGTATAGATATTAATGAACAACAATAACCTGCGAACCACCCCACCTAACCTCCCCTTGGCAAGAGGAGGGAGTATACCCCCTCCTTGATAAGGAGGGGATGGGGAGGTGTGTTCAGGTCAGGTCGTTTCTATTTTGAGACGCTTAATAGAACTAACAGAACGTACCTAACTTCACGAAAGATTCAATCACGTCTAGTGCTCCTACCCTGTTATCCGCGTCATTGGAAATGGTCATGGCCGGTAATTTGCCATTTCCGTGAAAAGCCTGGATTCCCGCCTGCGCGGGAATGACGGAATGGGCCAATTGCAATTTTAAATGGAAAGACGCTCCTCTTTCATTGACAAATATGGTCACAGATCTAACCGCGATTAAACAGTGCAAACTCCATTAAAACAGCAACTTGTTGTCCTCTCTTATCCGCGCTTCAAAAAACACTGTCCATAAACCGGTCAACTCAATAATCTCTACATATGCAACGATATGTTTTTATTGATTTCTCTTGTTGGCACTCGAATTGCAAAAAAATGTGGTGCTTGCAACTTTTAACTTGAGGAGGTATTTCGACTATGAAAAGAACAGGAATCAGTATAGCGGTTTTGATCCTTTCACTGGCACTGCTCCTTTCCGCCTGCGGTGGCGGGGG
>JBGQDI010000181.1:0-5315 GCA_041495765.1 Nitrospirota bacterium
CCTGAGGGATTTCCGATCTTGAACAGGGTGCCCTGTATGGAGAAGGTATCGGGCGACAACGTCTTGAGATACGCCACGAGCGACTTTACCTCGTCATCGCTGAACCGCTTCCAGGCCGGCATCGAGGTCCCCGGGTTTCCCTCCCGGATCGTGCGCATAATGTCCGAATCAAGGGCCGGTTCGCCGGAGCCGGTGGACTTGAACTTATATGTGCCCTTGGTAAAGTCCCTGGGTTTCGGCCACACGAAATCGGCGGCAGGACCCTTCCCGTCCCCTTTTTCGCCGTGGCACGACGAGCACCACTGGTCATAGATGTCCTTTCCCTTGTCCTCGGGGAAAGCGGTATTGGGAATCATTGCCAGCAGGATGATGGCTATGAGAAATCTCATCGCAGATTCTCCCTTATCTTAACTGCTCAACAGGTCAGTCCGGGGAACGCATCTTTCCCCCGCCTTACCATGTCCTCGGTTTGTTGCCGGTAGCGCCATATATATAGAAGACTGCCTTCCAAATCTGCTCTTCGGTCAGCAGGTCCTCGAATGCGGGCATGGCGGAGTCCCAGGGTGTCGCGCCTGCAGAAAGTCCCCTCCATCCCTTTGCGATGCGCCAGAACACGTAGGACTCCGGCAACTGGGCGATCGTATCCGTGCCCCGGAACGGAGGCGGCGGCGGATTGAATGCCTGGGCAAATTGTCCCCGCCCGTCGAGATCGGCGCCGTGGCAGATGAAGCAGTTCTGGAAGTAAATGACCTTTCCCTCCTGCACATACGCTGCAATATTGGCCGCGTCCTTGCGCAAGGGGTTTTCCAGTCCCAGGATCTTTATCGTGTTTCCCTTGAAGTCGATCTCCGAAGGCGGCTCGGGATGCGTGATCCTCGGCGACAGGGGAGGTTCATACGTGGGTCTCACCTCGACAAATGTTATATACCCGGCCAGGAGGGGGATGAGCGTATACACGATGGCCATCCGGAGGCCCCCCTTGTCTTCATCGGCGAGCACCGCGCGCAGGGGCTCGAGAAAGGCCTTGAGTGTCGCGTCCTGGATCGAAAAATAGACGAGGAATGAGAAGAAGGACATGATCATGAACATAACGACGACCTGTCCCGGGAGCGGAGGCATCACGAGCGACATGCTCTTTAAACCGCCGTAAACGGCAATCAGGATGCCGATGAACTGAAAGAACGGGGCCTTTTCCCGGCTTGAATAGATCGTGAGCGCCACGCCGAATATGGTGATGATGGGAAATATGAATTGCATCTTACTTCCCTCCTGCCTTCGATATCTGGTCTTTCAGGATCGGGACGGACCCGGGATAGGATACGTTCACTTTTCCTCCCTGGCTCTGCAGATAGGAAACCACCGCGATGATCTCTCCGTCGGTCAAAGACGTCGGGGCGGTGTGTACCGGCGACATGATGTCCTCGAAGCCTTTCACAATGTACTTGGACGGGTTCACGAGCGCCTCGAAAGCGTGCTCTTCCGGTTTGATCCCCCGCTCCTTCGCTTCCTTTTCCATCTCCGCCCCGACGGTGGACATGGCCGGCGCCCTCATGCCCGCTTCAGGCTTTGCCGGGTGACAGACCATGCACTGGCCTTTTCCGAACACGATCTCCTCGCCGACATGGATGAGGTCGTCCTGCGAAATGCCTTCCGCGATCTTGATGACCTTCGGCGGACGGGATTCGGACTGGGGCAGAAATTCAAGGCCGATGTACATGAACAGGAGGTTCAGCCCCACGACGATGACCGCGAGTTTCAGGACGCCTTTTTTCATCTGTGCCCCCTCTTATGCTCGACAACCTGCTCGAGTTTCATAATGCTCCAGAACACCAGGGAGATGAGCACAAAGAAAAGCAGCGTAACGATCGTGACCACGACCGCCGCATACCCGTGTGTCGGCAAAAAGGCGTCGGGGCTCGTGTTCTTCATGATGCCGTACACGTGCCAGTACTGTCTCGCGCCAGCCCTCATGTAGCCCAGCATCCCCATGAGCCAGGTAAAGGTCACGGTGATCGCGATGAGCGCATACTGCGACCGCTCCGGCATCCTGCCCCACCGCGGTTCGCCGATCGTCTTCGCGCCCTTGTACAGGTAGTTGTCCAGGATGTAGAGTGCGGCAAGACCGACAAAGAAGAGTCCGAACTGGATCGGCGAAAGCACCTTCACCCGTACCGCGGCCGAAACCAGGTAGCTGTAGATACCAAGCGCCAGCACACCCGCGGCCGAGACGACGATGATGATCGCACGTGCCCGGTGACCGGTCTTTGCCCAGGACACGGTCGGTTCCTTATTACTCATCCGGAAAATGGCGAAGCTCAAAAACGTGGCGAGATAAGAAAGGATCACCGCGGTATTCTTTGCCGCCATGACGCCCAGTTTCCCCAGGGCCGGGTGATAGGTGCCCGTCCGCCGCGCCTCTTCGAGGCTCAGCGCCACATCATGGGGCGTGATCCAGACCGCGTACCCGAGAAGAAGAACGATGAACAAGAATTTCACGTACTTGTAATACCGCTCCCCGCCCGGCATCTTCTGGAGCGATATCCAGAGGTAGTAGTTGATGAAGAACAGGATCGCCCCGATCATGATCGCCTGCATGACCCAGAGCCATGCAAAGAACCCGCCCATAAGTTGTATACCCATCTGTTCGTTGAAGGAATAAATTTCAACGCCGAGAAGATAGCCGACCCCGGGAAGCAGAAGAGATACGCCAATCGAGATGATTGCGGAGGTGTATCCCATCCAGTCATAGTACGCCTTCTCTTCGGCCGTCTTGGCCGTAATGAACCGGAACGCGGCATAGGCCGCCGCGATGCCCGCCCCGAACACGATATTGGCGACAAAGCGGTGCAGGAAGAGCGGGATCCACATGTGCGTGTGAACCGCGGCCCACCTGCTCAGGAGTTCTCCTTCCGGGCTCACGCCGCCAGGGGTGGTCATGAACCCGACCCAGGCGCTCGTGATCAACAAGAGCGTCGCACCCAGGATATTTAACAGCACACCCAGTGCCACGTGCAGGCCCTTGCTGTGCTTCATTTTTTGCCAGGAATAGAAATAATAATAGCAGACGAACACCTCTCCGTACATAACGATGAGGTATAGCCACCAGGTAGGCCCGAGGACCTTCATCAGGTAATCGATGAATTTGGGGTACAGGAGCGGAAGGCTCACGAGGAAGATCGAGCCCAGCACCGCCGTCACGGTGTACGCGAGCGTGAAGAGCTTGGTGAAATCATAGGCGATCCGGTCCAGTCTCGCTTCCGCCTTTTTCCATCCGAGGTACTCCATGATCACGGCAAAGATGGGGACCCCGAGGACAAAGGCGGCGAAATTCAGATGCAGCTGCGCCACGATCCAGATCCAGTCCCTGCTGCCGATCACGGGAAAGAACCGGTACCCGTCTTCCGTGGGCGCGGACAGCATCTTGTTGAATACCGCGAGGAGAATGAAACCCGCGCCGAGTATGGCAGTAAACTTTATTACGCCTTTGAGGATGCCCTTGCTTACGCCGGCTTCCGCCATTCCTGACCTCCTGCTTTATTTGGGAAATACCCCGGGGACGGGCCGTCCCCGGGAGGTCTCGATGCATTTAGAAGGCCATGTCCATAATGATTCTGGTGACCTTGGCGGTCTGATCAGGCTGGACCTGGTCTACAAATGTCGTCTTTATATTGGCATGTTGAAGGGCAATCTTCGTGTTGAGCCAGGGCAGAAAATCCACGCCGACAAGCCATGAGTTTATTTTATCTGTCGGCACCGCGTCGCCCGCTGTCACATCCTTGAATTTTATGTTGTTCAGGGAAGCTACCAACCCGACTGTCCGGTTGTAGAAATAATCGGCCTGTACATAGGAACCGTTGAACGATCTGTCCTCACCCGTGCCGAAAATATTCGCTCCGACATTCGTTTCCTTGCCGCTACCATACAGGGCCTGCACCTCGACCATGTGGTCCTCGCCGATATTCTGCTCAAGCGAGAGGTCTAGATAGGTCCTCTTGACTTTCGCATCATAGGGCAGGAGCGCTGTCCCGGTTGTATCAAACAGCACCCTCTGCGTACCGTTATATGCGGCGGCGCCTAACGTCACTGCGCCGTTCGGAAGCTTCTGGTCCCAGGCAAGGCGATAGTACCAATCATTGGGGTCCGTGGTATTTACGTCTGTCGGCGCGGAAGTGCCGCTTTCCAAACCGCCGGGATTGGTCTGGCCGACGCTGTTCAGCGCATCGTCCGAGTTTCCACCCCGCATCACGCCGATAGCCGCATAGAGACGGTTGCCGAGAAAATAGCCATGAACAACTTCGCCGATATTCGATTCGTTAGAAAAGTTGAAGGTCCAGCCGGCTCCGAGGACAAAGGGCGAGCTTTCATCTCCCCATGACAGGTCCCGGTCCCTGCCCCCGAGACTGTTGAATGGATCGGCCGAGGCGGAAAGCCCCTTGAAGGCAACGAAACCTATGGTGTTGCCCTCTCCCAGGGGATACTCGAAGGCCATTTTGACGGTCGGCAAATGGAAACCGCCGTCATCGGGCGACCACTCGGCGCTGCCGAAAACTCCCGCATAGTCATACACCCTGCTTGCGATAAACAATTGAACGGCATCGATCTCCGTGGAGCCTTGTCCGGCGTCGGCACTATCCTGCCTTACCAGAGGGAAATAGATGACCCGTGCCGAGAACGGGAAGGTCGTGGTCAGGTTCATATTGTCCTTGTTGATCATCTCCCAGTCCTGGTTCACGTCCGTATACGCCTTGACCTTGAACTGCCTGCCGTACTGGTTCAGGTTAGGCCATATGGTGTGACAGGCGGTGCAGGGTTTCTTCACCTGGCGGGCATAGGACGGGACCGCGCGGGATTCATACGGCAGAAACATGACCACGAGACACAGAACCAAGGCACCAAACAATATCCGCTTCTTCATGATTTCCTCCTTCATTGTTGATGGAATGGCGATGCTTTATTTTTTGTATTCTATCTTGATCTTCGTAGCCTTGCCGCCTTCGACCTTGATGTTCGCTTCCTTTACTTTGCCCAGCGCCTCATGCCAGGCCTCGACTGTATACGTTCCGGCGGGGATGTCCTTGATCGCAAATTCACCTTTTGAATTGGTCACGGCGCCGTAAGGATGGTCAAGGATCTGGACGAATCCGTGCATCCAGGGATGGCTGTCGCAGGTCACTTCCATGAGCCCGTCCCGGAGCAGCGGTTTGGTGACCGAAGAGCCTTTTTCCGGAAGGCCGATATTGAACGCCGTCTTTCCGTTGATATACGTGGGAATATGGTGAAAGATGGGAGCGTCGGGCTTCGGGATGATCTGCCCG
>JBGQDI010000182.1:0-5314 GCA_041495765.1 Nitrospirota bacterium
AGCCCCTCGGCCCCGTCAACGATCAGGACCTTTTTATTCCCTTCGAAGGGCCTGAGTGCAAGGTCACCCTGCACTTCACGCACCTGGTCGATCTTGATCTCGCTCCCTTCGGCAGCCAGAAGGTGCACGTCGGGATGGCTGCCGGCAGCGACCTTGCGGCACGACGGGCAGTTGCCGCATCCTCCATCGGGACCCGCCGTCCGGCAGTTGACAGCAGCAGCAAGCGCCAGCGCCGTCATTCTCTTGCCGATGCCGGACCCGCCGGAGAACAGATAGGCATGGGCCAGCGTCCCGTGGGCAAGCGCCCGTTTCAGGACCTGGATCGGCCCCTCATGGCCTTCGATATCATTAAAGGACATGGAATGCGCGTATGGCAACAATGGTCATGATAATGGCCGTCATGCAAATCTCTCCTGCGGAGCCTGTTCCGTCCCCGTCAGCCCAGACACCGGTCCACGATCTCCCTGACCTTTTCCTGCACCAGGAGCGGCGTCAGCGCCGCGTCGACGATCTGCATACGCTCCGGCGCTTCCCGTGCCAGGACCAGATACCCCTGGCGGACGCGCTCATGGAACGCCAACGCTTCGTTCTCGAACCGTGCTTCCGCACCGAGCCCCTGCAGGTCGTTCCTGCCGCGTGCGCGGGCAAGTCCCACGGCAGCCTCCACATCGAGCAGGATCGTCAGGTCCGGCCGCATTCCCGCGGTCACGAGGCGGTCCAGCGCATGGATCATCGCAAGGTCCAGTCCGCGCCCGTAGCCCTGGTAAGCGATCGTCGCATCCGAGAACCGGTCGCACAGGACGAGGTCGCCGCGTTCGAGCGCAGGTCGGATCACTTCCGTAAGATGCTGCGCACGGCTTGCCGCATACAACAGCAGTTCCGCGGACGGGTCAAGGGCCTTGTTCTGGGGATCAAGCAGGATCTTCCTCACCTGGTCGCCGATGGGCGTTCCGCCGGGCTCCCGGGTGAAGGTAACGGTCCGATGCTTCGATCGCAGGTGGTCCGCAAGCAGGGAGATCTGGGAGGACTTGCCGGAACCTTCGATCCCTTCGAACGTGATGAACCGGCCTTTCACCTATTTGAGCTCCGCGAACACGTCACCGGCCGTTCTCAGCTCCGGATTCGACGCAAAGAGGATCACCTGGGTCTTGGCGCCGAGCGAGCGAAGGACCTGGCATGCCGCCTTCTGCCGCATCGGATCGAACCCCGAGAGAGGATCATCGAGCAGCAGCGGCAGCCGCCTTTTTCCCGCCAGGGCCTCAACGATGCCGGTCCTGACGCAGAAGGAGACCAGTTCCTGCGTGCTGGGGCTCAGGTCCGCGAAGGACACCGCGGTGTCGTCCTTGGCGTGCACCACGGGCCCCGCATCGCCGGCGATCTCGATGCGAACATACCTGCCTGCCGTGACCGCGGTCAGGTTCCGCTGCGCAGCCGCCTCCACTGCAGGGATGAGCGTTTCCATTTCTAACGCGCCAATGCGGCTGGCGATGGCGAGCTCCGTAATAAAACCGGTCACCGGGGCGGGAAAAGCCGGATGGGCAGGTTCGGGGACGCCGAAATCGCCAAGGTCCGGAGCGCCGGCGTCCCAGGAGGAGGATCCGTCGGGCTGCATTTCCGACTCGATCCGATCGATATCCTGCCTGATGCTGTAGGTATCCACGGCATTGTGCGCCAGGGCCCGGGCCGCATTCTCAAGCTCAATGACCTCCAGCTGCTGGTTCTGGTATTCCTCAAGGATCGCCTTATGCGTCACGCCGCCGTAGATGCGCTGCTGCTGCTCCGCAATATCGTCGCGGAGCGAAAGAAAATGCCGGTAATTGTCGACCTTTTCCTTGAGCTCTTCCGTCGTCTTCGATCCCGTTGTTTTCATGCAGGTGACGATGGCGGCGCCGCCCTGTTCAAAACTTTTTTCCAGGGCGATCCGGTCGGCCTCCAGCGCGCCGATCTCCTTTTGCACCACCGCGCGCTGCGCGCTCCTGCGGGTGCCGTTGTACCAAGCCGCGACCACCAGGATGGCGGCTACGAGGATCCCCAGCGGAAAGAAATAATCCTGCTCCGGGGTAAGCACCGCCAGCGCGGCGATGAACGTCAACACGGCCACGGCAACACCGGCGATAAAGAGCTTGTCGGAAAAGATGTTCGCCACCGGCATGCTGTCGCGCTGCGACTTGAGCGCCGCGATCTGCTCCTGCAGGTCGTCGGAGTCAGCCATCTTTTTGCCTTGCTGCTCCACATGGGCGTCGATCAGCTCGGTCAGGTTCGGCGGCAGCGCGGCACAGCCTTTCAGCTCCTCGAGGCGCGCTTCCATTTCCATGAACTTATTGTCGATCTCGTCGAGGGACTCCAGTTTCTTGCGGATCTCGTCGAGCTTGAGCTTGCCTGACTGCATCCGATACTCGGCGTCGGCGGCTTCCTCCGCCTTGCGAAGCGTCTCGCGAAGCTCCACAAGCCTCGCTTCGGAGGCCGCTGCCTTGCCGGACCTCGGAGCTGGCTGGTGCCGGGGCTGCGCAGGAGCGGCGGCGGGGGCGACGGCGTGCGGCGCGGACGGAACATGCTGGGCTCGGCGGACAATGAAGATCCTGGCGTATTCCTCTTCGGTGATACCGGCGGTCACGCCCGCCATGAAGGGCACGGCGGTTTCCCACGTCTTGTACATGAGGCTGAATTCCTTGGTGGCAGGATTATATTTAGAAAGGTTCACCGCGCGTTTTGAAAAATCCTGGATCAGCCGGTAATAGCCGCCGTCGTCGCTGTAGACGACCAGGGCACCGCGGGAAGCGTCGGCTGCGGTGCGTGCTATGAGCGAGGCGATGCGGGAAGGCTGGTCCAGGGGAAAAAGCAGCCGTTGCATGCTGTCCACTGCCGCGGTCTTGCCGGCTTCGTTGCCTGCGGCAATGAGATTAAAACCGCTCTGGAACCTGAGGCGGGCCAGTTCGCGAAAACCCCGGACCCCCTGCATCACGAGCTCCACCAGGAACATAGCGAAGGCTCCTTTCAAGAAAATTTCGTTTACTATAGCGTAAGTAGGACAAAGTTGCAACAGGGAAACTCGTCCTAGAGGCGCTCAACGGCCCTTTTCAGGGCCTCTGCCTTCTCCAGCGTCTCGTCGTACTCCCGCTGCGGTTGTGAGTCGGCAACGATCCCGGCCCCCACCTGGACATGGGCTTTCCCGTCCATGACCACGAAGGTCCGGATGATGATGTTCAGGTCCAGGTCGCCGGTGTTCGCCAGATACCCGATGGACCCGGTATAGGGTCCGCGCGCCACCGGCTCCAGTTCGTCGATGATCTCCATGCAGCGCACCTTCGGCACGCCGGTGATGGTGCCGCCCGGGAACACGGCGCCGATGAGGTCGCAGGCGTCCTTCCCCGCGGATAGCGTGCCACGGACGTTCGAAACGATATGGATCACGTGCGAATAGTCCTCGACCACCATCAGCTCGTCGACGGCGACCGTGCCGTAGTCGCAGACGCGGCCGAGGTCGCTCCGCTCAAGGTCAAGCAGCATGATGTGCTCCGCGCGCTCCTTTTCATTCGTCAGGAGCTCTGCGGACAACCCCCGGGTCTCGGCATGGTCGCTGCCCCGCCGGCGTGTGCCCGCAATGGGCCGTGTGTCCGCAACGCCCTGCGCCAGCCTGACCAGCCGCTCCGGCGATGAACCGACGAGCTGCAGCCCCTCGAAGTCCAGAAAAGCGGCAAAGGGGGAAGGGTTGATCTCGCGCAGCACCTGATAGAGATGGAGGGGGTCCACCGCGCCGATCGCGGCGGTGAAGCGCTGGGAAAGGTTCGCCTGATAGATGTCGCCTGCGGCGATATATTCCTTGCAGCGCACAACCATCGATTCAAAGGCTTCGCGCGGCATGTTCGGTTCAAGACGGACCTGCCTGCCGCCGGTTTTTTCCACGGCAGGCGGAAAGGTCGGGTGGGTGCGAAGCTTCCCGGCTGTTGCAGAAAGACGGGCCGTTGCCTCATCATACAGCCGTTCCCACTGGTCCGGCCCGGGCTTGCGGTACCCCATCTCCTGCTCCCGTGCTCCGGGGTTTACGATGATCCAGGAGCGGCCCTGCAGATGGTCAAAGGCGATGACCAGGTCGACGAAGACAAAATAGGCTTCGGGAATATCGAGGTCCCGTTGCGCGCGCTGCGGGACCGCCTCGATCTGACGGACGAAATCGTAGGAAAAGAAACCCACGGCACCGCCGGTAAAAGGCGGCAGGCCTTCGATGCGTTCGGTGCGGTAATTGGACAACAGCTCCCGGAGCTTCAGGAGCGGTTTTTTATTCACCGTCGCGCGCCGGCCGTATTTGCCCGTCGGCGTTGCCGGCAGGCTCAGCTCCACGTTCTCGCCCCTGGACCGGAAGATGAGGTAGGGCTCCGCCGTGATAAAGGAGTACCTGCCCGTCCGTTCATTGACCCGGGCGCTCTCGAGCAGCACGGCATGACCGCCGGACCGGAGCGCTTCGAGCGCCGCAACCGGCGTAAGCGCAGGCTGGTCGATGAGCGCGTACAAAGGCAATATGCTGCCGCTGCGGGCGGCATCGAGGAACTCCTGTTTTGACGGAACGATCGTATCCATAAGAATTATCCGTCCGATATTAAAGAGTCCGGGACGGACGGTCAAGACAAATTTGAATAAAAAATAATTCCATCCTGGACATTTTGTGGTATACTGAAATTAACAAGTAAACGATCTTTGAGAAGGAAAAAGTACAAAACGGCGTTGCCGGATCAGCACCGTTCGGTGTATGCTTTTTAACACCGCTTACCAGGGGCGAAGGTCGGTTGTCCTGATATGCCGAGATTGGAAAGTGGGCTGCAAGTTGAGTGGCCGAACTCCCAACCTACAGGGTTCAGAACGACAGGAATACGGAAGACCCCTCGGCCGGCTGCGAGCACGGGAGAAAGGGAGCAATGTACAACAGCGGGTCTGCAGCAGCAGAGCCAAAGAAGCACAGTGTTTATTTCCCGTCAGTACCAGCTGGCTCCGCGGAACGTTAAAATCCTTGATCCGTAAGCAACGCCTGTTTATATTTTCACTGCCGGTCATGATCTTCATGACCGGCTTTTTTATGCTGATAAGAGCCACTGGCAGAGCGCAATGCAGGGAAAACGTCAAAATAAATTTCTCGCAAAGCCCGCAAAGGTCGCAAAGAAGGGCAAGGCCATACTTTTTAAAACATATATATAAGGGTTTTCTTGGCGTCCTTTGCGCACTTTGCGAGAGACGCCTTTCAGCTTCGCCCTTTGGTTCAGACTTGAAATTGCAGGCCTCACGCCTTCAGCATCTCCGGGTTCGTATGCGGAATGAACACCGC
>JBGQDI010000183.1:0-5288 GCA_041495765.1 Nitrospirota bacterium
CCAAGCCGGGCAAGCTGCTTCGCCAGGGTGATCTTTTCTTCCACGTTCATGCTTGCGCCCGGGGACTGTTCCCCGTCGCGAAGTGTCGTATCGAATATCTTTATTCTGGTATCCATAAGCTCCTCCACGTCATGTCCGGCTGCGACAGGGGCACGATGCAGGCAACATGTTCATAAATAGAAAAGAGAGATCAGCATATGCGGATCTCTCAGCCCACTCACCGTCGTAAGACCATTGCGACCAGGAGAGACTAAGCAGCGGCTTCCTTCGGTTTCCTCCGGAGAAGGTGGTACAGCGCCTCCACCAGGCCAAAAGACACGTACGAGATAATGACCAGGAACAGGACAAGCGACGGATGATACGCAACGACTGCAAGGAATGCCACAATGCCCACCAGGATCCCGAAGGGCCGCCGCGCCTTCAAATTGGCCTCTTTCAGGCTGTGGTACGTTATATTGCTCACCATGAGCGCTGCCAGGAGGAATGTAAGGCCGAGCACCCAGTAGTCTTTGCCCACCATGTCGGCCAGCGACGCCAGTCGCAGGTGTTCCAGTATCTGGATGAGCTCGTCGTAGGCGACCACGGTCGTGGCGATAACGAGCGCTGCGGCCGGCGTTGGAAGCCCGGTAAAATGTTTCTTTTCTGCGCCGCCCATCTGGACGTTGAACCGTGCCAGCCTGAGCGCAGCACAGGCGACCAGGAAGAACGAACCGAGCCAGCCGGCCTTTCCAAAGGACGACAACGTCCACGTATAGACCAGGATGGCCGGGGCGACACCGAAAGAGATCACGTCCGCCAGGGAGTCGATCTCAATGCCGAAACGAGTCGCCGTATGCGTCAGCCGTGCGACCCAGCCGTCCAGCACATCAAAAACAGAGGCGATCATGATCGCCCAGGCTGCGCGTTCATAATCGGAATTCAGCGATGCCACGATGGCATAGAACCCCGAGAACATGCTCAGGAGCGTAATGAGGTTGGGCAGGATATAGATCCCTTTTCTCATTTTAATACTCCGATGATGTCCCGTACGCCTTTGATGCGGTCTCCAACCCTGACCTTGAGCTCCGTGTCCTTGGGGAGGAAGAGGTCCACCCGTGACCCGAAGCGGATCAGGCCGTACCGTTCCCCGGGTGCCAGCACATCGCCGGGCTTTGCATAGCAGACGATACGACGAGCAATGAGCCCGGCGATCTGTTTGACCAGTATCTTGTGTTTTCCGCTCACAATGACCATGCCGGTCTGTTCGTTATCGAGCGATGCCTTGTCCACCGAGGCCACATGGAACTTGCCGGGATTGTACTTCACCGACTCCACCCTGCCGCCTACCGGCGCCCGGTTCACATGGACGTTGAACACGGAGAGAAAGATGCTGATCTGCTTCACGTCCTGCTTCAGGTAGTCAGGCTCGTATACGTCCTTGATCACGATCACCCTGCCGTCGGCAGGCGATACCACCAGGCCCTCTCCCTTCGGGAGAAGACGTTCAGGGTCGCGAAAAAAGAACAGGACAAAGAGCGTCAGCACCAGCGAAACATAAGCCGTGTTCTTCCAGCCGAAAGCGAAGAGCAGCGCCGTAACGATCGCCAGCGGGATGATGAACGGCCATCCTTCGGAGGCGACGGGTATGCCATAGTTTTTCATCATGCGGGTATGCTTTCCCTTCTCGCTTCTTACTTCTGTCTTCTTACTTCTGCCGCCTTAGTTCTTGTTCTTGTCCACGAGCTTGTTTGCAGTGATCCACGGCATCATGCTGCGGAGCTTCTCGCCCACGATCTCGATCTGGTGCGCGGCATTCAGACGGCGACGCCCCGTCATCTCCGGATAGTTGGTCATGCCTTCGAGGAGAAAGCGCTTGGCGTACTCGCCGCTCTGGATGTTCTTGAGCGCCTCCCTCATGGCGGCGCGGCTCGACTCGTTGATCACCTTCGGGCCGGTGACATACTCGCCGTACTCGGCGTTGTTCGAGATCGAGTAGTTCATGTTGGCGATGCCGCCTTCGTACATGAGATCGACGATGAGCTTCAGTTCATGGAGACACTCGAAATAGGCCATCTCCGGAGCGTAGCCCGCCTCCACCAGCGTCTCGAAGCCGGTCTTCACGAGTTCCACGCAGCCGCCGCAAAGCACCGCCTGCTCACCGAAGAGATCGGTCTCGGTCTCGTCCTTGAAGGTGGTTTCGATGATGCCGGTGCGGCCGCCGCCGATGGCGGAGGCATAGGAAAGCGCGGTGTCCTTGGCCTTGCCGGAAGCGTTCTGGAAGATGGCGATCAGGTCGGGAACGCCGCCGCCCCGAACAAACTCGCTGCGCACCGTGTGGCCCGGAGCCTTGGGGGCGATCATGATCACGTCCAGATCGGTTCTCGGCACGATCTGGTTATAGTGGATGTTAAAGCCATGGGCAAAGGCGAGCGTCGCCCCCTTCTTCAGGTTCGGTGCGATGTTGTCAGCGTAAATAAAGCGCTGATGCTCGTCCGGCGCCAGCACCATCACCAGGTCCGCCTCTTTCACCGCGTCGGCGATGTTCTTCACGGCAAGACCTGCGGTCTGCGCCTTCTTGACCGAGGACGAGCCCTCACGCAAGGCGACCGTGACGTTGACGCCGCTGTCCTTCAGGTTCAGCGCATGCGCATGGCCCTGGGAGCCATAGCCCACAATGGCCACCTTCTTGCCGCGGATGATGGAAAGATCGGCGTCCTTGTCGTAATAAAGTTTCATTGTATCCCCTTTCAACGATAGTAAATAATATTCAATACCCGCTGATTCTATTTGAACCGGTTCTTCAGTTCTTCATCGGCAAAGATCTGATCGATCGCGCCGGTAAGCGCTTCGGACAGCGCGCGTTCGATAAAAGCCGCGGTATTGGCGATGTTCTGGCGTTCGATCTTACTGTTCACGTTCAGGATGCGGATGATCTTTTTCTGTGCCATATCGGCCACGACAATGCGCAGCTGCACGTCGGCCTTTGAGGTCGTGTTCGCGAGCTGCGACGTCGCATCCACCCAGAGGGTCTTGATCTCTCCGCCGATCAGAAGATCCGCACCAGGCGCTGCAATACCGGCCTCGATCAGGTCCCATGCAGCGGCATCCTTGGCAATGATGCGCCGTGCCTCGAGCGCAGCCTTAAGAGCGGTCGTGACCTTGGTCGAGACCGTACCCTGTACAACAAGGTCGGTTTTCAGCTCGTTGAGCTCGTTGAACCGCTTCCCGACGACCGATTCTACCTTCGCGCGTTCATCCTTGAAAGGACTGACCGCCACGGTCACTGCTGCCGCCGCTGCGGCCGGGGACTTCGGCTGCTGGTACTTGAAATCCATCAGGATCGGGCCCCTGGGCGCACATCCAGCCAGAAGGGCCGTCAGAAGAAATACCACGCTGATGCGAAAAAGAGATACTTGGTTCACGCCGGCCTCCCTGACCTTACTCACGGGTGATCGCCACCTTGCCGGTCCGCACGATCTCCTTGATGCCGATGGGCCGGAGGAGCTCGATGATCGCCGAGATCTTTTTTTCATCTCCCGTTATCTGGAAGGTGTAGCTCTTTTGCGAGGAGTCCACGACCCGCGCCCGGAAGATATCGGCGATCCGGAGCGCCTCGGCACGGTGCTCGGCAGGAGCGTTGACCTTGATGAGGCACATCTCGCGCTCTACATACTCCTTCTCCGCGAGGTCGGTCACCTTGATAACGTCGATCAGCTTGTTGAGTTGCTTCAGGATCTGCTCGAGAATGCGCTCATCACCGGTCGTCACGATCGTCATCTGCGAGACCGTAGGGTCAAGCGTGGGGCCGATCGATATTGTTTCGATATTGAATCCCCTGCCGCTGAAGAGGCCCGACACCCGCGACAATACGCCAAATTTATTTTCTACCAGTACGGATATGATATGTTTCATTCTATGTCTACCTCAGTTGCCTTGACCGCAGATTTTATTCCGCAATCCGAAATTATTTTACCGCCTTGAGCTTCTTCTCTTCCTTCTTGGGTTCTTCCCCGAAGATCATCTCGTTGATGGCTGCGCCTGCCGGCACCATGGGAAAGACCTTTTCATACCGGGCGGTCACGAAATCCATGAACACCGTCTGCTTCGCCTTCAACGCCTCTTCCAGCACTGCGGTTACCTCCGACGGCTTCGTAGCACGCAGGCCGATAGCACCGTAGGCTTCTGCGAGCTTCACAAAGTCCGGCGAGCTGCCCAGGTCCACAGACGAATAGCGCTCCTGGTAGAACAATTCCTGCCATTGTCGCACCATGCCGAGGTAACGGTTGTTCAGGATCACTACTTTCACCGGAATTTTATTCTCGATCGCAGTAGCAAGCTCCTGGACGTTCATCTGGATGCCGCCGTCGCCGGTGATACAGAACACGTCGCGCTTGGGATTGGCGACTTTGGCGCCGATTGCCGCGGGGAAACCATATCCCATGGTCCCCAGGCCGCCGGACGACAGCCAATCACGGGGCTTGTCATACTTGAAGTACTGTGCGGCCCACATCTGATGCTGGCCCACATCGGTCACGATAATGGCATCCCCTTTCGTGACCTCATAGAGCTTTTCGACGACGAACTGCGGTTTGATGACATCGTCGGCATATTCATAGGAAAGGGGCCGCTCTTCGCGCCAGGCCTCGATCTGCTTGCTCCAGCTCTTGCGGATCTGGTCCCACGGTTCTTTGCTCTGATGAAGCTCCTTGTTGAGCTCGACCATCACGTGCTTCACATCGCCCACGATGGGGATGTCCACACGCACGTTCTTTCTGATCGAGGTCGGGTCCACGTCGATATGGACGATCTTTGCCTCCGGGGCGAACCCTTCCACCTTGCCTGTCACGCGGTCGTCGAACCGGGCGCCGATGGCGACAATGAGGTCCGAGTTGTGAATCGCCATGTTGGCGTAGTAGGTGCCATGCATGCCGAGCATCCCGAGCGAAAGCGGATGCGTGCCCGGAAAGCCGCCGATGCCCATCAGCGTATGGGTCACCGGGATCTTCGTGATTTCCGCGAATTCAAGAATCTCCGCCGCAGCATTGGAGCTGATCACGCCGCCGCCGATATAGGCCACGGGCTTTTTCGCTTTTGCGATCGCCTCGGCCGCCTGCTTGATCTGCCATTTATTTCCCATGACCGAGGGTTTATAGCTGCGGATGTCGACATGCTCCGGCCAGTGGAATTCCGCCTTGTTCGTGACCACATCGCGGGGAAGATCGATGAGTACCGGACCGGGCCTTCCCGTGGAGGCGATATAGAACGCTTCCTTGATGGTCTGGGCGATGTCCTTCACGTCCTTGACCAGG
>JBGQDI010000184.1:0-5159 GCA_041495765.1 Nitrospirota bacterium
GCCAGAAGTGCTCGACGAAGACCCGCTCCGCTCGCTGCGTGCGGTCCGGTTCGCAGCCACACTCGGATTCACCATAGAAACGGGGACGCAGGAGCAGATCCGGTCCCGGGCCGCCCTGATCAGCCGGTCTTCGCCGGAGCGGGTGCGCGACGAGTTCTTTCAGATATTGTCGCAGCCCGGGACAGCCGCCTATTTGTCGCTGCTGGATTCTCTCGGACTTCTGCCGCAGCTCCTTCCGGAGCTCGAAGCGCTCAGAGGATTTGCGCCCGGCAGATATCATGTCTATGATGTGCGGACCCACTCGATCAAGGCTGCCGAGCATGTTGACAGCGTGCTGACGGACCTGCCGAAGATCGCTCCGGACTATGCCGACCGCATTCTGGAGCATCTGGACGAACCGTTGGAACAGTTTATTCCCCGCAAGGCGGCGCTTCGCTTCGCCTGCCTCCTGCACGATATCGCAAAGCCCGAGACCTTTACCCAGCAGGAAGGGCGCATCCATTTTTATTACCATGACGGCATTGGCGCTGATAAGGCGAAGGAGACCTGCAGACGCTTCAGACTTTCGCGCGACACCGAGGTGGTTGTCACCGGCGCTATCAGGCAGCATATGAGGCTCTTTAACCTCTCCGCGCCGGGCGGGCCGAGCAAGAACGCCATGTATCGTTATTGCCGCGACATGCGCGACGGCCTGCCGGAAAGTCTTGTCCTTGCCCAGGCGGACGCGCGCGCTACGCTCGATATCATGCCCAAAGAGCTTTTTACAGATACCGAGCGTCCCATGGCCACCGTGCTCGCTTATTATTACGAGAAGTTCCTCAAAGCAGAGGCAAAGCCGCTGATCACGGGCAAGGACCTGATTGCGCGCGGATTCAAACCCGGTCCGCGCTTTAAGGAGATCCTGGAGGATATCCGGGAACGGCAGGCGGCAGGCATGCTGCAGGACAGGATTGACGCACTGGAACATCTCAGGAAACTGAACTCCTGACCGCATGCTTTAAAAAACGATTGGCCACAAAATGCACAGAAGTCACAAGAAAATACCTCACCGGTCTGATATAGTCTCGGACACTATATGACTTAGTGCTTTTTGTGGCTATTTGATGTTTAAGATTAGTGACCATTTTCTTAATTAAGTTTTTCGTGGATTTAGAAAATTGAACATTGCTGGAGGGTGTATAGCTATGAGTAAAAACTATGAGAAAATGACCATCGAAGAGCTGCAAAAAGAACTCGCAAGGCTCAAGGACAATCTCTGCGACATCGAGGACCAGCATTCCTTCACCTTTGTCAAGACCTCGGTCCACATCGGTGCAGAGAAAGCCCAGAACCTGCAGGAAGAATATGAGCAGGAATGCCGGGTGTACTCAGAAAGCATCGCGGCGGTGGAAAAGCTCCTGAAGGCGCGGGGAGCATGATACGGTGGTTTTGGAGAAAAAGAGGGTAGTCTGGTTGCATAAAGCAATAGCTCCCGCCCAAACTGTTGAATGGTATGATGTAAAATTTTAATTGACTAGCTTTTTAAAACTGTGGTATTGTACTGCTCCGTAGCAATTAAATCCTAACAAGGGGGAGTAAAGAATATGAAGAAGATCGCCGCAGTTCTCGCAGTTGCAGTAATGGTTGTGTCCCTGTTTTCCCTGGCCGTTGCAGCAGAGATGAAGAAGGGTACGGTAAAGGCTGTTGATGCAAAGGCCGGCACCGTGACGTTCTGTGCAGAAGGAACCAATGCTGATACGGCGCTCAAGGCTGACAAGTCCGTCAACCTCGGTGCAGTAAAGGTCGGCGATAAGGTGGAGATCTCCGTTGAGAAGGACACCGTGATGAGCCTCAAGGCAGCTCCCGCAGCAGCTGCAGCACCCAAAAAAGCACCAGTGGGTTGCTAATAACGCCTTCATCGATGGCCGCCTGACAACAGGCGGCCATTTTTTTATCCTGTGGCCTCCAACCTCCTGCTCCCCTGCTCACCCTGTCCTGTCCCGGCATGCAGTTCCCGCTGAAAAATGAAATTGCTTGATTTCCCGACCCTTTTTGTCTATTATGGTGGCTCTGTAAAACAAATTCCAAGGAGGCGTACGCAGTGATCAAAGTAAACGTAGAAGAGCTCCAGGAGCAGATCAAGAAATTGAAGCAGGCCGCCGCAGAAAAAGCGAAAAAGTCGGAAGGCAAAAAATCAGAACCCGAGGCACGCGAGGCACTGAAGAAGGTCAAGCGGGCCCAGCGCAAACTTCATACGGCAAAGTCCTACAAGGCAGCTGCGAAAAAGGCTGCTGCTGATAAGGCAGCTGCCGGTGAAAAGGCGACTGCTTAAGGACCGGGGCGTTCGCCTGAGCGCCTGCTCCGCAGGGTGGTGTGCGAGAGGCATCAGCAGCGGTGCAGCCTTCGTACTCGCCCTGCTGGCCGCCTCGTGCATTGAAACGGTCGACGTGATGCCGGAGACGGCTTCGCCTGCAGTACCGTCCACGGCTGCGGAAGCTGCCCCCCTGGACGCCACGTTCTGGCAGAATGGGACCGCGGCCTGGTACGGGAAGGAACTTCAGGGCAGACGAACGGCGAGCGGCGATCTGTTCGACAGCCACGGCCTGTCCGCTGCCCATCGTACGCTGCCGCTCGGCAGCATGATCCGCGTCACGAACCTGCAGAACGACCGGAAGGTGACCGTACGGGTGAACGACCGGGGCCCCTTTGTCAACAGCCGGGTGCTCGACCTGTCCTATGAAGCCGCCCGTACGCTGGAGTTCGCTGCGGAAGGAACGGCGCAGGTCATGATCGAGCGTCTCGACGACCTTCCCGGAACGGCCTCTTTTACGGTCCATGCAGCACAATATGTGGAAGAAGAAAATGCCCGGTTGCTGAAGGAGCGGCTCTCCTCAAAATTCGAGGTCATCTCGATCGTCACCGGAACAACGAACCTCGGCACGCTGTACCATGTCGAGGTCGGCGTTTATCCGACCGAGGAAAAGGCGGAGACCGTGGCCGGCAGGGTAGCGCGGGAAGGTCTTGAGCCGGTTGTGATCAGAAAAGACCATTGAACAACGAAAAGACGTTTAGCCACAAAATGCACAAAAGTCACATGGAATTTTGAAAAATACTTTTCACGAGTAATAACGAAGCTCTTTTTTGTTTCTGGTTAACCTCAGTGACTTATGTGCTTTTTGTGGCTCAATTTTTCTTTTTCGAATTATCCTGAATAGCGTCGGTCGACGCGGACAATAACTTATCCGGAATCACCAATCATGAAGATAAACATCATCAGCGGCAGCCTTGAAAAACAGAAGACCGGAGCAGCGGTCCTTCCCCTGTTCGAAGATGGAAAACCCGGAAAAGAGCAGGAGCGCACGGACCGGAACATGGACGGCATGATCTCCCGGCTCGTCAAGCGGGGGGAATTCACTGCCCGGCCCGGCAGTGTCCAACTGCTCTATCCCGGTGCAGCCATGGCCGCCGAGCGGCTCATCCTCGTGGGGCTCGGCAAACGGGCGGACCTGACCCTGGATCGGCTTCGGCTGGCGGCAGGCAAGGCAGCGGCCCATGCCCGGAGCAGCGGTGCAGAATCCCTCGTGTTCGTTTCCGAAGGACTGGGCCTTGATGCACAAGAGACGGCGCAGGCGCTGACCGAGGGAAGCATGCTCGGGCTGTACCGGTTCCTTAAATATAAGACGAATGACGAGAGCAGCAAACGAAAAGAGATCAAGGCCCTCACGCTTTTCGCCGGGACGGCTGCCTCGGTCGCCGCGATGCGCAAGGGCGTGAACGCCGGGAAGATCATCGCCGAATCGGCAATGATGGTGCGCGACCTGGTGAACCATCCGGGAGCGGACATGACGCCCACGGTCCTGGCCGGCCATGCCCGGAAGGTGGCCCGGCAGTACGGACTGAAGGTCCAGGTCCTGGAGCGGAAGCAGATCGAAAAGCTCGGCATGGGCGCGTTCCTGGGCGTCGCGGCCGGGAGCATCCAGCCCCCCAAGTTCGTCATCATCGAGTACCGCGGCGGCGGCTCACGACCGTTCATCGCGCTCGTGGGCAAGAGCATCACCTTCGACTCCGGCGGCATCTCGATCAAGCCGGCAGAGAACATGGACCGGATGAAGGACGACATGTCCGGCGGCGCGGCGGTGCTCGGCGCCATCCGGAGTGCCGCGGCGCTCAAGCTCAAACTGAACATCGTGGGGCTTCTTCCCGCTGCCGAGAACATGCCCGGCGGCAGGGCCTTGAAGCCCGGCGACGTGCTCCGCAGCCTTTCCGGACAGACCATCGAGATCATCAATACCGACGCTGAAGGACGGCTGATCCTTGCCGACGCCCTTGCCTATGCCTGCAAATACAAACCCTCCGTGATCGTCGACATCGCGACCCTCACCGGCGCCTGCACCATCGCGCTGGGGCATGAGGCTGCCGGCATGGTCGGTACGTCGGACAAGTACAAACAGCAGCTGCGGGCGGCCGGCGAAAAGACCGGCGAGCGCGTCTGGGAGCTTCCGCTCTGGGAGAACTATTACGACCAGATCAAGAGCGACATCGCCGACATGAAGAACACGGGCGGCAGGGCGGCTTCGGTCATCACGGCCTCCGCCTTCCTGTCCAAGTTCGTGCAGCAGTACCCCTGGGTGCACCTGGATATCGCCGCGATCGCCTGGACCGAAAAGGACCGGCCCTACACCCCCAAGGGCGCGACCGGCATCGGTACCCGGCTCCTGACCCAGTTCCTGCGGGATCTTGAAAAATGACCGGTCGACCTCAGGCACCGGTGATCTATGCACCCTGATCTCTCATACGATACCGCTCTTGCGAATCGCGAAAAGGTCCTCATAACGGGGAAATCCTTTAAAGCGGACGTGTTCATTACCTGCTTCGCCGGACAGCGTTCCGTGGTCAAGGATTTCGGGAACAAAGGGTTCTTGGAACGGAACCTCGTGGGCCGTATGGTCGTTGCCCGTGAGTGCCGCGCCTATGGGGCGCTTGCCGGTATCGACGGCCTCCCGTCGCGGTTCAAGCGGCTGTCCCCCTTCGCCATTGCTGTTGAATATCTCGAAGGCAGGGACCTGGGCAGCCACCTCCCGGGCGAGATCGGGCCGGGGGCCATCAAGCAGTTCGAAACGATCATCGCCGATCTGCACGAGCGCGGCTGGGTCCATCTCGACCTGCAGCGCCGCTCGAAC
>JBGQDI010000185.1:0-5087 GCA_041495765.1 Nitrospirota bacterium
AGCCGCAGGTCCACCACCGGCACCACGCTTCCGCGCAGATTGATGACCCCCCGCATGAAATCGGGCGTGCGAGGAACCTTCGTGACGGTCGTAAAATCGAGCACTTCACGGACCTTCGAAATATCGACAGCGTACACTTCTTCGCCAAGCTTAAAGGTCAGATACTGCGTTGTTACTGCTATCTCAGCTACGCTCATGGTTTCCCTCCCACACAATTTCGGATTAGGTGATTGCTGATTGCGGAATGAAAAGCGGAAAAGCTTTGGTGTCGATGCCTCGGTTTTACCAATCCGCGATCCGAAATCCGCAATCCGAAATGACTAGTATCGTTCGAATTCCGCGTCCTTGCCATCCGCTTTCCCGTGGCCGTCATGGCTCATGTTGAGCGCAACACCTGCGGGTTTTGCAGCCGGCCCTTTTGCCAGATGGGCGATCTGGACCTGGTGGGACGGGGCGTGAGCTGCTACTTTCCTGACTGCGGCAAGCCGGCGTGATGTCCCCTCCACCGCGTTCGTCTTGAAGAACGAAATAGTGCCCTGAAGCTGTTCCGCCTGAGAAGAAAGCTCTTCTGCGGTGGAAGCCATCTCTTCGGCGGCACCGGCGTTCTGCTGGATCACCTGGTTGAGCTGCTGGATGGCGCTGTTGATCTGGTCTGCGCCGCTGGCCTGTTCCTTGCTCGACGCGCTGATCTCCTGCACGAGCTCCGAGGTCTTCTGGATATCCGGCACGAGTTTCGTCAACATGGTGCCGGCGCGCTCCGCCACTTCTACGCTCGACGTGGAAAGCCGGCTGATCTCGCCGGCCGCGGTCTGGCTGCGCTCCGCCAGTTTACGCACTTCCGAAGCCACCACGGCGAAGCCCTTGCCGTGCTCGCCTGCACGCGCGGCCTCGATGGCGGCGTTCAGCGCCAGCAGGTTGGTCTGGCGCGCGATCTCTTCGATGATCGAGATCTTCGATGCGATCTCCTTCATGGCCGACACGGACTCGGAAACGGCCTTGCCGCTCTCCAACGCATCGTTGGCGGATTTAAGCGCGATCTTCTCGGTCTGGGAAGCGTTGTCGGCGTTCTGTTTGATCGTGGCATTCATCTCTTCAACGGATGATGAGGCCTCTTCTGCCGATGCGGCCTGTTCGGTCGTGCCCTGCGACATCTGTTCGGACCCGGCCGAAAGCTGCTGGCTGCCCGAAGCTACGTTGTCCGCTGCGGTTTTGACATCGCCGACCACGGTCTTGAGCTTCTCGACCATGTTCTTCATGGCCCCGAGCAACTGGCCCAGCTCGTCCTGGCTCTTGACCTCGATATTGAAGGTAAGATCGCCCGACGCGAGCTTGCCGGAGACGCCCAGGGCTTCGTTCACCGGATTGGTGATGCTGCGGGTGATGAAAAGAGTAATGAAGATACTTACGATGGTAGCGATCAGCGCAAGGCTGAACATGACCATATTGGTATGTTTAGTGAGATCGATAAAATAGACTTCCATTGCTTCCATCCGTTTATTGGCAGTATCAGCCATTTCCTTGGCAGTCGCTTCGAGCTTATGCGTCGCTTCTTTATACTCACCAATAGCTGCATTGCCCTGCTGGGGCGTTTTTACAGCTCCAGACTGGATCATGCCGTAAACCTTTTTGAATCCTTCGTCATATTTGGCAAGCTCGTCCTTCATGACCTTTACTTTTTCTTTTTCAGCCTCGATGACCACGACCTTTTCAAGATCATTAAGCCGCCCGCTCAGGCCCTCATGTTGTTGCTTCCAGTCGTCCATATATTGCGCTTCTTTGTCCTTGGCTCCGATGTTCAGGAACAGGTCCTTTTCGTACCGCCGAAGCGCGTTCACATTGGCTCGCGCCCGGGCGGCATATTCGGCTACGTTCTGGTCACCACTTATCATTTTGATCGTTGCTGCAGACATGGCATTGGTCCCCCAGTAGCCGGAGACCGCAATACCGATAAGAAGCAGCAATACTATTCCGAATCCCAAAGCCAACCGCATCCCAATCTTCATGTTCTTCAGCATTTTTTATCTCCTTTACCAGATGTGTCGTTAAAAAAAAGGCAGACAAAAAACACCGCTCGTCTGCCTGGCTGTCGCGTTAGTTATCGAAGGTCATGGGACCACCCGCCGAAGTAAGAGAGATCTCATCGGTCTCCGCTATCTGCACGAGCTTCGGTACGTCCAGGATCAGAGCAACCGTGCCGTCTCCCAGGATAGTAGCGCCCGAGAGCCCCTTCACATCGCGGTAGAAAGTTCCGAGGTTCTTGATGACCGTCTGGTGGCCGCCAACGATTTGGTCGACGACAAAACCGACCCGCTTGTCCTCGATCCGGACAATGACGATCTGCTCGATGGCCGACTTGGTGCCGTTGATGCTGAACTGTTCCCGCAAACGTACATAGGGAACAATATGCCCGCGCACGGTTACCATATGTTTGTTATTGCCTGTCGAAGAGTTGTTGCCGATCAGCTCCACGCATTCTTCGACAAGCGAAAGGGGGAAGATGAAGTTCTCTTCGCCGATCTTCGTCAGGAACCCGTCGATAATGGCCAGGGTCAACGGCAGCCGGAGCGTGATCATGGTCCCCTTCCCTCGGTCGCTGCTGATCTCGATCGTTCCGCGCAGGGAGTCAATGGCCCGCTTCACGACATCGAGCCCCACGCCGCGGCCCGAAACGCTGGTAACTGTCTTTGCCGTGGAAAATCCGGGCAGCAGCACCAGCCCCAGGACCTCCTTGTCGGTCAGCTCAGCGTCATCCCGGATAAGACCCCGTTCAACGGCCTTGGCGCGGACCGCATCGCGGTCGAGGCCGGCACCGTCGTCCCGGATCTCGATCAGGACATGGGCGCCGGAATGCACGGCGGAGAGGCTGATAGTGCCGACCTTGGGCTTGCGCGCAGCTTGTCGGACCTCAGGGGATTCGATGCCGTGGTCGAGGCTGTTCCTGATCAGATGGACCAGCGGATCGCCGAGCTTTTCGATCACGGTCTTGTCCAGTTCGGTCTCGGCGCCTTCGGTGACGAGCTCCACGTCCTTGCCCAGTTCCTTTGCCAGGTCGCGGACCAGCCTTCTGAACCTGCTGAAGGTGGTACCGATGGGCAGCATACGGATGCTCATGGTCCGGTCGCGCATGTCCGCCGTCAGTCTTTCCACTTCTTCGGCAATGGTGAGTAGCACGGGATCGTTGCGAGTGGCGGCGGTCTGGCTCAGACGCGCCTGTACCGTTACCAGTTCTCCCACCAGGTCTACGAGGCCGTCCAGTTTGTCCGTCGAGACTCTGATGCTCGAAGCGGCCTCCGAGGTATGACGCCGCTCGCGCATCTCACGCACCTGTTCCTGTTCAGCCAGGGCTGACTCCACCTGGTCGCCGGTCACAATGCCGGTTTCCACAAGCACCTCGCCAACCTTCTTTTTCGATTTCAGCGCCATCTGCAGATCGGCATGGCCGATATCTCCCCGCTCGAGCAGGATCTCGCCCAGCTTCTTATAAGCAGCTTCGTCGTGCTCGGTGTTTCCATCCTCATCAACGATCGCGATCTTGATGTCGCTGCTTTCCTTGACAAAGATGAATATGTCCTGAATGGCATTGATCCCCTGCGTGGTCGTCAGGATGACATCCCAGGATGTGTAACACAGGTCGGGATTGAAGTCCTCGAGATAAGGAATGGTGTCGGTATGCGCCACGATTTTGCAGCTTCCGAGATTGGAGAGCTCGTGCAGCAGATCGAGGGGGTCGGTCCCTTCAGCAAGGACCTCCGGACCAGGCCGGAACTGGATCCGGTAGGTCATCTGCTGGCCCGGGGCCGGCGCGGTTGCGGATTCAGCCTGCTGTTGTTTGGAGCGGGCAGGTGCAGCACTTTTTGCAGTCAGGCTTGCCGGAGTAAGTTTTTTGAACTGCGCCAGGATATCAACGGCAGTGCCGGGGACAATGGTGCGGCCGCAATAGTATGCGTCGAACATCTCTTTGATCTGATCGCGGGCCCGCAGGGTGAGGTCGATGATCTCCTTGGTCACCGCGATCTTCCCCTTGCGCACGAGGTCGAAAAAATTCTCGATCTCATGCGTAAAAGCCGAGACCTCGGTGAACTCACAGGCTCCGCCCGAACCCTTGATCGTATGCATGACGCGGAAAACCCGGCCGATATGTTCCTCGTCCCCCGGGACCTCCTCGAGCTCGAGTAGCGCGGCTTCAAGTTCGGCAAGCAGCTCCTGCGCTTCGTCCTTGAACGCTTCGCGAAGTTTGGCGACAATCTGTTCGGTCGATTCCTCGTCGATCGGTTCCTGGTCCTGGCTCATTGTGCGCTCCTGTTGTATTGGGCTGTCCAGAGACAGGTCTTGTCCTGGTCAAGGCTGCATCCTGACTGGCGCAGGTAGCCCGCTGCCCCTGCGCTCTTCTCCAGGAGATCGGGCAGCGTTCCAGCAAAGAAAAAACGTTTATTCAACCGTGCTGCGGACCGGTGGGCAGAACAGATCAGTTGGAGCAACGGAAGTCCGGCATGGCCTGTGCCCTGGAGATCGAAGGCCACCTCATCGACGTCGATAAGCATTTTTATGAAAGCCCCCCTCAACTCATGCACCTGCTGCTGCGTGACCTCACCATCGCAGGTGATGACGCATTTCTTGTCTGAACGATCGATACGGATGCCCATAAATGTTGCCCGCCTTTTCTGCGACCTGATAAGAATGCGCTCTTCAATTACTGGAACGGGGAACGAACGATTCGAGTAATCATAATGATGATCAGAAATTCCTTAGATTAAGGTGCTCCTTCTGAACATGAACAACAGATATTATTTTAACAGATGTTCAGGAATCGTGACCGTCGTAATTGATATTATTTAGCAATAACCGTACCATCACTTTATTTTTTTTTATTACCTAAAATCAAATGGTTAATGATCATCAGGTCCAGGCACTGTCCGGAAACACTACGATCATATGATATAAACAGCCGTAATTTGGCATTATTATCATGAGCGGACAAACTCAACACAGCGTTCGTCCTCCTCGTTGATCATTCCTACACCTCTGCAAAATAGGGTTCCTCTCTATGATGTTCTAGTCGATCGTAACAATGGGTGAGACAGGGAAGG
>JBGQDI010000186.1:0-5071 GCA_041495765.1 Nitrospirota bacterium
ATCTCGCGCGTATATTAAAGGAAGAAGCGAATGTGCTGCTGCTCGACGAGCCCACGAACGATATCGACGTGAATACCATGCGTGCGCTCGAAGAGGGCCTGGAGAACTTCGCGGGCTGCGCCGTGGTCATCAGCCATGACCGCTGGTTCCTGGACCGCATCGCGACGCATATGCTCGCCTTCGAAGGCGAGAGTAAGGTGGTCTTTTTCGACGGCAACTACTCCGAATACGAGGAAGACCGGAAGAAACGGCTCGGCGCCGAGGCTGACCAGCCGCATAGAATTAAGTACCGACACCTGACGAGATAATTACGGATTGCGGATTTCGGATTGCGGAATGAATCGCATCCAAATCTTCCATCGGTATGATGGACCGAAAGGATAATATGATGATAAAGAAAGTCAGCAATGCGCTTCTCTTCATTCTCGTAGTTGTTGGGCTGAGTGGCTGTATGAAATATGCGCCATCGATAGGCACCGGTGATGTCTTAGTGCCGGCAAAAGGATATTTGTATGGCCGGTTCAGCTCTGAACCGGGATCCAATTTTGGTGCTAAGAAGACAGGAATTGTCGTAACATCCGTGGACAACAAACGCGAGATTGCCATGAGGTTCGTGCCGAACCGCGATCCTTATGCTGTTGCTGTTGATCCAGGAGACTACCAGGCGACGCATATCGTTTATACGATAGGCTGGGGCAACGAAAAAAAGGGGGAAACGCCATTTCCCAAGGAGTTGTCCAGTCGCGTCATTCATGTAGAGTCAGGCAAGGCATATTATATAGGGGATTTTGACGGCACTACGAAAAGCACATTTCGAGTAATTTTCGTCCGCAACGAATGGCAGGTCGGGAATATAACGAATGACTTTGCTGGAACGACAGCGAAGCTGGTTGAACTTTTACCTCAAATGAAAAATATACCCAAAGTAGACGTGTTTGGGGATGCGCTGGTGAGTGCGTTTTCATACACCGATGCGCCGAAAGCAGGTGCTCTCAGCCATGCGAATCCGGTTCTCCTGTCTCCAGCGAAATAGCCGAAAGCAGGACGGCTATTCAAGGCTCGATGGGCTGGTTTCAATAAAAAATATTGCATTGCGGTAGGGGCTACCCTGCTTGGTTGCTCTTTTTGGGGTGGTCTTGCAGAGCTGCCCTACAAATACGGTAATATAAATGGGGGTGCTCTTATGTCGGAGTTCAAGAATGTAACGGTTGTCCGTGAAGCGAATGTTTACTTCGACGGCAAGGTCGTGAGCAGGACGGTGTTGTTCCCTGACGGATCGAAGAAGACCCTGGGGATCATGCTGCCGGGTGAATACGAGTTCGGGACCGCTGACAAGGAGCTCATGGAGATCCTTTCCGGCGAGCTTCAGGTGCTGCTGCCGGGCCAGACCACATGGAAGGCGGTAAAGGGCGGAGAGGCTTTCGAGGTCGCGGCCAATGCAAAGTTCAAAATGAACGTGTCAAAATTGTCCGATTACTGCTGTTCCTTCATCAAGGCCTGAGCAATTGCCGGTTGATACTGCGAGAACGGCATCGATCTTCGGATAGAGTCCGCTGCTCAACCAGCAGGGATCCCGTTCGGTCAAAGAGGCTTTTAGGAAATTCATTATTTTCGGAGGGTACTATGAGAATACTACTGTGTGCAATACTGGTGGTGCTGTTCGGTTCGGTCGGTTGTAAACAGAAAGAAGCGCCTAATCAGGTCGTCGTTCCCCCGCAGGTCATGGTCTCTCCCCAGCAGATCGACAACCTGCGGTCTTTGGCGAAGATGAACCCGGGCAAAGCGGACGGCTGGATCACGCTGGGCAACGCGTTGATGGATACGCAGCAGTTCGGCGACGCCATCGAAGCCTACCAGAAGGCCCTTGCCCTGGAACCCCAGAACGTGGACGTCCGGGTCGATATGGGCACCTGTATGCGCGGCGTGGGAAAGCTCGAGGGGGCGGTTGCGGAGTTCCGCAAAGCGATCAAGATAGCGCCAAACCACTTGAACGCCCACCGGAACCTCGCGGTCGTACTCATCGATCTCAAGGACAAGGAGGAGGCCATCAAGGAGTTCAAGACCTTCCTTGAGCTTGCGCCGAACTCACCGGACGCCGGCCAGATCAGGGAAGTGATATCACAGCTGCAGGCAGCAAAGTAGTTTCCGCAGGGCGACGGGGTCCGAAGCGGACCGCGGAATGAAAAACAGATCAGCATGCACAAAGGGGAGCCAATGGCTCCCCTTTTTTAGTTTGACGGAGGAGGATGAAATGTCGGTTTAACCGCGAATGAACGCGAATGTACGCGAATAACGTCAGCGCCTTTGGTCTATTCGCGTGTATTGGCGTTCATTAGCGGACAAAAAGCATTTCAGTGGTGGTTGTCGGGGAGCTTCGCAACGGGTTTGCCGGAGGTATGCTTAAAAGGTTGCCCTGCGTGATCCGCCACCAGCCTATGCCATGGATATCATGATGCAGCGACCGGAGGAGTTTCATGTCAGGCAGGGACCGCGGCAGTTCCCTGCCAGGCAGCGGGTAGAAGCGCGGCGAGGCAGCATAGACATCGGCAAGAAAGCCGGGGCCGATGACCAGGTCCCTGCCGATGCCCAGGGGCTGGTGTTTTCGGTCGAGGATATTGTTTCCCAAAGCGTAGTAGGAAAAACCGCGCGGCGCGGCAAGTTCTATGAGCGTCGGTGCGATATCGATGTGGCTTCCCGCGATCTCTTTCGGCAGTTTCACACCACTAAGGACGTCCCTGCCGTATAGAATGAAGGGGACCGCCGACCGTTCGAAGGGGCCGGGATGGGTGTTGATGAACTTGCGGCCGTAGTGGTCGCCGGTAAAGGCAAAGAGCGGTGCGTCGAAGGTGTGCTCGGCCTTCCTGACGAAATCGCCGATACTGCGGTCGGCATACCAGAGATGGCCCAGCATTTTGAGCGTAACGGAATTGTCGAACTCGGCCGCGAGCGAACCGGGCACCGCATGAAGCGGAAATCCCTTGCCGTAAACATCCAGCTCATAGGGCGGGTGATAGCTTGTGGTCATGATAACATTGAGGCTCGGCCGCTCAGATGCGGCACCGACCGTTTTAACGATGAAGTCAAAGAGCGCCTCGTCCTCCACTCCCCACTCGTTATGGGACGCCCAGGACCCGATATGGGCTGCGCCGTAGACCTCCTCGAATCCCTGGGCCGTGACGAAATCGCCGAGCTTCTGCCAGCTCAGATAGCCGCCGTAGAAGAACCGTGTACGGTAGCCCATGCGTTTGAAGGACTCGGCGATGGACGACGCATAAGCAGTACGGGACGATCGTTGGTAGTTCGTGACCACGTTCGCGTCAGGCAGGCCGGAGATGATCGCTGTCAGCGATGTGGCGGTGCCATCGGAAGCAGGCAGAAAATCGGTGACCCAGATGCCGTTCTTACCCAGGGCCGCGAGCTCATGGGTGAGACCGAGGGGGGCGTATTTTTCCATGAGCGGCCAGGCATCATAGCTTTCCATGACCACCAGAAAGATCTGCTTCGGCGTTCTGTTGGCATGCCCCGCAGCGGTCCGCTTCAGGTAATCATCGAGATCATCAAAGGAGGCTGTCGTGTGAAAAACGGTCTGGGCCGCTTTGCGCACATCGCGGTCCGGCAAAAAGGCTCCGAGCCCACTGGTGGTGTTCGCCAGTTTTTGATGAGTGCCGTAGGCGTACGTGAGCGCGATGTAGGGATTGAGGACCGCCTTGTTCAGGAACGGGTCCTTCGTGACCGCTGCGTCCTCCAGTTTGGCAGGACGGTGGCCGTAGGACCCGCGCAGACCGGTCACGACCAGTGCGAGCACGACCAGGCTGAAAAAGACCCGTGCCGCGAGCGGAAGCCGGCGGGTCTTCCGGTCGTCGCGCTTCTGGAGCCGGTGCTGCAGCATCAGGAGCGCTGCGGAAAGGATGCCGATCGCGAGCAATCCAGAGATCACCGGATAGCCGGTCCAGATCGTGGAGAGAATGGCCCGGGTGTCGTCATAGTAGAGGTTGAAAACGAAGTGGTTGAACTGGTCGTTGTACTCTTTGAAGTAGATGATGGTCACGACCGCGAGGATTGCAGTAAGCACGGAGAAGGCGGCGCCGAAGGACGTTCGAACCCGATGGGCCAGGGTCTGCAGATCGACGATGCGGCAGAGCTGACTCAGCAGGAAAGGGATGAGGATCCAGTAGGTTGCGGCCATGCCGTCGTAGCGCATGCCGTTCAGAAAAGTATTGAAGATATCTGTCCGGGAAGTGGTCTGCTCGATCTTGTCCCGGAACCAGACCACCAGCGTCAGCCGGAACAGGGAGAGCGTCAGCATGAAGAAGATCCACTGTTTGACGTCCTGTTTCAGCTGTGCAATGAACCGGTCCCAGCCGTTCATGGTTGACGAAGTACTGTCAGGCTTCATCCTATTACCCAGTTCCTTTTAAACAAACCGGAAGATAGATCATCGACAGGATAACGGGATAAAATCTGCTCAAAACGTATTTCCCCGGTGAATCCTGTCCATCCTGTTATCCTGTCAAAAAGTCATCATGGCTGTTTGCCGGGATTTTGATTGTTGCGGGTGATGTACCGAACTTGCCAGCTACGACACCTGCTCCAGCTCGCCCAACTGCCGGTCGAACTCCTGCGCCTTCGCGTCATGCTCAGCGGTCAGTGTTTCGAGCTCGGCAAAAAGCGTGTCGATCTTCTGCTGATTCTCCCGCAGGGAGACCGAAAGCGTCCTGATCGCCAGGGCTTCGCCCTTGGATGAGGCCGTGGCCAGGGCCTGGGTGTCCTTCTCGATCGCCTTCTCGAGCTCCGTTATACTCGCTTCGAGGGACGCGATCTTTGTAGCGAGGGGGCTCAGCGCTTTCGAGCGGTCGTTCAGGATCGACGTACGCTGCCGTTTGGCATCCTTGCTCCCGTTGTTATTCTTGCCGTTCGCGCCCTGGTCGGCGTTCTTTTTCTGTTTTTTCTTTTTCGGCCCGCCCTCTTCGCCCCAGCCCACCCGTTCGAGGAAGTCGCTGTAGGTGCCTTCGAAGAGGCTGATGGTGTCGTTGTCGTACACGATGAGGCGCGTGGCCAGGGCGTGCAGCAT